>JBBQIB010000492.1:0-2852 GCA_038324515.1 Burkholderiales bacterium
CCTGCGTTTCATCGTCACGCTTGAGTTCAGGCGCGCGCGTGGTCTCACCCTGCTGGGCGCGTTTCTGACCTACTTTGTGGTCGTCAATATCGTTTGCAATTTCTTCGGCACACAGTCGCGGCTCAGCCACCAGTTGCTGTACGCGCCCATCTTCACGCTGGCGGTCTTTGCCTATGCGCAGAACAACCTGGAGCAGATGCTGCGCGTCGTCAGGGGAGTGACGCTGATCTTTCTGCTGGTGTCGCTGGCCTTCTTGGCGGTCAAGCTGCCCATGGTGGCCGAGACAACCTACCGTAACAGCATGATTCCGGGCGCCAGGTTGCGCTTTTACGGTTTTGCTACCCATCCCAATACGTTGGCGCCTCTGTGCTTCATGTTGATGTGCTGCATCTTCCTGCGGCCGTTCAAGCGCCGCTGGTTGACCGGCCTGGCCTGGGCGGTGGCCTGGGTGTGCCTGCTGCTGACGCAGTCAAAAACTTCCATTCCCCTCGTCGTCTTGTTCATGGTCGTCCTGCACTTCAACCGCGTCGCTGTGGGAATGCGTGCCCTGGGCGCATCGGGCGCGCGCGCATCGGCCCAGTCGCAGATCACTTGGACGATCCTGGTCGCTTCGTTGGTGGGGATAGCCTTGCTGGTGGCGGTGCTGGTGGAGCCACGCGTCATCGACCGCCTGACCCAGGTTGGCTCCAGCCAGCGGGTGCTCTCGTTTTCGGGCCGCACGCCGATCTGGAACGAAACCCTCAATGCGGTGCAACAGAACCCGATCTTTGGCTACGGGCCCGGACTTTGGGGTGTCGAGTTCCGGCTGAAGACCGGCATGTTTTTCGTCACCCATGCCCACAACCAGTATCTCCAGACGCTCGGCGCCGCAGGCTTCCTGGGGCTGACGGCGCTGGTCCTGTTTCTTGGTGCGCTGCTGCACCAGGGCTGGCGTACCCGCGTTGCATCGGGTGGCGTGACGCTGGCACTGGGGCTGTTCCTGGTGGTGCGCGGCATCACAGAGGTGCCCTTGCAAGTGGGCACGGCGATGCAGAGCGAATTCTTGTTGCTGATGTTCCTGCTGGCGCTGTCTGTCGGCTGCATGCCTGCACGCGCCCGCATGCCCGGCTCCCGAGCGCCGGCTACCGCCAAGCCGCCGCTTGCCACTGCCCCCCGCGCGTCTGACCTGGCGCCGTCAGGATGACCAGGCCGCGCTTTTCCGTCATCACGGTTTGTCGCAACGCGCAGGCGCTTATCGGGCCCAGCGGGTTGTCGCTGCGCGGCCAGACCTGCGGAGATTACGAATGGCTGGTTGTCGACGGCGCGTCCACTGACGCCACGTTGCAGGTGGTGGCTGCCTTGGCTGTGCCTTCAGTGCGCGTGCGCTCAGAACCTGACCAGGGCATCTACGACGCCATGAACAAGGCGGTGAGCCTGGCACGCGGTGACTGGATCTACTTCCTGAATGCGGGCGACACCTTTGCCGACAGCGGCGTGCTGGCCGACGTGGCAGCGGCTCAGGCGCACGACCCGGGTGCCGAACTGGTGTTCGGCGACATGGTGTATATCGGGCCCGAAGGCGAACAATTGCGCCGCTTCAAGCATGTGAGCGGTTCAACGCTGATCTTCGAGAGCCTCAACCACCAGGCCACGTTTGCGCGCCGTGCGCTCTTCGAACGCCACGGTACTTTCAATCTGGCATTCCGGACCAGTGCCGACTACGACTGGTTCCTGCGTGTCTTCCGCGCCGGCACTGGCACGCGCTACCTGCCGCGCGTGATCGCCCGCTTCCTGACCGGCGGCGCGCACCGGGCCGACTTGCCGGCATTGCTGCGTGAGCGCCATGCGCTTCGCCTGCAGTACATCAGCCCAGCGACCTTGACCCTCGGGCTGCAGGTGGGGCGGCTTCGTCGCCGCTGGCGCAAGGCGCGCGGCTATGTCGGCTGACGCGCGCCAGACGGTTGACACCGTTGTGCTGGTATCCAACGGCTTTCAGTCGGAGTACGAAGCGGGCTATGCCAACGGAGTGGCCGCCAACGGCGTTCGCACCGTGCTGGTCTGCGGCGACGTGGCGCTGCGCGACCGCCTGCACCCTGCGGTGCGGGTGACCAATCTGAGAGGCGCGACCGATCCGCGCCGCAGCTTCGGCGCGAAGGCGTCGAACATGGCCCGCTACTGGTGGCAACTCGGTGCGCTGCTGCTGCGTGAACGGCCGCAGGCGCTGCACCTGATCGGCCTTTTCACGATGCGCCGCCCCTTCTTCGCGCTGTGGGAAGCCATGGCACTGAGGCTGCTCTCGCGGTGCTTCGTCTTGACCGTGCACAACCTGCTGCCGCACGATGCCCACAATGCCTTCAACAGGCGCATGTACCGCCTGATCTACCGCGTGCCGCACCTGCTGATGGTGCACACGCCGCGCATGCGCGACGACCTGATAGGCCGCTTCGGCGTGTCTGCCGGACGCGTCGTCGTCGTGGAGCACGGCATCGACCGCGTGGCGCCGCCATCGCAGGGCGACGCGCAATGGCTGCGCCGCCGCTGCGGGCTGGCGGCCGACCGGCCGGTCGTGCTGTTTTTCGGCAACTTGGCACCGTACAAGGGGGTCGATCTTTTGGTGCAGGCCATGGCCCTGCTGCCGGCCGATATCGGTGCCGTTCTGGTGGTGGCCGGCCGCTGCAAAGACAAACAGCTGCATGGGCAATTGCAGACGCTGCTGCAGCCGATGGTTGCCCGTGGCAGCGCGTTCTGGTTCGATGGCTTCGTGCCCGAGGACGATGTGCTGCACTACTTTCACGGCGCCGACTTGCTGGTGCTGCCCTATCGGCACATCGACCAAAGCGGTGTCGTCTTCATGGCCATGGCCACCGGGCTGC
>JBBQIB010000493.1:0-2851 GCA_038324515.1 Burkholderiales bacterium
TCGGCCAGGGCAGCCTTGGTGCGGATGTCAATCCTCAAGCCAGCGACATCGGAAGCCACCTCAACCTTGCAGCGAAGACCGGTCCAGGCGATCTTGACGATGTCAGCCTTCACCGAGGCCGCCGGCGCGGCGGCTGCCACCACGTCGAGGACTGGCACCAAACACTCCTGAAGCGTAAGGCCGCCATGGGCGTACTCTGCTCCCGCAATGAAGCTGCTGATCCCCGGCGCGTAGGCTATCTGCACGTCCTGACACCAGTCCCAGCCGAAGGTCAGGGGGGTTCCGTGAGAGCTGTCCTTCAAGACAGCGCAACGACCCCAGCGTGTGGCTGCTTCAAACTTCGACAGCTCCGTCTTCGGCAGCCCGCCAGGTACCAAGAGCCATCCGTGGTCTGTGACGATTCGGAAGCGCGTCCAACCTGCTTCGTTCAGTTCACCCAACCGCTCCACGATCCGAGACAGCTGGTTGACCATGTCCTTCGCAAGCAGCAGCCCGTGCTCGTGGCCAAAGTGGTCCAGGTCTCCGCACTCCACCCAGGCCTGCCCAGTCGGGTCACCGGTCTCGTGCTTGTCGAGCACCTGGAATCCACGGTCTGCGAGCAGCTTGCGAAAGTTGTGTGCGGACAGCGGCTTGCCGTCAGCGGCAACACTGGGCTGAAAGTCTTCGTCGTCCTTCTTGCCCGCCACCCAGGCAGCGACGGGAGATGCCCACGCTTTGCCTGAAGCGGTGACCGATGGCATGCTCGTCCAGCGCGCGCTGGCGCTCACCTTGCCCAAGCTGCTCAGCCGTTCCGTCAACTGCATCGCTGCGTCGTAGCGAAGCCCGTCCACAAACACCGTGCACACGCCGGCGAAATCTCCAGGTTTGGGTGTCGAGGCCGACAACCTGCCTTCCGACTTGACCAGTTCCTGGAAACGCAGCGCAGACGTTTCCAGCCATGGGACATAGACGGCTCTGAGTACCGCGCCCACCGCAGCCGTATCGCCCTTGTTTGACACGGCGGCGAGCGCCGTCATCGCCGCCTGGTCCACCTTCCACCCAAGCTCCTGATACTTTGCCGCGAGTTGCGCCAGCGTCGTTCCGCCCATCGCCTGCGCGGAAAGTGCCGCGAGTTCGGCCAGATGAGAAAGCGCAGCGGCCAACGGGGCGCGCGCCATGCGCGACCATAACCACGCCCGCCTGATGCCATGTTCGGCCTCGGCCTGTTGTACCGCCTGGCGCGCCTGTTCAGCAGGCATTGAGGCGCATACATTGAGCCTGTATCGAAGCGCAACTTCGGCATCGTCATTGGCTCGCGGGTAACCTGCCATCTCGTCCGGATCATCAAACAGACCCTTGGGTTGCGGCGGCTGCAGCTTGCTCAATTGATCCGCGACAAATGGGAAGCTGGCGAAAGAGTCGCAATACAGCTCCCACACGGCCGCCCAAGCGCCTTGTCGAGCGGCAAGCTTCTCGGCCGCCGTAACGGGGCCATCGGCGGCTGGATCAAAGCCAAAGTCTTTCTGGCAGCGCGCCGCGAAGATGTCCCATCGCGCGCCTTTCCACTGGGCCTGGGCAGCTACGGGGCCATTCAGCCAAGCCAAAATGTCTCGGGTCGGGTTCGGTGCCAGCAGCGAGTCCAACCAAGCGGCATTGATCTGGTGGCCCTGCAAGTCCTCCACTGATCGGTCCAGGAGAACCCCAGCCGCAAGCGCCCTGATCAGCGCGTCCTGCGTCGCTCGATCCTGCGACACATCGAGACCGAGCCCGCCGTTCTTCGATGTCAAGAACGCGTTCGGCGACCAGTCCTTCGCGTTGGCCTGGCTCCAGTAAGCGCCTCGGTATTGAAGCTCGGCCAACGGCTGCAACTCGCGAGGGCAGTCTTCGATGGCGCGCAGGTCGGCGCGGCTGACGCCAGGCATGCAGATGACCGGCACTTGTCCGCCTAGGTCGACATCGGGCAAAACCCCCGCCACCGCACACTTCAACCAGATCGCAGACCCAGCTTTGCGGCTCGGGTCGAATGGTCCCAACACCAACAGTGACGGCAGGTACGCAGCCAACTGGGGCAGAGCAGCCTGCCAATGGCCATCCTTGTCTGGCCACAGCACTGCGGCAGCAGCGGCCGAGGTCTGCGAGTTGCTGTTTGCAGCCAGGCGCACGGACCGCGCGAGTTGTTCAGCTAATTTCATTCGGATTTTGCGGGCAGTACCACCCGGACGAAGTCGTCGGACGCCTCGAATGTCGCGTCGCTACCAGCGAAGTCTCGGGTCAGCGGCACGATCTTTCGCCGCACGCCCATGCCACGCTGCTCAACGTAGCCGTAGTCGCGCATCACCTCCATCACTACAGGGTTTCGCGCAGAGCGCTGGCCCGCCAGCATCTTTTCAACTGTCATCGAGTTCTGCAATGCGCCTGGGCTGGTGATTTCCAGCCGGTCTGCGTAGTTCACGACTTCCACCTCGACCGCGCGAGTCCAGTCTCGGTGGACGAGGGCGTTTAGTAGGGCCTCACGCACTGCCTCAGGTGCAAACCGAGTGCCCGCTGCCCTTCGCAAGCCATCCTGAAGCTGATCGGCCTTCAATACGACGAACGGTTGCATGCGATCCACCAAGCGCTCCAGTAGGCCGGGATCAACAGCCGGCTGTCCGTGATCACCCGTCCACAGCGCCACCAACGGCCCGTCGATGACGCTGTCGTCCAGCGCCTGGTAGTTCATGTCGGTGCCTGGAAATGACATCCAGCGTACGCCTGCGTACCGGACTTTTTGTCGCGGGCTATATCCGAACAGCACCAGCCCCGCAATCGAGCACACCGGCGGACCATCGTCGCGCGCCACCATGAATCCGAGGCCGGCGAGTCGCTGATGCCA
>JBBQIB010000494.1:0-2841 GCA_038324515.1 Burkholderiales bacterium
CAGGGTCACGTCACCAAAGCGCAGATAGATCCACGACAGCGCGATCAGGATGAACAGCGAGGGCAGCACGAACAACGCGCCCGCCACGATGCCGCCCCAGGTGCGGTGCATCAGCCAGCCGATGTAGGTGGCCAACTGCTGCGCCTCGGGGCCGGGCAACAGCATGCAGTAATTCAATGCATGCAGGAAACGCTGCTCGCTGATCCAGCGCCGCCGCTCGACGAGCTCGGTGTGCATGATCGCGATCTGGCCGGCCGGGCCGCCGAAGCTGATGAAGCCCAGCTTGAGCCAGAAGCGGAAGGCTTGGGCAAAGCTCACCGCGGCGGGCACGGCCGTGGCAACAGCCGCCGTTTCGGTGGCCGGCGTGGCAGCGGCGCTCATGGGGGCAATCCAGGTGCGGCGTACAGCGCATCGAACACCGCCGCTGCCGCCAGGGTCAGGTCATCGTCGTCGGCATGGACCTCCCGAAGGCCGGACAGCACGGCTTCCAGCCCGGCGGCCTCGGGCACCGGAATGCCGCCGATGTCCAGGAAGTGCACGACATGCGCAATGCGCTGCAATGGCCGGTCGGTATCCAGCCCGAAGCTGGCCACCAGCACCTCGAAGCTCACGCGCGATCCGACGTGCGTGAAGCGTGCACCGTCGTAATCGAAACCCAGCGTGCCGCGCGGCGCGGGGGTCGCGCCCGCCGGGTCGGCCAGCCAGACGAAGCGTGCCTCGGTGTCGATGAAACGGCGGATCAGCCAGGCGCAAGCCAGACGATCGACCCAGGGCCGCGCACGTGTGGCCCAGCGCTTGCCCTGGAACTTGCGTGGGTCCAGGCGCGGGATGCCGTGCGGCGCCCGAGCCACCGGCTCACCGCGCGAGAAACGCGCATCGAGCAGCTGGCGCAGCGCTTCGAATTCGGCCTGCGCCTGCTCGGCGGCGGCACCCGGGTAGTAGTCGATGCGGCGAAGCGTGTGCAGCGCTTCGGCGGTGCTGCGCAAGCGCCGGCGCGCCTCGGTCTCCTCCAGCGCATGCAGGGCCGCGGCAAGTGCCTGCGCCTCGGCACGCCACTGGCTGTAGGCCTCGGCGCGGTCGAAGAGTGCCAGCACCTCGGCACGCTGGACCTCGTCGCGTGCCGACAGCTCCAGCACGCTGGCCTGGCCGCCGTGCTCCCGCACTTCGGTGGCCAGGGGATCGAACAGCGCCGCATGAGCCTGAGGCAGGACGTACACACCGTCGCGCAGCAACCCGCAACCCAGGGTCTTCAGCGCACGCCAGATGCGCAGGCGTACGGCGCTGGGCTGGGCAGGCAAGGTGAGGAAGAGAACGCTCCACATGCATGAAGCATACGCCCATTCCAAGAAATAGCTATTACAGCTTATGAATCAAGTGTTCAAAACGCCCGGCGGCCGGCGCGCCATCAACGGCGAGGTCGACGCCCCGGGCGGCACCTGCAGCGCTGCGGCCAGAACCTGCGCATCGAACGCGGCGGCGTGATCATCAGCGGCAACGTGGCCACGCCGGTGCTGGACATCCTGGCGCTGCCCCCCGGCACCAGACGAGTGATCTTGAATCGAACGGGCGATGTCGTCTCGCGACGCTCTGGCCGGTGATGTGGCAGGCCCGCCTGGCGGCCTCGCCGGCTGCCTTGCCAGCAGCACGGCAGGTCGTTGTCATTCGGGCTGACCCGGGTGCGCACTGGTCGCGCTTGGTGCTTTACTGGAATTCGACCGGGCGACAGTCCGCCCGGCACCCAACAACGAATCCAGGAGACACCCACCATGTTTCATCAAACGCCATCCAGCGGCCTGAGAGCCTGGTTGACGGCGACGGCAGCCCTGCTCGGGCTGAGTCTGGCTGCCACCGCCAGCCACGCCAAACCCCCTTCCAAGGACTTCGCGGTGGAAGTGCTTTCGGGCCGTGCTGACACCGTGAGCGCGGGCGACGCGCTGCTGCGTATCAGCGTACCGGTCAACGTGCCCATGCACCAGGTCACCGTCAGGCTCAACGGCAACGACGTGACGGGCAGCTTCGTGCGCAACGATCAACTGCGCCTGATCACCGGTCTGGTCGGCGGAATGAAGGTGGGCGACAACGCCCTGGGCGTTTACAGCAACGGCAGGGGCAAGGGTCGCCCGACGCTGGAAGCCACGTTGAAGAACCACCCCGTGCAGGGCCCGGTGTTCAGCGGCCCGCATCAGCAGCCCTACATCTGTGCCACCCAGAGCTTCAACCTGCCGGCAGGCCTGGGCAACCTCGGGCCGACCACCGATCCCAACTGCCATGTGCCCACGCGCGTGGACTATCTTTACCGCACCACGGCCAACACCTTGGTCGCCTGGCCCGCAGGTGCTGCTGCGTACCCCGCCAATCTGGCGATGACCACCACCACGCTGGGCAAGACGGTGCCCTACATCGTGCGCATGGAAACCGGCACCGTGAACCGCGCCATCTACCAGACCACGCTGCTGCACGATCCGTTGGCGCAACCCGCGCCGTCATGGCAGGCCCCGCCCAGCCACTGGAACGGCCGCCTGGTCTACACCTTCGGCGGCGGTTGCTTCGGCGGCTGGTACCGGCAGGGCGCCACCACCGGCGGCGTGACCGACGACTTCCTGCTGCGCAGCGGCTACGCACTGGCCTCGTCGTCGCTCAATGTCTTCGGCAACAACTGCAACGACCTGACAGCGGCCGAGACCATGATGATGGTCAAGGAGCGCTTCATCGAAGCGTACGGCGCGCCGCTCTTCACGATCGGCTGGGGCTGTTCTGGCGGCTCGTATCAGGTGCTGCAGATTGCCGACAACTATCCCGGTCTACTCGACGGCATCATTCCGGGATGCACGTTCCCCGATG
>JBBQIB010000495.1:0-2813 GCA_038324515.1 Burkholderiales bacterium
CCAGCGCTGGCGAAACGCCGATTGCAGGTGCCGTTGCTTTCGTCCATGGCCAGCAAGCCCTTGCCACCGGCAACCAGGGCCTGCGCGGTCTCGATCAGTGCCCGCGTGTTCATGGTGATGCGCCCGTGACAGCAGCGCCCCACTTCCAGTTGCGGATCTCGGGCCGGTCCTGGCCAGCCCGATCGATGTCGGGCGTGTGCACGCTGCGCTGGTCTTGGGTCATCTGCTGCGGGTACGCGGCGGTGCTGACCCAGCTTGACAACGCCAACCAGCGAAAAGGCGACTGCGTCCTGCGATCAGGCTTCGGTTCTGTCATCTCTGCACTCCTGGGCTGTGGAGACCGCCCGGGTCTCGTCAACCCGGTGCACCATAGGCCGTGCCGCGCCCGCGGTCTGTGCGTTGGTGAACATGGCTTCGGTGGCGCGAGCGCAACAGGTTTCTGGGCAGGCGACCCCTGGCTCGAGACCGAAATCTGATGCCGGCCGCTGAACGGAGCGCTGAGCGGGGTTAGTCAACCGGGGGTGTCAAGTCTGCCCGCTTGGGGCCGATATGGCAGGGATATGACCGTCACAGCCAAGCCTCGGATGTCGTTGAAGAAGATCGCTGTCGCTCGGCTGTCCTTGGGCATGTACCTGGTCAAGCTGGAAGGTTCGTGGGTGGATCACCCGTTCTGGCGCACGCGGTTCTTGCTGCAAGACCCTCTTGACTTGCACAAGCTGCAGTCTTGCGGGGTGCAGGAGTGCTGGATTGATACGAGTCGAGGCGCTGATGTGGCCACTGCCGCTGCCGCTGTGGGCTCAGCAGTCGAAGCAAACTCAGGCGCTGCCGAAACACAGGGCGCGCAAGCACTGCCCAAGCTTGGCAGCGCTGACGCTGACGCTGACGCTCTACCCCCGCGCAGGAACGAGCAAAGCCGTCCCATGTCGGCTGAACTGCGTGAAGCGGCTGCAATCTGCGAGCGTGGCCGCAGCGCCGTCATCGACATGTTCGGTCAGGCGCGCATGGGCCGCAGTGTGGACCCCCAGTTGTGTCTGCCGCTGGTGCAGGACATTGCCGCTTCGGTGTCGCGCAACGCGGGTGCGCTGGTCAGTCTGTCGCGCCTGAAGACACGTGACAACTACAGCTACATGCACAGCGTGGCGGTGTGCGCCTTGATGGTGTCGCTGGCGCGCCAACTCGGCATGGATGAAGAGCACTGCAGAGAAGCTGGCATGGCCGGCCTGATGCACGACATCGGCAAGGCGGTGATGCCAGAGTCCGTGCTGCAAAAGCCCGGGCGTTTGACCGACACCGAAACCCAGGTCATCCGCACGCACCCGGAACGTGGACATGAGCTGCTGGTTGAAGGTGGCGCTGCATCGGCTTCGACCCTGGATGTGGTGCTGCACCACCACGAGCGCATGGATGGCCAGGGCTATCCGCACAAGTTGGCGGGTGAGGGCATCTCGTTGCTGGCCCGCATGGGCGCGTTGTGTGACGTCTACGATGCCGTCACCTCCAACCGTCCCTACAAGATGGGCTGGGATCCGGCCGAGTCGTTGGCGCGCATGGCCAGTTGGCAGGGCCAGTTTGATTCAGGATTGCTGGCCGCGCTGGTGCAGAGCCTGGGCATTTACCCGACGGGGTCGCTGGTCAGGCTGGAGTCGCAACGGCTGGCCGTGGTGTTGGAGCAAAACCCCCATGCCCTGGGCCAGCCCAAAGTGAGCGTGTTTTATTCGCTGCGCTCAAAAATGCAGATCGAACCGCGTGCGATGGACCTGGCAGCACCCGGCTGCCACGACCGCATTGCCGCCCGTGCGCCCCGCAACGAAGGGGAATTCGAACGGCTGGATGAGTTGTGGGCCGACGCTGAAACCTTGCGCAGGGTACGTTCCAGCGCGTCTCAAGCTGCATAGCCTTTGGCGGGGAGCCCTGTGCGGTATCGCTGACGACTGGTTTGAGGCGGCTTGAGGTGCACTGTAGCGGCCAGCTGCCGGATCCGGTCTCAGCGTGTGGCGCGCCGGCGCACTGCCTCGAGATAGGCCAGGCCATCGGGCGGCAGACCACTGCGCTGGCTGGTCCAGATCATTTCGCCCAGGCACTCCATCACTTCGTGGTGCGCTTCATGCATCGAATTGCGCCGCTTTGCCAGCAGATCAACAGCCTGGCGGATGCCGCTGGGCTGGTCGATGGCGACTTGTTCTTCGATGCTCAGGTGCATTGACAGATGCAAGAATGGGTTGGTGCGGCCCGCCTCGACCGAATAGTCGGCCTGCAGTGCAACGGCCTCATCCATCAGATCGCCATGGTATTCGGGGTGCTCGCTGATCCAGCGTGCCCCCAGCGTTTGCATCGGGTCCAACGGCAAGCGTTGGCGATCGCGCGCGTAGGTGGCGCAAAAGAAGCGCCGGACGTCGTGTTGAGAGGGCTGAAACATTCGAGAATTGTGCCCACAACAGCCGCAGCCCCGCACCATCTTCATCAACCCTCTGACCCGCAGCACCCCAACCATGACTCCAGACTCTGCCCTGATGGTTTCGACCGACCAGCTTTTCACCTCCGCCCGCACCGCCAACGCTTACCTGCCGCAAGCGGTCAGCGATACACAACTGCAGCAGTTGTATGAGCTGCTCAAGTGGGGGCCGACCTCGGCCAACTGCAGCCCGGCGCGCATCTGCTTTGTGCGCAGCGCCGAGGCCAGGGACAAGCTGGCAGCCTGCATGGACGCCGGCAATCAGGCCAAAGTCAGGCAAGCCCCGGTCACCGCCATCATCGGCATGGACTTGGCTTTTTACGAGCAGTTGCCCAAGCTCTTTCCGCACACCAACGCCAAA
>JBBQIB010000496.1:0-2798 GCA_038324515.1 Burkholderiales bacterium
CGATCTGCTTGACGAACAGCCACAACTGGTACCAGACCGGCTCGTCCAGACCCAGTTGCTGGCGGATGGCGGCGATCTGCTCGGTGCTGGCGTTTTGGCCGCCCAGAATCTCGGCCGGGTCGCCGCCGAAGTACTTGAACAAGAAAAACACCAGCAGCACGACCCCGGCCAACGTCGGGATCATTTGCCACAGGCGGCGTATCAGGTAAGCGGCCATGAGCTGCACGGCGGGTGGGGCGGCCACCCGGGAAGACCAGAGAAGCCCGCAGTGTAGGGGCGTGGGGGCCGGTTTGGCAGGGTTTGAAGGCGCTAGCGAATCAAAGTCATCCCGGCAAACTGGGCCGCTGCCGCGTCAAAGGTCATCGTCCTTGAGCAACCGGCGGCTGACGCCGTGCGCTCGATCAGGCATTCCGCAAAGTCTGCTGTGCCAGCACCGTAGGCCCGCAGCGCGCGCGCAACATGCTCGGCCTGGTCGACGCGCAGCTGTCTGGCCCGCAGCAGCACATCCAGAGCCTGCGTGATCTGTGCACGGTCGGGTTGGCAGCTTGACAGCACCCAGACCAGTTCGACCACCGATACCAGTGGCACAAAACCCGGCATCTGGTCCGACAGCCCTTCGATCAGCGTCGTGGCCTTCGCGGCCTACCTGGGCTCGTCTTGCATGATGTAGCGAACGATGACGTTCGTGTCCAAGCCGATCATCGCGCCGATGCGCCCTTTGCAGCGATGGCATGGTTCATCTGCTCGATCGACACCGACCGTTGGGGCTTGCCAAACATGCCCTTGAGATCAGTCACCGAGCGGTTGACCGCCAAAAACAAGAACTGCCCTGGCTCGAGTGCAACAAACTCAACCCGGTCGCCGGCATCCACCGCCAGTGCGCGGCGAACCTCGGCTGGGATCGTGATCTGGCCTTTGCTGGTGATGGTGGCAACGGTCATGGGGTGGGCTCCTTGAATCGCCTTACTTTATGGTCAGGCTTCTGAAGATGCGAGGCTCTGAACCGTCATTGCAATCGAGCTGCAATCAGACAGACCGCAAAAGGACGGCCTGCAAAAGATGGCCTGCAGAAGATGGCCTGCAAGGATCGTCGCGGGCCGGCACTCTTCCTCAAGCCGCTTTTCCTCAAGCCACCTGCATTCGGGGCGTGACCTCCCGCAAATGCCGCTGTGCCGGTTGCGTCGGCAACTCGTCCTGCCGCGCCTGACACAGCGCGGCGAACATGGGCAGCCGATGCCTGAAGCGCCAACCTGGCGCTGTGTCGAGCACGGCCTCGAAGGCCGTGCCACGCGCCTGCTGGGCCGCTGGCAAGGCCTGGCATTCGCCATGTCGCGAGATCTGTGGCGACTGCTGTGGCGACTCTTGTGCCGACCCCTGCCGGGCGCCGGCTGACCTGCGCTGCTCGCGCAGACCCAACAACGAACGCATGCCCCGGTTGTCACTGCGCACGGTGGCACGAAGCACACACAAGACGTGTGCACAGGCACCCTGGCGCATGGCCTGCAACAGTCGCGCGCCGAAGCCGCGGCGCTGATGCGAGTCGGCCACCACCAGCGCAAACTCTGCTTCGGGTACGCCGCCAGAGTTCACGATGAAGCCCCCCTGCGCCACGATCTGCTGCGCTGTGCCTCGGCGCTCGGTGGCTACCCACATTTGCACCTGCTGGCCGGGCGCCAGCGCCTGATCGATCAGTAACTCGATGCGCTTTGGGCAGAGGCCGTTGAAGGCACAGCGGAAACGCTGGCCCAGCGTGTGTTGTCCCAAGGCCGCGAAGAAGCGCTGCAACTGTGGTCGGTCGCTGTTGAGTACAGGCCTGATCCACAGCGACGGTTGAGACAAAAAGTTCAGGGCGTTTCGAACCACTGACATGGCAGAACACGGGTTCATCGTGTCTGCCCACCTTTGTTTGCGCATCGGTTCTGCCACTCAATTTGGGGCCGGGCACTACCTAAATTTCGCTGGCTTTCGTCGGGCTTCGCTGAACTTCGGCTGTGCGCTGCAGCGCGCGGCGCCGCGACATCGCCCCCAGGCCCAGCAACCCGGCTGAGAACAACAACCAGCTGCCGGGCTCGGGCACTGGTGTCAAGTTGTCATAGAAGATGCCTTGGGAAGACCCTACCTGCACGCCTTCCAACCAGTTGCCTTGATCATCAAAGACATTGGCAAACGACTGCAGCGTGTGGCCGAAGCTATTGTTGCCTGTCGGCTCAACCCGCTCTGCGTCGACGCCGCGCACTTTGAAGGTATGGGACTCTTGACAGCCGAAGCTGAAGTCGACCGGCAAGCCATTTGCCCAAGGCACGATGACTTCCATGAAGTTGTTGACGCTGCGCGACTCTTTGACAGAGAACTTGCCGTCATATATTCCCAGCAGATTGCTCTGGATGTTCTCCTTGAAGCGGGCCTGCTCGCCACCCCCTATGGTGGCGTGGATGTTGATTTCGCTGTCAAGGCTGATGTCCGAAAATCCGTATGGCGGCTCAACGATCAGCGCGCTGTGCCCCAGAGAGCGGGACCAAGACCCTCGAGCGTGGCTGATACAGAGGTGCCCGACCGAATCGTGCCCTGGCTGGGATCAAAAGTCAGATTCATGTTGCCAGACAGACTGCCTTTGTCCACTGCTGCCGTGACGTTCAGCGCCCCGCTGCTGCCCAGCATGTCGCCACGATCGTTGCCGTGAAGTACCGGCTGGACACCCCCGAGGGAGGGGCCTCTGAGATGGGCGAAGGACGCCACCGGCACGCCGTGGTTCGCGCAGCGGGGGTCGCGGGCAGTGCGCCCGAAGAGGCCCAGCGGCG
>JBBQIB010000497.1:0-2797 GCA_038324515.1 Burkholderiales bacterium
CGAGAAGATCGGTCCCCGAATGGTGATGGATCGCAATGTGTCGCCCAGTTTCGGCAAGTTCAGGGATGGTTTGCGCGGGTTGATCGCGTAACCGTTGAGTCGCCTGTGTTGCAGTACGCTGGGGGTTGCAACCTCTCGGCGGAACCGATGGAACAGCTCACCCCATCGCATGCCGTCCAACCATAGCCCGCACTTCACGGGTAGCCAGATGGGTAGCCACGCAACGAGAATGCAATGCATCGCAACTTATTGATCTATAAAAACTTTCCTGCGATGCCTCCTCAATACGACATTGTGTCGATGTGAGGTGATGGCCGTTGACTGGGCGCCGAAGAGGCTGTTCGGAAAACTGCTGCTGTCAGCATCAGGCTGCAGAGAGCGGCTGCCGAGACAGGCTGCCGGAATTCGCCGCCAAAGTCACGGCGCCAGGCTTCGTCGTTGAAAACACGCCGCTGAAATCGTGACCCTGGTGAGACCGCCAACACTCGAGAATTTGAGCGGGTACCAGGCTTGAAGTGGGTTGACTGGGCCTGCTGTCGCCCCAGTGCGCCCGGCCGAGCTGGGTTTCAGCCTGCCCCGGCGGTGTACCCTCCTCCCCCCCCGACGTGCTGGCGCTCTTCTAGTATCGAATGAGCAGGGAGCGACCGCCCTTGAGCCAGCACCTCGTCAACGAAGACCTCAAGCAGCTCGATCTCATCAGGAGGATCAGCCGCAGCCAGCGCCAGACCATCGTCCCCGAAGCCTTCAAGGACCTGCTCGAGGCCTGGGGCAAGCAACATGATCCGGCTTGAGCGAGTTCATCGGCAAGCCGAACTCGCGCTGGACGCCGAGCCCGGCATGGAATCTGGCAGGACGATATTGTGTTGATGTAGCCATGATTCATCCGTGTGCGGGCTGCTGGAACCCGTTGAAGAAGATCCAACCCTGAGCATGCGCCTGCTGCTGTACAAAGACTTGCTTCGTCGATGTCTTTTGCCGCGTTGTCGGACGCAGTCTTGGCTGCGTCCGTGAGCGACCCAAGCTCCATATCGGACTCGCTGCGTGGATAGGCGAATGCAGCGCGTCGCATCGACTCAGAACGCGGCAGATTCAGCGCCTTCGCCTTGCTGACGAGCGCCTCCTTGTCTTGCGGCGTCGTTTGTACGACGATTCGTTCTACTGCTGCCATGGGTGGACCCCTGACGAAGCTATGCACATGTCCATCATGTGTAGATGCAGCGCGAAAGACAAGCCCTCGAAATTCTTCCCGGGTCATTGCGAGAACCAGCCGGCAGCCGTCTCGCGGCCGTCCTTTTAAGCGGGCTGATGCCGCACATCGCAGGTCGCTGAGACTTGAAGGGCAATGCAAGATCGGATGCTTCGGCAAGCTGCCTTCAGTCCAGGCGCGTCGCACCACCATGTTGAGCTGGGTATCGCGGGAACACGCCCAGTTGGTACTCGATGTTGCGCACCAGATTACCCGCCTGCGCGCAACCGTCAAGGCGCTGGCCGACCCTGCCGTCGAGCAGGCGCTGAAAGCGCAGGGCCTGAACCCTGCCCCGATACGCGGTGTGGCTCTGAGTGAATTTCTGGCCAGCGAGATGAAAGAGTACACCGCCTTCATCTCGAAGCAGGTCTCACAACCAGCTGAGCCGGAAGCACTGGCTGCGGGCGGTCTACACCCAGCTGCGGTGCCGCTCGATGCACGTATCCAGCACCTCGCCTCCATCCCGCTGCCACCAGTTGCGCGCCGAGAAGATCTCGACCTCGCTGTAGCCGGCGAAGCCTTGCGCTTCGACTGCAGCACGGATGGCGGGCAGGTCGATCACGCCGTCGCCCATCATGCCGCGGTCTTCGAGCAGGTCGGTGGTGGGGGTGAGCCAGTCGCAGACGTGGAAGGCGAGCAGCCGCTGTGGGCCTGCACGCTGGATCATCGCCAGCAGTTTCGGGTCCCACCAGACGTGATACACGTCCAGCGCGACGCCTAGAGCGTTTGTTCTTTCGGGGTCGAGCAGGTCGCAGATGTTCAGCGCTTGCTCCAGCGTGTTGATGCAGGCACGGTCTGCCGCGTACATCGGGTGCAGCGGCTCGATGGCCAATGGCATGCGGCGCCGGCGGGCGTCGTCCAGCAGTGCGGCGATGCCTTCGGTGACCTGCTCGCGTGCGCCAGCGAGATCCTTGTGCGCCGCCTGCCCCGCCAATGCACCGGGCAACCCGCCCACCACCAGCACCAGACAAGCGGCGTTGAGCGTGCAGGCCTCGTCCAGTGCGCGGCGGTTGTCGTCGCGCGCCTTGGTGCGGCCGGCTGCATCGGTATAGGTGAACATGCCGCCTCTGCAGTAGCCGGACAGTGTCAGCCCATGCTGACGTACGCGCTCTGCCGTGGCCTGCAGACCCGCAGCAGCCACCTGGTCACGCCAGGGTGCAACGGCGCGGATGCCGCGCTCGGCACAGGCATCCAGGATGTCCAGCAGCGGCCAGTCCACACCGCGCTGCTTGCGCACCGTGGCGGTGTTGATCGACAGCCAGCGGTGGTCCTGTGAGAAGTCACGCATCGCTGGCTTCAGCTTTCAACCCCGTGCAGCGCCAGCAGTGTCTTCATGCGGCGCATCGCCAGTTCGGGCTGCTCGATCAACCCTGCAGCGTCAGCCAGGCAGAACAGTTCTGCCAGGTGCGGCAGCGAGCGGGTGCTGTGCTGCCCACCCACCATCACAAAGTGGTCCTGGTGGCCGTTGATCCAGGCCATGAAGACCACGCCGGTTTTATAAAAACGCGTGGGCGCCTTGAAGATGTGGCGCGACAGCGGCACCGTGGGCGC
>JBBQIB010000498.1:0-2782 GCA_038324515.1 Burkholderiales bacterium
GAGGCCTTGTCCAGGTATGGCCGCGCGCAGCCGCAGATGCTCACGTCGATCAACTTGCGGCCGCAGCAATGGCCCACGGCCGCAGTGATCGACTGGCTGCAGATCTTGCAGCGTGTGCAGGGTTTGCCCGGGCAGACCCAGCGGCTGGACGAAGCGCAGCAAATCCTGCGCGCCCGCATCAACGTCACCGGCACCCGCTTGAGCTTCAACAACGAGCAGGACGACTTCTGGTGGTGGCTGATGGACAGCCCCGACGCCAACGCCGCGCGGCTGATCCTGGCGGTGCTGGAGCTGCCGGCCTGGCGCGACGATCTGCCGCGCTTGGTGGTCGGCACCTTGGGCCGCCAGAAGCAGGGCGCTTGGCTCACCACCACGGCCAACCTGTGGGGCTCGCTGGCGCTGCAGAAATTCTCCCAGCGCTTTGAAGCTATCCCACCGGCGGGACGCACGCTGATCAGCACAGCCGGGGTGGCACGCAGCATCGATTGGGCGCAATCGCCAGCAGGTGGGCAAATGCTGCTGCCCTGGCCCGCCGGAGCAGGCACGCTGGAAGTCAGGCAAGAAGGTGCAGGCAAACCTTGGCTGACGCTGCAAAGCATGGCTGCCGTCGAGCTGAAAGCGCCGATCCGCGCCGGCTACAGCCTGCAGCGCAGCATCAGCGCCGTGCAGCGCAAAGACCCGCAGCACTGGTCGCGTGGCGACATCGTGCGGGTGCGTCTGGAGATCGATGCACAAGCCGACATGAGCTGGGTGGTGGTCAACGACCCGGTGCCTGCAGGCGCCACCATCCTGGGCTCGGGCCTGGGGCGCGACTCGGTCATTGCCACGCGCGGTGAGCAGCGTCAGGGCCGCGCCTGGCCAGCGTTTGAAGAGCGCAGCTTCGAGGCCTATCGCAGCTACTTCGAGTTCATGCCCAGTGGCAAACATGTGCTGGAGTACAGCCTGCGGCTGAACAATCCCGGCCGCTTCTTGCTGCCACCTTCGCGCGTTGAGGCGCTGTATGCACCCGACAGTTTTGGTGAAACGCCCAACACGCCGCTCGAGGTAGCGCCTTGATGCAGCGGCTGCACGGCGCATGGGCGCTGGCCTGGGTTGTTGCCTGCCTGGCCTTCGCCCAGCCAGCACTGGCGCTGCCCAGCTATGCCGAGGTGCGCGCCGCACACCGCCCGTCTGATTTGCTGCTGCTGGACCGCCACGGCACGCCGATCCAGACCCTGCGCATGGACCCCAGCGTGCGGCGCCTGCCCTGGGTGCCGCTGCAGGACATGTCGCCGGCCTTGCTGCAGGCGGTGGTGCTCAGCGAAGACCAGCGTTTCTGGCAACACAGCGGTGTGGACTGGCTGGCCGTGGCCAAAAGTTCACTTTTGTACCTTCGTGCTGCGCACTCCGGAATTCGCCCTGGGGACGGCCCGGCGGGCTCATGGGCCAATGCGCTCAACACCCGCACCCGCGGCGCATCGACCTTGACGATGCAGCTCGCTGGCCTGATCGACGCCGATCTGGCGCGCCCCGCAGGGGGCCGCAGCGTGCCGCAAAAGATCGACCAGGCGCTGACCGCGCTGCAGCTTGAGGCGCGCTGGAAGAAAAGCGAGATCGTCGAGGCCTACCTCAACAGTGTCGCTTTCAGGGGCGAGCTGGAAGGCATCAACGCGATGTCGCAAACGCTGTTTGCCAAGCATCCCAGCGGGCTGGATGCGCAAGAAGCAGCCATCGCCGCTGCGCTCGTGCGTGCGCCCAACGCACCGCCGCGCCGTGTGACCGAGCGGGCCTGTGCCGTGCTGCAGTTGCAGCACCGCGGGTGCAAGGGATTGGAAGGCCTAGTTGAAGTGGCGCTGAGCCGGCGCGGCGCCATGCCGCTGGGCGAACAACTGGCGCCGCACTTCGCGCGCCAGGTGCTGCAGCGGGATGGCGCCACAGCGCAGCGCAGCACGCTGGATGCGGGCTTGCAGCGCGTGGCCCTGGCTGCGCTCCGGCACCAGCTGGCCGAGTTGAGTGGCCGCAACGTCGAAGACGGCGCCATCATCGTGCTGGACAACCGCAGCGGCGAGGTGCTGGCCTGGGTCGGCTCCAGCGGCAGCCTCAGCGACGCGCCTGCGGTGGATGCCGTGCTGGCCAGGCGCCAGCCGGGCTCCACGCTCAAGCCGCTGGTGTACGCGCTGGCCTTTGAGCGGCGGCTGATCACACCTGCCAGTCTGCTGGACGATTCGCCCGCGCAAATCAGCACCGGCGGCGCTTTGTACCTGCCGCAAAACTACGACCGCAGTTTTCGTGGCTGGGTCAGTGCGCGTTTGGCCTTAGGCGCCAGCCTGAACGTGCCTGCCGTTCGGCTGGCCAAGATGCTGGGGCAGGATGCGGTTTACGAGCGCTTCAACGCCTTCGGGCTGGCGCTGCCTGAAAGTGCGGGCTTTTATGGCCACTCGCTGGCGCTGGGCGGGGCTGAGGTCACGCTCTTGGCATTGGCCAACGCCTACCGCACGCTGGCCAATGGCGGGGTGTGGTCAGACCTTTCTTTTGTTCCGCCTGTGGCGAGTACAAAGCTGTCCGTCAATGCTGTGTCAGCCAAAACAATGCCAGCCAAACCGGCACCAGCCAGCGCCGCACCATCCACCACGTTGCCAGCCAAAAACGCGCCACCCCGCGTAGCAGCCGCAGCAGCCGTCCACTTGGTCACCGACATCCTGGCCGACAACAACGCCAGGGTCAGCACCTTTGGCCTCAACAGCGCCCTGGCCACGCGCGGTTTCGCGGCGGTCAAGACCGGCACCAGCAAAGACATGCGCGA
>JBBQIB010000499.1:0-2778 GCA_038324515.1 Burkholderiales bacterium
GGGCCGGTCACTGACGCAAACCGTGTGCGCGCACCTGAAGGTGCAGCGTGCGCTGTTTGTGATCGACAACTGCGAGCAGGTGGTCGAGGCCTGCGCCGCGCTGGCCAGCGCGATCCTGAAGGCAGCGCCCAATGTGCGCATGATCGCGTCCAGCCGCGAGGCCCTGCGGGTGCCGGGCGAACAGGCCTACCCGATCCTGCCGCTGCCCGTGCCCAAGGTCGGCGACAGCCTGGCGCATCTGGCCGCCATGACGGCGGTGCGGCTGTTCGTCGAACGGGCGCAGCAGCACAAGCCGTCGTTTGAGCTCAATCTGCGTGAAGCGCCCGCGGTGGCCGAACTGGTGGCCCGGCTGGAAGGCATTCCGCTGGCGCTTGAACTGGCCGCGGCGCGGGTGCGCTCGATGACGGTGGCCGACATCAACCTGCGGCTGAAAGACCGCTACAAGCTGCTGACCGGTGGCGGCCGCGTGCTGCAAGAGCGCCAGCAAACCTTGCGCGCGCTGGTCGACTGGTCCTACGACCTGCTCAACGAGGCCGAGCAGGTGGTGCTGCAGCGGCTGTCGATCTTCCGTGGCGGCTTCGACCTGCAGACCGCCGAAGTGGTGTGCAGCGCTGGCCCGATCGACAGCCTGGATGTGCTCGACCTGATGACCTCGCTGGTCGAAAAATCGCTGGTGATGCTGGACGAGAGCGGCGAGGACCCGCGCTTTCGCATGCTGGAGACCATCATCGAGTACGCCCGTGAAAAGCTGGCGCAGGCCGGCGGCCTGGCGGATATCGCCGCGCGGCACTGCGAGCACTACTTCGCCCTGGCCAAGAGCGCCAACAACGGGCTGCAGGGGCCCGAGCAGGCGCTGTGGGTCAAGCGCATGGAGACCGAGCTGGACAACACCCGGGCGGCGCTGGCCCTGGCGCTGGCCGGCGGCGTGAACCCGTTCATCGCGGTGAAGATCGCGGTGGCGATGCAGGGTTTCTGGACGCTGCGCGGCTATTCCACCGAAGGCCGCAACGCCGTGCGTGCGGCCCTGGCCTTGCCCGAAGTGCAGGCCTCGCCGATGGCCCAGGCCCACGGTCTGTACGTCGGTGCCGCTTTGGCCGCCAGCCAGAGTGAGTACGCCGAGGCCGAGCAGATGCTCGACACCTGCCTGGCCCTGCGCCGGCAGCTGGGCAACCCCGCCGACATCGCCGCCACCTTGTCGACACTGGCGCTGGCGCGCTTTGGCCGTGGTGACGCGGTGGGCGCGCTGAGCGGCGAGCAGGAGGCACTGGTGCTGTTTCGCGAGACGAAGCACCAGGTTGGCGAGGCCGTGGCCCTGCTGCACCTGGGGCAGTTCCGCACCCATCTGGGTGACATGGCGGCGGCGCGTGCCAGCCTGGACGACGGGCTAGCGCTGGCCCGCAAGATCAAGCACCAGGAGGTGGAGGCCGAGTGTGAACTGGTGCTGGGCAAACTGGCGTTGATGGACGCCCAGGCGGCCACGGCGGCCCGGCACTTCGTGCGTTCACTGCTGGTGTGCGAGGCCTCGGGCGACAAACACGGCGAGGCCAGCGCGCACTGGTGGCAGGGCAAGCTGGCGCTGCAGTTGGGCGACCTCACTGCCGCCCGCACAGCGCTGACCCGCGCGCTGAGGGCGTTCGTGGTCTTCGAGTCGCGGCTGGAATTGCTGCTGTGCCTGCGTGACCACGCGGTGCTGTTGAGCCAGACCGGCGCTGCTGAGGCAGCCGTGGCGGTGGCCGCCACCGCGGCCGCCGGGCTGGACCGGATGAACGTCAAGCGCTCGGAACGCGCCGAGCAGCGGTGGCGCCAGGAATTGGCGCAGTTGCACGCGGCGCTGGGCGACCCGGCTGCGTTTGACGCGGCCTGGGCGCAAGGGCAGGAGGCCGACCCCGATGCTGCGGTGAGGTTGGCGCTTGCAGCGTCACCCAGTCAGGCGACGGCCTGAACTGGGGATCCGTCTGGGCCTCGGCCTCAGGCGCGACGGCGACTGGCCAAACCGCCGGCCACCAGTGCCAGCAACACCAGCGCCACCGACGCAGGCTCGGGAATCGCTTGCTGGCCCACCCGCAAGGCGGTGGTCTGCACGATGGCGCCGGCCTTGTCGTCATCCATTTCGATGACCTGGCCAGCGAGCGTTGGGCTGGTCGCGATGGTGTACGGGCCGCTGGTGCCATTCCGGTATTCAAGCTGAGGCAATGACCCGGCCAGGCGCAGCCTGAACTGATAGGAACTCAGCAGCGCGGTGAAGGCCGGGAAAGCGGGGTCACTCAACACGCCGCCCAATACCAGGCTCGACGGTTGTGTCGCCAGGAAAAAGTTCAACGTATCGTTGGGGTCAATGTTGACCAGCAGCAGCGGCAACGTGGCCGGATTGAAGGTCAAGACATCGATGATCGTGTTGCTGGCCAGACTGTAGAGGCCGACTTCGGCACTGAGTACCGTGATCTTCGGCGTCGGCAGCAAGGCATTGCAGCCCCAACTTTGGCCAAACAGGTTGATCTTGATGCCGCCCGCCCCTGCAAAGCACTGGTCGGGCACGGAGAAGTTGATGGTGGTCAGCCAGCCCAGGTTCTGGAGTGGGCCAGCAGCGAAGGCCGGATCCCAATTGCCCGTCACGATGGCCGCCGACGCAGGCGCCGCACCACCAAATCCAGCCGCCAACCCCAACATGGCTACCGCCACATGATTCTTGAACGATTTTGTCACTTTTGCCCTTGCTTACAGATTTGCATGTCTAGAAGCAAAAGTCGCGCCGCCACGGCCAAAATCGCTGTGAAAGTT
>JBBQIB010000500.1:0-2777 GCA_038324515.1 Burkholderiales bacterium
GGCGAAAAGGCTGGACACGCGGTCTTGAATCTGGTTCATGTCTTTCATACTCCCAGGTGCGTTGTTGGCCGGCGCTGTGCAAAGCCGGCACGGGGGGTTGGATTTACTCGATCACGCGGTACTTCTGTTGTGATGGCTCGGCTGCTCGCAGGCAGCCCAGCAGCGCCATCTTGGTTTCAGCGGCTGCGTCGCTGGTGCCGCTAAAAAGAGACGATCCCAGCGAAGTCAACAAGCCAATGCCGACGCCTGCTCCGATGGAGCGGTTGATAGAAGTTCCCAACCCAGCGCTCTTCAGCGTCGAGCCAAGCTGCCAGCCCGCGGCCGCACCCGAAGTCAGTCCGGATACCGAGCCAGTCAGGGTCTTGAGCTGTGCCTCCTGCGCCGACGTCACCTGGCGGTTCACAGCCACTGCCCGACACACGCCCAGCACCTGCTGGTACATCGCTTCATTGCCCGGAACCACATATACCGCCGGTTGGTATTCCTGTGCACCCAGCTTGCTGCCGCTGACCAGATTGCCGTAGGTGGATGCACAGCCGGTGCTGAGCAGCAGCAGAGCTGAAGCGCTGCTGAAAACGAAGAGGGATCGCATGGGTTTCTCCTGTTCAAGTGATGGGAGCCCCTAGTCTGGAAGTGCGCAGTCCAGATGGCATCCTTTGCTCGGAGGAAGCCCCTGTCGTTTGCCTTGCAACCTCATCTCATGTGCTGAGGAAGGGATGTCCGATCACGCTTTGGTTCACTGGGCGGCTGGCAACTCTCCTCCGCTCTGCCTGGTGATGGTCAAAAGGATGGTTAAACAGATGGTCAAAAGGCCAAAGAACGTCGTGCATCAGGTGGGGCGGCCGCGCTGGTGTTGACCTGAACGGCCGGTTCGCGAAGGCGTCATACGACCCGACGACCCGACGACTCAACCCCATGTCCAGACTTGAATCGCAAGCTGAGGGCTGTTGAAGGCCGGGTCTTTTCAAGACGGGCCCAACTGAGCGCAACCCACCTACAGGTCCATACGCATGGACAGGCCTTTACACAAGCGCAAGAATGGTCCTGCTCAAAACAACTGCCGGAGACAGCCTTGATCCCACCCGCCTTTGACTACCACGCGCCCAAATCGGTGGGCGAAGCCATCTCGCTGCTGGGCAGCCTGGGCCCCGACGCCAAGTTGCTGGCTGGCGGCCACAGCTTGCTGCCGATGATGAAGTTGCGGTTTGCGCAGCCTTCGCATTTGATCGATATCAATCGCATCCCCGAGTTGCGCGGCGTGCGCGAAGATGGTGCCGAGGTGGTGATTGGCGCAATGACGGTTGAAAGCGCGCTGATCCTGAGTCCGATTCTGCGCGCCAAGGTGCCGCTGCTGGCCGAAGCGCCCAAGCTGATCGCCGACCCGCAGGTGCGCAACCGCGGCACCATCGGGGGCGACATCGCGCACGGCGACCCTGGCAACGACCACCCGGCCATCAGTCTGGCGCTGGACGCCAGCTTTGAGCTGCAGGGCCCCAAGGGCAAACGCACGGTCAAGGCCGATGACTTTTTCCTGGGCACCTACATGACAGTGTTGGCTGAGGACGAGATCCTGGTCGCCATTCGCGTACCGGCCTTTGCCCCGGGCACCGGTTGGGCATACGAAAAGCTCAAACGCAAGACTGGCGACTGGGCCACAGCAGGCGCTGCCGTGGTGATGCGCATGAGCGGCGGCAAGGTCAGCCATGTGCGCATTGCGCTGACCAATGTCGCGCCGATGGCCATCCGCGCGCCGGCGGCAGAAGCAGCACTGATGGGCCAGGCCGTCAACGCCCAGACCCTGGATGCCGCTGCCAAGGCGGCGATGGCGGTGTGCGACCCGGCAGAGGACCTGCGCGGCGACATCGCCTACAAGACCGCGATGGCTGGCCAGATGGTCAAACGCGCCGTCGCTGCTGCTGTTGCGCGCTGCGCTTGAGTATTCGCCCTCACGTACGCACGAACACACGCCCACACACCAACACACCAACACACCAACACACCAACACAGACACACTGGAGTAGACAACGATGCCCAAAAAACTCATCACCGTCACGGTCAACGGCCGCAAGCTAGAGAAGGCGGTGGAGCCGCGTACTTTGCTGATTCACTTTCTGCGCGAAGAGCTGCAACTGACCGGCGCGCACATCGGTTGCGAAACCAGCCACTGCGGCGTGTGTACGGTGGACATCGATGGCCAGAGCGTGAAGAGCTGCACCCACCTGGCGGTGCAATGTGATGGCAGCGAAGTGCTGACCGTCGAAGGCCTGGCCCAGGGCGGCGTGCTGCATGCGGTGCAAGAAGGTTTTTACAAAGAACACGGCCTGCAATGCGGCTTTTGCACTCCGGGCATGCTGATGCGCGCCTACCGGTTGTTGCAAGAGAACCCCGCGCCCAGCGAAGAAGAAATCCGCATGGGCATGGCCGGCAACCTGTGCCGCTGCACGGGCTATCAGAACATCGTCAAGGCCGTGCAGTACGCGGCGGCCAAGATCAACGCTGAACAGAAGGTGGCTGCATGAACGCGCCGGACAAGGACGCCCTCGACCGCATGGCGGCCCTGCAGGGCATGGGCGACAGCCGCCTGCGCAAGGAAGACGCCCGCTTCATTCAAGGCAAGGGCAACTACGTCGACGACATCAAGCTGCCCGAGATGCTGCACATGGACATCGTGCGCAGCCCCTACGCCCACGCCCGCATCAAGAGTATCGACAAGAGCGAAGCGCTGAAGGTGCCCGGTGTCATCGCCGTGCTCACGGCCGAAGACCTGAAGCCGCTG
>JBBQIB010000501.1:0-2768 GCA_038324515.1 Burkholderiales bacterium
ACCTCTGAGATGCACTTTGTGGCGGCGCTGGACCGCCAGCCGGGCATGCGCTGCATCCTGGGCTTGAGTGAGGGTGTGGTCACCGGTGCGGCCGATGGCTATGCGCGCATGGCCGACAAGCCGGCTTGCACACTGCTGCACACCGGCCCCGGCCTGGCCAACGGTCTGGCCAATCTGCACAACGCGCGGCGGGCCTTCACGCCGATGGTCAACATCGTCGGCGACCACGCCTCGCTGCATGCAGCCTTTGATGCACCGCTGGCCAGCGACATCGAAGGCCTGGCGTGGCCGATGTCGCACTGGGTGGGGCGCAGCAGCTCGCCCGACAGCCTGGGTGAGTTGGCGGCTGAAGCCGTGCAGCAAGCCCGTACGGCGCCTGGCCGCATTGCGACGCTGATCCTGCCCGCCGATCATGCCTGGAGCAGCACCGACACCGCAGCGCCGCCGGCCAGGGCCAAACCGCAGCCGACTGCGCCGCAAGACAGCGCACTGGCTGCCGCCGCGCAAGCCTTGCAACAACCCGGCGCACTGTTGCTGATCGCTGGCGCAGCATTGCGTGAAGAGGGTTTGAAGCTGGCGGCCAGGATCAGCGCCCACACCGGCGCCAAGCTGTTGACCCAGCAAGCCAACGCCCGCGTCGAGCGTGGCCTGGGGCGCGTCGCGATCGACCGTGTGCCCTATGTGGTGGACCAGGCGCTCGCCAAGCTCAAAGGCACGCGCCGGCTGGTGCTGGTCGGCGCCAAGGCGCCGGTCGGCTTCTTTGCCTACCCCGGCAAGCCCAGCAGCATGTTGCCGCCCGATTGCGAGGTGATCACCGCTGCCGCCCCCGACGAGGACCTGCTGGCAGCGCTGCATGAACTGGCAGCGCGCGTGGGGGCAGCAGCCGACGCGCACTTGCCATTGCTGGCGCAGCGTGCCGATCAGAAGCAAGCGCTGCCCTTGCCCAGCGGCGCGCTGACCGCCGCCGCAGTGGCGCAATCGGTGGTGGTGCAGATGCCCGGGCAGGCGGTGATCTGCGACGAGATGGTCAGCTCGGGCCGCGAATTCTTCCCCTTGAGTTGGTACGCCGCGCCGCACGACTATTTGCAGATCACGGGTGGCGCCATCGGCATCGGCATCCCGCTGGCCACCGGTGCCGCGATTGCCGCACCGGGCCGCAAGGTCATCAACCTGCAGGCCGACGGCAGCGCGATGTACACGTTGCAGGCGCTGTGGACACAGGCCCGCGAGCGGTTGGATGTGGTGACGGTGATCTTCTCCAACCGGCGTTACGCCATCCTGCACGGCGAGTACGCCAGCGTCGGTGCCGGCGCGCCAGGCGCCAACGCGCGGCGGCTGTTTGACATCCAGGACCCGGCGCTGGACTGGACGCTGCTGGCGCGTGGCATGGGTGTGGCGGCAGAGCGTGCCGACAGCGCCGAGCGTTTCAACGACTTGCTGGCCGCTGCATTGCAGCAGCGCGGGCCTTTTCTGATCGAGGCGGTGATCTGACATGAACCGAGGCATGAACCGAGGCACGAACCGCGTTTTGGCCCACACCGGCGCCCGTTACCCCATCCTGCAAGCCCCCATGGGCTGGATCGCACGCCGCCAACTCGCCAGCGCGGTCTCGCGCGCAGGCGGCCTGGGCGTCATCGAAACCAGCTCCGGCGAGACCGAGGCCTGCATCGCCGAAATTCTGGCGATGCGCGAGACGGGCTTGCCCTTCGGCGTCAACCTGCCGATCCGCTTCTTGAAAGACGACGCGATGCTGCGCTTTGTCTGCGACTCGGGCGTGCGCTTCGTCACCACCTCGGCCGGCAGCCCGGCCAAGTTCATCGCGCCTTTGCACGATGCCGGCATCGTCGTCTATCACGCCGTGCCGACCGTGGATTTGGCCATGAAGTGCGTAGACGCCGGCGTCGACGGCCTGGTGGTGGAGGGCGCAGAAGGCGGCGGCTTCAAGAACCCCGAAGAAGTCTCGACCCTGGTGCTGCTGCAAGGCATCCGCGCCCGCACCGACGTGCCCTTGATCGCTGCCGGCGGCATCTGCGACGGCCGCGGCATGGCCGCAGCCTTTGCGCTGGGCGCCGAAGGCATCCAGATGGGCACGCGCTTCGTCAGCGCTGCAGAAAGCCCGGTGCATGTGAATTACAAGCAAGCCATCGTCGATGCACAAGAAACCGGCACCTGGGTGGTCAACAAAAAGGCCACGCCCTGCATCCGCGCGCTGAAGTCGCAGCGCACCCAGGCCTACTTTGCCGAGGGCCTGATGCCGGTGGATGCGCTGAAGGGCATCAAGAGCTTGTACTTTGACGGTGACATGGAAGCCGCCCCCGCACTGGCCGGGCAGTCGGCGGGCCTGATTGACCGCGTGAAGACCGCGCAAGAGATCATCGACGACACCGTGGCGGAGTTTTTTGCGATCACGGCGCGGCTGGGCGCACTGGCTTCAGCCAGTCAGTTCGGCTGAGTTTGCATTGCAGATGACCGAAGTGGATTCGCCTAACTGGGCCTTCACCGTCTCAGTCCGCAGCCTGTGCGAATTCACCGCCAAGCAGGGCGATCTGGACCGCCGCTTCACGCCTTCTGCCACGGCGCTGGAGGGCCAGACGGGCCAGCAGTTGGTGGCTTCGAGCCGCGGGTCGGACTACCAATCCGAAGTCGCCCTACAGACCCAGCTGCAGACCCAATATGGCGCGTTGCTGGTGCGCGGCCGGGCCGACGGGTATGACCCCCGCCGGCAGTGCCTGGAAGAGATCAAGACGCTGCGCGGCACGCCGCAGGAC
>JBBQIB010000502.1:0-2765 GCA_038324515.1 Burkholderiales bacterium
CTGGAGATCGTCAATGGCCAGTGCTTCATCTGCCACGGCGTCGAGGGCGAAGGCTCCAGCCCGGTCTTCCCCCGTCTGGCTGGCCAAAACGCTGAGTACGTGGCGCGCCAGTTGCGTGATTACAAGAGCGGCCGCCGCCAAAGCAGCACGATGCAAGTCTTGGTGCGGGAGCTCAGCGAGGCCGATATGTTGGCTTTGGGCCAGTACTTTGCCAGCCGTCCTGTCTACCTGCACCATGTGAGTGATGTGGCGCTGGCAGAGATGGGCGCAGTGTTGTTCCATCAGGGACGCCAGCGCGGCGATGTACCCGCCTGTGCCAGTTGCCACGGCGCGCAGGCCCGAGGCAGTGCAGGCTTGCCGCGCCTGGCGGGCCAACATGCCCAATACACCGAGCGTCAACTCAAGCTGTTCAACAAGCGTGAGCGCACCAACGACAATGCCGTGATGCAGGATGTGGCCGTCAAGCTCAGCGAGACCGAGATCAAGGCCCTGGCGATGTACCTCAGTGGCTTGAAGTAGCGCGGCTCGGCGGGATGTCCGGCGTGGGTTCCCAGGCCCGCTCACTGTGATGGGCGGCCACAGCTGAGGTCTGAAGGTGAAGAGGCGCGTCAAGATAATGACAACACGTTATCATTGGCGTTTTGCACTCGGCATGTGCTGCCGCAATGTTGCCAGCCGATCCGCCCCGCACCATCATGGAACGTAACACCCGCCAACGCAGTGCCATCCGCAGGGCCATCGCGCAGGCCGAGCGCCCGCTGCTGCCGCAAGAGGTGTTGATTGCGGCGCAGGTCGAGGTCCCGGCGCTGGGCTTGGCCACCGTCTACCGCAACCTCAAGGCACTGGTCGACGAAGGTGAGTTGTGCGCGGTCAACCTGCCGGGTGAGAACCCGCGCTTCGAGTTGGCCAATCAGCATCACCACCACCACTTCCAGTGCCAAGGCTGCCAACGGGTCTTTGATGTGCACGCTTGCCCGGGCGACTTGTCCAGGCTCGCGCCACCGGGTTTCAGCGTGCAAGGACACGATCTGACGCTGTATGGGCGCTGCAGCGATTGCCCGGCGGTGCCCACCGCAGCAACCCAAGTCGCCGCGGCCAACATGGCATCTCCCCGGCACCACAAAGTACCCGGGGACCCAGGATGCTGAGCAGCAGCGTGTTCACGCGCCTGGCCTGCGTAGGCGGGGTGCTGCTGCTGCTGTGGTTGGCTGTGGCATGGGCACTGGCATGAAAGACGCTGCCTTGGATGAGTTGCCGGTGCGCGCTGGAGTTTGTGGGCACTCACACTCGCCGGAGCATTCGCCCGCAGAGGGCTCATCATCGAGTGTATTTTCGCCCGCTCTGTCAGGGGCTCGAGCGGGTAATCGGCCACGCCCTGCACTCGCTGTGCGTCATCTCACGGTGTCGTACCGCGGCCACCCTGCGGTGCATCATCTCAGCGGCGAGTTTGCCAAAGGCCGGTTGACGGCTGTGATAGGCCCCAATGGCGCCGGCAAGAGCACTTTGCTGGCGGCTCTGAGTGGTGCCCAGACACGCTTTGAAGGTCAGATCAGCCGCGACAAGGCACTGAAGCTGGCCTACCTGCCGCAGGTGAGTGGGCTGGACCGCAGCTTTCCGATGCAGGTGCTCGATTTGGTGGCCACAGGCTTGTGGGCGCGTTTGGGCAGCTTTGGTGGCTTGAACAGCAGCGACCGCGACCAGGTCGCGCTGTCGCTGCAAGCGGTGGGTTTGGGGGGGTTTGAAAAACGCTGGCTGGGCGAATTGTCGGCTGGCCAGGTGCAACGCGCCCTGTTTGCCCGTGTGCTGCTGCAAGACGCTGCGGTGATCCTGCTCGACGAGCCCTTCAACGCCATCGACGCGCGCACCACGGCCGATCTGCTGGCGCTGCTGCAGCGGTGGCGCCAGGAATCCCGCACGGTCGTCGCGGTTCTGCACGACCTGGATCAGGTGCGCCAGTACTTCGACGAGACCTTGTTGCTGGCCCGCGAACCCATCGCCTGGGGCCCGACCGCTGAGGTGCTGCGCGCAGAGCATCTGTTCAAAGCCCGCCAGATGGCCGAGGCCTGGGACGACCGTGCAAGGCCGTGCGATGTGGCCGCCGAGGCCGCTGCACCGCTCGAGGCAGCCGCATGACGCCAGCCGCATGAAGGCAGCCGCATGAAGCCAATCAATTGCGGGCCCAGCCCGCACCATCCCATGCGCGGTTTCGTCCAAAGTTGCCTCGGCGCAGTGCTCGGCGCATCTGGCGCACCCCGCGCACTCGGCGCAGCGCAGCGGTGAACCCCAGCCACCCGGCGGTGGCACCTGCCCTGAGCCTGGCTTGGGCTTGGGCGCCGTTTGCAGAGTTCGCCTTCATGCGCCGGGCGCTCGTCGCCACCTTTGCGCTGGCATTGGGCAGTGCCCCGATCGGTTGCCTGCTGGTGCTGCGCCGCATGAGCCTGATGGGCGACGCGATGGCACACGCGGTGTTGCCCGGTGCCGCGATCGGCTTTCTGATCGCCGGCATGTCTTTGTCCGCGATGAGCCTGGGCGGCTTTGTGGCTGCGCTGGCAGTGGCGGGCGCAGCCGCCTTGGTCACCCGCCTGACACCGCAAAACGAAGACGCCAGCTTTGCGGCCTTCTACCTGATCGCGCTGGCGCTGGGGGTGCTGCTGGTGTCGATGCGCGGCAGCCAGATCGACCTGATGCACATGCTGTTTGGCACCGTGCTGGCGGTGGATGACGCGGCCCTGCTGCAGATCGCGGTGGTCACCAGTTTGAGTCTG
>JBBQIB010000503.1:0-2765 GCA_038324515.1 Burkholderiales bacterium
AGGCTGAACTGAGTCACTGGCGGTTGACCACTTGTTCGACAGCGGCGACCGTCAACGGTCATTCGACGATCACCGCTGCGTTTGACCGTTTTACTCTCAAGACCGGGTACTCGGCCATCTTTGACCACGGACCATCAGCGAACGACCGGATGGGCTCAAGGCGATCTGGCACTTCCGACCCTAAGACGTCGGCTGCGTGGTCGCTTACATAGCCCTAGCCCTTCTCGTTGGTGAGCGGAATTCGCTTCAGTTCGAAAATGCCGCAATCCCGGTGATCGCCCACCCCAGGACAAGCGCGAGCACATCGTGCGTGCATTCGTAGGTGTTGGCGACTTCGAGGTTCACCAGATGGCGGGCGACCCCGAATTCGTCGCTGATGCCGTTGCCGCCCATCATGTCGCGCGCCACGCGGGCGATGTCCATCGCTTTGCCGCAGCTGTTGCGCTTCAGGATGCTGGTGATTTCCACGCTGGCCGTGCCTTCGTCTTTCATGTGCAGGCGCAGGCAGCTTCTCGGCCGCCCTTCAAGCTGCTCGCCGCAGCGCAAAGTGAAAGCGCGTGCCACGCATCAGCTCGGAATGCACCTGCACCGCGCTACCGTGCAAGTCAAGGATGCGCTTGACGATGGCCAAGCCAAGTCCTGAACTGGTGTTGGCAGCGTGGTCTTCGACGTCAGCGGCGCGCCAGTAGCGTTCGAAGATGTGCGGGAGGTGCTCGCTCCTTATGCCTGATCCGGTGTCGCTGACACTGATTTCCATAAACTCGCCTCGGTTCTCGATGGCAATGCTTACGAAGCCGCCCGATACGGTGTGGCGCAGCGCGTTGTCGATCAAGTTTTGCAAGACGCGTTCGATCATGGCGATGTCGGCCAGCACCCTGGCTTTGGCATGGTTGCCTGTGGAGAGTTGCACGGTCACGCCGCGCTGCTGGGCGGCGAGCCGGTAGTTTTGCACCACATCTTGCAACAGCTCGGCCAGGCAGAACACCTCTCTCTGGGGTTCCACCCGGCCTGCATCGAGTTTGGACAATTCGAAAAGATCGGCCACGCGTTTGCCCAGCAAGTCTGCGTGGCGCAGCGCAGTGCGCAGGTGGCTGGTGCGGGAGTCTGCGTCGAGGCTGTCGCCGCGCAACATGACCGTTTCCACATAGCCCCGGATGTTGGAGAGGGGGGTGCGCAGGTCGTGTGAGATGTTGCTCACCAGTTCGCGCCGTTGGCGGTCGCTGTCATCCAGTTGCTGGAATTGTTGGGCGATGCGGTGTTGCATGTCCCGGACCGATCCGCGCAACACACCAATCTCGTCGCCCTGGCTGGCGTCAACTGGCGTGCTGCCAGCGCCCCTGAAGGCGCAAAGTTCGTCGGTGAGCTGGCGCAGCGGCCGCGTCAGGTGGCGCCACGCCATCCACAGCACCAGGGCGGCCAGTGCCGAGACCGCCGCCGTGGCCATGGCCATGGCCTGCAGGGTGTGGGAGTTCGCCAGGCTGGCCGCTCCGCCCTGCACCTTGCGGCCATTGAGGACGATGTAGAGATAACCATCGATCGTTCCAGCACTCGACCGCAGCGGCGCCACGGAAAAGGTGTTCCGCTGACCCGGCTGTATCGGGTCGCTTCCCATTAGCGGAAGGCGTGTGACGGTTCCGGGCACCGGTTCCAGCAGCTGGCGAACAGGCTGCAGGTCCACCAGGGTGCCCACGGGGTTGGGTCCTTCGAGCCCCTCCAGCGCATGGGCTTGCACTCTGCCTTGGGGGTCCAGAAAATACACCTCCACCGCAGGATTGATCTTCATGACGTGCATGGAGAGCTCCTCCACCCGCGAACGGTCTGGCCGTCCGCCTGCATTGAGCAAGCCTGGCTCCTGGTGTTCTGCCACGTACCGGGCCAAACCCAGGTTCATGCGCTGCGAGGCTTCCAAGGCGTTCTGGGCGCTGTAGTGCTGCAGCAGCAGCAGCATGATGACGCCCAGCAACATCAGCAAGGGCGCAGCGACCAAGGCGGCGCGCACGTGCAAGCGGCGCCAGACGGGCAGCGCATGGGGTGGTCGGTCGGCCGTCATTCGCTGGCCTCGAACCGGTAGCCCACACCCCACACGGTGTGGATGAAACCGGCGTCTGTCCGCTCGTCCCCCAGCTTGCTGCGCAATCGGTTGATGTGGCTGTTGACGGTGTGGTCGTAGCCGTCGTGGCTGTAGCCCCAGACCTCATCCAGCAGTTCGGTGCGGGTGAACACCCGACCCGGGTGCTGAACGAAGTGCCAGAGCAGATCGAACTCGCGCGGCGCCAGCGCGATTTCGCCTTGTGCCAGCCAGGCGCGGCGTTGCAGGCGGTCCACCCTCAGGCTGCCACGGATGAACGAAGAGGGCTTTTGCGCCGATGCGTCGTTTTGCGCCGCCGTGGTGATGGCCGAGCGCCTGAGCAGGGCTTTCACGCGGGCCCGCAATTCAATGACGCTGAACGGTTTGGTCAGGTAGTCATCGGCGCCCAGTTCCAGCCCCAGCACCCGGTCGAGCTCGCCGCTGCGGGCGGTCAGCATCAGGATGGGCACCGGGGAGAGTTTGCTGCGCAGTTCCCGGCACAGGTCCAGACCGTTAAGGCCGGGAAGCCGCAGGTCGAGCACGATGGCGTCCCAGTGCTGTTGCATGGCCAAATCCAGACCGCTCACCCCATCATTTGCGATGGTCACGCTGGCGGGCAGCTCTGACAGGTGCAACGCGATCAGCTCGGCGATGTCGCGCTCGTCTTCGACCACCAGAATGCTGCGGTTCTGGGTGC
>JBBQIB010000504.1:0-2760 GCA_038324515.1 Burkholderiales bacterium
GCTGCCGGTCAGCAGCACGGTCTTGATACCGCGCGTCTGCGGGCTGTGCGGGTCGTCGTGCGTCTCGCACCTGGCGTGGTGCTTGCGGTGGATGGCAACCCATTCCTTGGTCACGATGCCGGTCGTCAGCCAGAGCCAGAAACGGAGGAAATGAGACGGGATGCCGTGGAGTCCAAACGCTCCGTGCGCCTGGGCGCGGTGCAGGAAGATGGTGACCGCTGCGATCGTGATGTGCGTGGCGGCCAGCGTGAAGGCGACGATCTCCCAACCGGTGAAGCAGGAAACGCCGTGGGCCAGCCAATCGATCAGGGCATCGAACAGATTCGAGAACACGTTCGTCTCGCTCATTGCAATGCTCCAAGACGCCAACCGAAGACCATCATCGGCTTGCGGGTTCGGTCCCGGACAACGGAAGACCCGACGTCTTCTCGCGATGATCGTGCAGCCGTCCGAGCCTGCTGTCCAGCAGATGCGCCAGCTTCTGCGCGGCACCGTGCACTGCCTGCTCCAGCGTGGGGGCATGGTCGGTCACCGCCACCGGTTGCCGGCCTTCGAGACGGGCCTCCAGCATGCACCGCTGGTCGCGCTGCCCGCTCTTGCCGCCGTTCTCGTCGCTCAGATGAACCTACACCCGGGTGATGTGTTCGCGGAAGTGCTCCAGCGCCTGTTTGACCGAGGCGTTGACCTGCTCGGCCAGGGCTTCGGTGCCTTCGATGTGGACGTCGGTGTTGAGTTGGATCTTCATGGGGTTCTCCTGTGGGATTCGGGACAGCGGCGGTGTGCGGAACAGGCCCGGTGCGCCCAGCACGGCCAGACCGCCCTGCCTGTGGTTCCAGAAGTCGTGGTCTTGTGGGAGGGCCTCGCAGGGCTCGAGCAGGACCTTGACGGCATCGGATGTCTGCTGCTGCTGCAGCGAGGACTCCAGCGCCTGCACCAGATGGCGGAACCGGATCGGGTCCTGCTGGTTGTCAGGATGGCGTCGATGGGTCGGCTGGCACAGCGACAGGCAGGGCTACCCGTCGAATGCCACCATTTCTGCCAGGCTCGCCTGGGTGAGTGTGTCGGTCCTGTGACTGGTCTTCATGTTGCTTCCTTTGTTTCCTTGTGTGGTCCGGCGGCATGCGGCGACATCGGCACGCCACACGCTCCGCGGCCGGGACCACAACCAGCACGCAATCTCGAGCGGTCTTTCAGACTGCCCGACTCAAAGTGCACGACTCGCGTGAGCTCGTCTGTACGACAGCGCACACCCGCTCGACCGGTCGGCCCGGCAACAGGGCTGATCTGTGCGTCAGCGCACAGACGCGGCATGGCCAGACGCGCACCCTGAACCACCTGGACCGTTGAAAGCCAGAACGCCAATATGGCGCCGACGGCTTGGGCGCCTAGGCTGACCCCACTTCAGGGTCAACGCGGACTCGTCCGAAAGCCCGACACCCTCCAGGGTGCAGGCCCGGGTGTCGATCACCGCGCCACCGGTCATCGTGCGGGGTGCTGTCATCACCGGCCAGCAGGTTCTGGATGGACAATCAAACAGCGCCCCGTCCGGGGTGATTCAGGCGTTCGATGCGGTGACGGGAGCGCGTCGTTAGGCTTGGGATCTGGGTCGGCCGGTGCGACGATCCAGCATGTAGATCTCGCCCTGCTTCGAGGACAGGCCAATGGCTGGCGTTGCATCGGGCAAATCGACCAGCCTTGCCAGGCGGCCCAGATCGTGATCAGCTGTCTGGCGCCAACCACAAGCGCCGCCTGCTGGTGAAGCAGCGCTGCCGGCCATCGATGGGGTCGATGAAGCTCAGCTGGCGGGCCAGCAGCTGCAGTGGCTGCGCATGGTCCGGCACCGCATCGGGTGCTGGCTGAGGCAGCAAAGCCGGATAGATGCGGTCACCGACGATGGGCAAACCCAGCGCGCTCAGTTGGGCGCGCAACTGGTGTTTTTGGCCTGTGCTGGGCGTCAGGCGGTAGTGGGCCAAGGGGCCTGGTGGCAGGCAGTGCGGATCGTGCGGGCGCTGCAGAGCTTGCCGGTCTGCCTCACTGCGATCGACCCGGCCCATCAGCTCGACCCAGGTTTGTGCATTGGGCGGGCCTGCCACCACCTGCATCTGCATGAAGCGATCGCCTGGCGATTGCAGCAGCCGGCTGCTGCAAGTCAACGGAAACAACAAGTCTGCGCGCCAGCCAGCGATGGCTTCGTAAACCTTGTGCACCTGCCGATCACGCAACAGCGCCTGATAGGCGTTGCGGGTGGCGGGCTGCACGGTGAAGACCAGCACACCCGCCGTGTCGGCGTCCAGGCGGTGCATGGGCGCCAGCGTCTCGATGCCCAGTTGATGTTTGAGCCGCACCAGCACGGTCTCGTGCAAGTGGCGGCCGCCCGGTGTCACGGGCAAGAAATGGGGCTTGTCCACCACCACCAGCCATTCGTCTTGATGCAAAAGCTCGATCTCAAACGGCACGCGCGGCTCGGGCGGCGGGCTGCGCCAGTACCACAGCAGCATGCCTGACTTGCAAGGCGCATCGGCAGACAGCGGCTGGCCGCTGGCATCCAGCACCTCGCCGCGCGCCAGCCTGGCAGCCCAGTCTTTGACGGCTGGAAAGCGCAGCGCCAGGAACTCATGGAGCGAAGCAAAGGGTCCACCCGCCATCACCACGCGGCTGGCGCTGACGCCTTCACGCATCGGCGGCTGCCAGAGGGGATCAGTGCGTTTCACGCCAGGATGCTTCGAGGTGTTTGGCAGGCTTGGTATCGGCTTGGTATCG
>JBBQIB010000505.1:0-2758 GCA_038324515.1 Burkholderiales bacterium
GAGAAATTCTTGTTTGAGCAACTGCTGGATGCGCTGCAGGCGCACCTCGTGCCGCTGCAGGCGCTGGCCCGCGCGCTGGCCGGCCTCGACACGCTGGCCGCGCTGGCTGAGCGCGCCAGCACGCTGAACTGGTGCCGCCCCGAATTCGTCAACTACCCCTGCATCGACATCGAAGCCGGCCGCCACCCGGTGGTCGAGCAGCGGCTGGCACAAAGCAGCGCAACTCAAACGAAGTCCAGCGCTGGCGGCTTCATCGCCAACGATTGCCGGCTGGACGCCAAGACCCGCATGCTGGTGATCACCGGGCCCAACATGGGCGGCAAAAGCACCTTCATGCGTCAGGTGGCGCTGATCTGCCTGCTGGGCGCGATGGGCTCGTATGTGCCGGCCACGGCGTGCCGACTCGGGCCGCTGGACGCCATCCACACCCGCATCGGTGCTGCCGACGATCTGGCCAATGCGCAGAGCACGTTCATGCTGGAGATGACCGAAGCCGCTGCTATCGTGCACAGCGCCACCGAACACAGCCTGGTGCTGATGGACGAAGTGGGCCGCGGCACCAGCACTTTCGACGGCCTGGCCCTGGCTTCGGCTATCGCCAGCCAGTTGCACGACAAGAACCGCTGCTTCACGCTGTTTGCCACCCACTACTTCGAGCTGACCGAGTTCCCGGCGCGCCACAGCCAGGCCATCAACCTGCATGTGGGCGCGGTGGAAAGTGGGCACGACATCGTGTTCTTGCACCAGCTCGAACCCGGCCCGGCCAGCCGCAGTTATGGCGTGCAGGTGGCCCGGCTGGCCGGCATGCCGGCGTCGCTGATCCGCCAGGCGCGTGCCACGCTGGAAGCGCTGGAAGTCAAGGCCGAGCAGGGGCGCGCGCAGATCGACCTGTTTGCCGCACCGCCGGCGGCTGTGGTGACCGAGACGCCGGCAGCCTTGCAGGAACTGGCGCGCATCGAGCCCGACCGTCTGAGCCCGATGGAGGCGCTGCAGGCCTTGTACACACTCAAGGCATTGCTGGACGAAGAGCGCCGTTGATCCGGGCCTGCGGCCTGCTACGCTCGCCACCCTGGTGATTTCAACCGCGCCCCAGGCCAACAGCCGGCGCTTCAATGCATGACTTACTGTGTAGGCATCCGTCTCAACGCCGGCCTTGTTTTTTTGTCTGACTCGCGCACCAACGCGGGCCTCGACGCCATCAGCACCTATCGCAAAATGATGATCTACGAGCAGCCGGGTGAGCGCTTCATGGTCATGCTCTCAGCCGGCAACTTGTCGATCAGCCAGAGCGTGCGTGAGCTGCTTCAGGTTGAAAAGCTCGACAACCCGGGAGGCGAGCCGATCACGATCTGGAACGCTGCCAGCCTGTTCGACGCCGTGCGCGTGTTGGGTGCCACCGTGCGGCGGGTTTACGAAGAAGACGGGCCGGCACTGCGCACCGCGGGGGTGGACTTCAACGCCACGATGATTTTTGGCGGCCAGATCAAGGGCGAGGCCATGCGCTTGTTCTTGGTCTACGCCGCCGGCAATTTCATCGAAGCCACGCGTGAGACCTGCTTCTTCCAGGCCGGCGAACACAAGTACGGCAAACCGATCCTGGACCGCGTGCTGACCCCCACCACGCAACTCGATCAGGCCGCCAAATGCGCGCTGGTGTCGATGGACAGCACACTTAAAAGCAACCTCAGTGTGGGCTTGCCGCTGGATCTGCTGGTCTACCGCGAAGGCCAGCTCAGCTCGAACGAGCTGGTCTGCATCGACGAGCACAACCCTTACTTCCGCATGATCCACGACACCTGGGGCCAGCGGCTGCGAGAGGTCTTCGAAGGCATCGAGAACCCGCTGTGGGACGGCAGCCAGCCGACCTACCCGCTGATGGCAAACAGCCAGCGCTACGAGCCGATGGGCAAGATCAGGCACCCGGGTGAGCGCATCATCTGATGGCCAACACTGCGCGCGTGCCTGGCTCGCCGGGCACGCTGGTGTTCAGCCATGCCAATGGCTTCCCTGCGGGCACCTATGGGCTGCTGTTCGAGCGTTGGCGCGCGCTGGGTTTCAAGGTGCTGTTCGTACCTCGGTACGGCCACGACCCGGCCTACCCGGTCACCGACAACTGGCCGCGCTTGCGTGACCAGTTGCTGGCGCTGATCAAGCGCCAGTCGCCTGGCGAGGCGGTGCACCTGGTGGGCCATTCGTTGGGAGGTTATGTCAGCCTGCTGGCAGCCAGCCGCCAGCCCACGGCAGTGCGCAGCGTGATCCTGCTGGATTCACCGGTGGTAGCCGGTTGGCGCGCGCATGGTTTGCAGGCTTTCAAAGCCACCGGGTTGGCCAAGCGGGTCTCACCCGGTCGCATTTCCAGCCGCAGGCGCTGGCAGTGGCCGAGCCAGGACGAGGCCTTGCGACACCTGGCCAGCAAAGCCGTATTTGCGCGCTGGGACCCCCGCGTGCTGGCCGACTACGTGCACAGTGGCACCGAGCCCGATCCTGATGCCCCAGCCATCGGCGAAAGCCAGCAAGCCGTGCGCCTGAGCTTCAAGCGCGAGATCGAAACGACTCTGTACAACACGCTGCCCCACAACCTGGGCAGCCTGCTGCGCACCTACCCGGTGCGTGCGCCAGTGACCTTCATCGGCGGCACCCGCTCGGATGAGGTGCACCAAGTGGGTCTGGAAGCGACGCGCCGCATCTGCCACAACCGGCTGGAATGGATCGCCGGCACACATCTGTTTCCGATGGAGCACCCGATCGAGACCGCTGA
>JBBQIB010000506.1:0-2740 GCA_038324515.1 Burkholderiales bacterium
CTGACCGACTGGGTCAGCTGCTGGAGCATGTGCAGATGCATCCTGCGCGGTACCCATTGAAGTGGCTGCGGCCTTTGATCGAGACGCTGGCTGCCGTACCCGGCTCAGCGGCGCAAGGGCAGCCACTGCGGCGGGCCGTACGGGCGGCCTTGCAAGCCGCGCTGGCGCCACCCGATCCAGGCCCGCAACACCAAGGGCTGGTCGAAATCGAGTGGACTTGCGCTTGCCAGGATTGCACGCAGCTCGCGTCCTGGGCCGCTGCGGCGACCGCGCAGCCGCTGGTGCTGGCCGTCGCCGAAGCCCGCCGCAGTCATGTCGCTGACCGGGTGCAAGACGCCGCCGCGCCACTGCAGTTGCAGGTGCTCAAACGTGGCTCACCGCACCAACTGGTGATCAGCAAGCCTGCAGACGCGCCGCAACGCCGCCAGGCGCTGCGGGCGCGGTGGCAGGCCGATTTGCTGGCGCTGCAGGCTTTGTAGTACAGACAGCAGCCGACAGGCTGGTGTCTGCAGACTGGTTGCAGCGGCATAGCCATTGCGCTACTTTGCGCCAATGAAGACCTTTCAGCTCCCCCCCGTCCGAGTCGGGCCCGCTGCGCGCAGCGAAATCGAATCCATGTTGCGTGAAGGTGAAAGCAAAGAGAGCGCCTGACACGCGCCGTATCAGGAAAAGAGCACTGGCCTGAATGCAAGGCGCTGAGCAAGCGGCTGGACAAGCGCCTGAATCAGCATGTGCAAGCGCTGCGCCCCGCGCGGGCAACGGGTGCGGTCAAAGCCAGCGCCGCAGCCAAGGTGTGAGCTGCACGGTCGGCCTCACCGGTGAGGCGCTGGAGGACCTGACTCGCATCGAAGACTTTCAGATCGAACGGGCTCTGTAACACGCAGACTTCGATCTGCCAGCCCGCGCAATGGACGCGATTCGCAGCGAGTTCGGCATCCTGCAGCGCAACCCGTACAGCCGCAAGGCTGATGGCTGCGATGGGGTTGTGAGTGACGGAGGGCGGCGTCTGGTGGCCGCGTACCATGGCCAAACCTTCACACAACAGCCAGCTCGGCATATCTCCCATGACCATCCCCACCACCGACTCAACAGTCAACGCCACAGTTGGCACCACCACCGTCAACCACCAAGTCCGCTTGGCTGCCCGCCCTGTCGGCATGCCCAAGGCCAGCGATTGGCAATTCACCGATGAGCCGGTGCAGATGCCAGACGAGGGGGGTGTTTTGATCAAGACCCTGGCCTTGTCGCTGGACCCGGCGATGCGTGGCTGGATGAACGAGGGCAAGAGCTACATCGCGCCGGTGGGCATCGGCGAAGTGATGCGTGCCGGTGGCGTGGGTGTGGTGGTGGCTTCCAGGCATGCTGCATTTGCCGTGGGCGACCACGTCAGCGGCGGCCCGGGCGTGCAGGAATATTGCCTGCTGACCGCAGAGCAGGTTAAACGCACGGGCCTGAGCAAGATCGATCTGCGTCTGGGCAGCCTGACGCAGTGGCTCAACGTGCTGGGCATGCCCGGTATGACCGGGTACTTTGGGTTGATGGAGGTGGGACAACCCAAAGCCGGCGAGACGCTGGTGGTCTCCGGCGCGGCTGGCGCGGTCGGCCAGACGGTCGGTCAGATGGCCAAGATCAAGGGCTGCCGCGTGGTCGGCATTGCCGGTGGCCCAGCCAAATGCGATTGGGTCGTCAAGGAGCTGGGCTTTGACGCTTGCATCGACTACAAGGCCGGTGAGCTCAAAGACGGCCTGAAGCAGCATTGCCCCGGCGGCGTGGACATCTATTTCGACAACGTCGGCGGCGAGATTCTCGACACCGTGCTGACGCGCATCAACCGCAAGGCCCGCATCGTCATCTGCGGCGCCATCAGCCAATACAACAACACGACGGCAGTGCAGGGCCCCAAGAACTACCTGAGCCTGCTGGTCAACCGAGCGCGCATGGAAGGCATCGTGGTCTTTGACTACGCCGACCGTTACGCGCAGGCCGTGGCCGAGATGGCGGGCCATCTGAAGTCGGGCAAGATGAAGAGCAAGGAAGACGTGGTTGAAGGGGGCGTTGCTGTCTTTCCGCAGACCTTGAACCAGCTGTTCACGGGTCAGAACTTTGGCAAGCTGGTGCTGAAGGTGGCCCAGGGCTGAGAGGCTGAGAGGCTGAGTCGCAGAGGAAGTTTGAGCTCTGGCGCGGTCGGGCATGTGGATTGCCAGACCGTCGTCGCGGCTTCCCCCGTCTGTTGGCGCGCCAACACGGCAGCTCCTGCGGACTGCGGTTTCGGCGCGGGTTTCAGGGGGCGACTGCAAGCCGCGAACGTTCCCCTTGTTCCCCACTCAGACGTGCAGGAGGTTGTCGCATCGTTCCCCTTTCGCCTTTTCACTCCTGCCTGACGCCTTGGCTGCGTCTGCTGTACCTGGCCGTTGCATTGAGCCTGGCGGGTTGCAGCACGATTTGGGGCGACAAGGAGGCACAGGCCGAGCGCGCAGCAGTCAGCGGCTCAGGCAGTGCCTCCGGCAATGCCGCGCAGTCTGCGGCAGATGCCTCGCCCGTGCTGCAGTTGCAAGTGCAGGCGCCATCACCGCTGGATGCACTGCTCAACCGCCACCTCAGCCTGGCCCGCGTGAACCAGCAGGCACGCGGTGAGAAGCTCAATGACGGCGAGCTCGAACGTCTGGTCGATCTGGCCCCCGCCCAGGCGCGCGGGTTGCTGGAGACCGAAGGTTATTTCAACGCCGAGGTCACCGCCGAG
>JBBQIB010000507.1:0-2731 GCA_038324515.1 Burkholderiales bacterium
ATCAAGCAGCAGGCCGGCGAAGCCCATGCCATGCACCAGGCCAAACAGGCCAGCCAATACCTCGGTGCGCAACCAGCGCACCGGGTAAAGGTTGAGCAACGCCGAGATTCCGATCGAGATCACGATGGCGGGCTCCACCCAATCGCTGTTCACTTTCAGCAAGCCCCAGGCCACCAGCCCCAGCGTGACCGAGTGGCCCACGGTGAAGGCGGTGATGGTGGTGAGCATGCGCCCCCAGTCCGACGAGCGCCTGCCGCTGGCCACCGGACGCACGTGCACACCGGCAAGCGGGCGGCGCAGAGGCAGGTACAGCGGCAGCACCAACGCCAGCAAGAACGCCATGTGGTCGTAGCCCTCCAGCATGTGCAACGCGCCGGTTGCCAAGTAGTTCAGCACCGTAGCGCCGGGGCTTTGTGCCACCGAATCGGCCTGTGCGCTGCCCAGCGCCAGCTTGTCTTCTGGCGCCAGGGTGGCGAGCAGCGGCTGGCCGCGCCATTCACCGGACACCAGCAGGCGGTGGCTGCGATCGACCTCGGCCATGAGCCGGTAAACCAGGTTCAGCGCGGGCGCATCGCAGGCCAGCGTGGTGCGGGCGATCCAGTAAACGCCGTCGCTTCGGCGCTCCAAGCCATCGGCTCGCCACTGCGCAGCGCAATCTGCTGCCACCTCGCCGCTGGAGCGCCATGACATGGCCTGTGCCAGGTGCTCGCTGACCGCAGGCGCGGCCGCGCGCACCTCGCCCCAGGTGACCTGACCGTCCTGGTTGGTGTCGATGGGCAGCACCACGTCGAGGTCTTTCAGCGCGATGGACAACCGCAGATCGGCTCGGCCATCGGGCTGGGTGGCCACGGTGAGGTAAGCGTCGCTGCCCTTGTGGGCCTGCACGGCCAGGGGGAACGACAGGCCGGTGACGATCATCAGGCACACCAGCCCGCGCGACAGCCAACCGCGGCGGGTCAGAGATTCAGCGTGCATGGGTCCATACCTTGGGCAGACGCGCATCGGTCAGGCCGATCTGGTCAATTTGCGCACGCCAGCGGGTGAAGGCCGGGCGGTCGCCAGCGCGCTGGGCGCTTTCCAGCGCCAGCCACCAGTCGATCGGTTCTTGTTGCAGGGTCAGGTTGCGCGCTGCCCAACGCTGGGCCAAGGCAGGGTCGTCTTGCAGCCAGAGCGCGGCCAGGGCAGCCTCGCGGGCATGCGGCGTCAGGTTTTCACCGCGCCGCTCCAATGCCTGCTGACGCGCCTGCACATCGCTGAGCAGGTTTTGCCAGTCTGGCAGGTTCAGCAAGCGCTGCGCCTGGGCGCGGCGCAACAACACCGCATCGGTATCGGGCGAGGCGGCCAGGGTGCTCAGGGCTTCGCCCGGATTGCGCTGGCGCAGCAGCAGGTCGGCCTGGGCCAGTGCGGTGTAGAGGTCGGCTTGCAGGGCCAGGCTTTGCTGGTAGCGCTGGCGGGCGTCGTTTGGTCGACCCTGGCGCTCCAGGTGTTCGCCCCACAGCGACAGCAGCCAAGCCTGGACGCCGGGCTGGGGCGCCTGCGCCAGCAATGCGGGCCAGGCAGCGGCCACGTCAGTGCCTTGCAGGCTGCGCACTTCGGTCAGGCAGGCTTGACCGTAAAGCGCGGCGCCTGCGCTGATGACGCGCTCGCAAGCGTCCCCAGCCTCTCGATAGCGGCCTTCCAGCCGCAGCAAGGTGGCCAAGGTGAGCCAGGCTTGCGGGTTGGCTGGATCGGCTTGCAGCGCCTGACGCAGCCGCGCTTGGGCCGCGTCGAACGCATGCTGGCCCTGTTGCACCGTGGCCTGCAAAACCATCAGCTCGGCGGGCGCATCGGGGTGGTCCCACCAGCTGCCCAGGGCGGCCTGGGCACGCCCCCAATAGCGCGCGTCTCCGGTGCGCCGGGCAGTCTCAATGGCCGCGCGGGCCAGCTGAGCCGCCTGAGCCAGCTTGGGGAGCTGGTCTTTAGTGGTGGTAGGCAAGGTGGTGCGCAGTGTTGGCCGCAGGGTCGTGACCTGCGGCAGCACGTCGACCACCTGGTTATCGGGGCCTGGGGGCACCGCCGTGGCGGCCCCCCAGGCGAGGCTGGTTGCGGCACCCAGCAGCGCCGCGGTCAACCAGGGGACGAACTTGAACTTCATGGTCAGAGACCGGTGGGCTCGGCGGTGTCGCTGATGGCGGGCTGTACCGTGCCCAGCAACAGCGGTTCGGCGGAGTCGTCGTTGACCAGGCCTTTGACAAAGGCAATCAGCGCATCGACGCTGTCGCCAATCGTGCTTGGCACGCTGGCTGGCGCCGGCGGCGTGGGGTCGATCACAGCAACGTCATTGCTGCCACCGCAGCCACTCAGCAGGCCAGTGACCAGCGCCAGCGCCGCCAGCATGGGAAGGGTGTGCTTTTTCATGGTGTTTTCTCCTGTCAAAGCCACCGCTTAACGCGAACCGGCGTTGGGCGTGTTGAGGTAGGGGAAACGCGTGAGAAAGGGCACCGTGGCCTGGTCCACCGCATCGTGAATGCTGGCCGAACTGGCACCCAGCGGCACGCTAGAAGGCTTGCAGGCGGACGTCAGGCTGGGCACACCGGGCACGCCGTTCAGTCCAAGCGCGTTGTTGTCGCCGTTGATCACGCACAGACCGCCCACCATGGCCACCAGAGCGATGTCGACCACGTCGTCTTTGGGACGGCGACCGTTGGGGAAACCGGCCAGGTCTTTCGCGGCGGACAGGTTGGCAGCACCA
>JBBQIB010000508.1:0-2731 GCA_038324515.1 Burkholderiales bacterium
GTGTCGGTGATGCGTTGCAGCGCAGCTTGGTACTCTTGCACCGGCTTGTCGCGTCCACGCAGCGTGATCTCGGCTTCGCCGCGGATGGCGGTGGTGGGGGTGCGCAGCTCATGGCTGATGTCGGCAAACAGTTGGCGGCGCCGGGCGTCCACGTCACGCAAGGCTTGCAGTGCACTTTGCAGCTCCAGCGTGCGGGCCTGCACCAGCGCTTCCAGTTCTTGGCGCAAGCGCGCTTCTTGGCTGCGGCGCTGGGCCAGCTCTGCGGCCATGGCGTTGACGCTGTGGGCCACAGCGGCAAATTCGTCAGCGCCATCGGCGGCAATGCGGTGGCTCAGGTCGCCGCGTTGCAGGGCTTGGGCACCGGCGCTCAAGCGGTCCAGAGGCCGGCGCAAAGCGCGTGTGAAGTAGGCCGCCATCAGCAGCGCGCCCAGCGCCAAAGTCAGCGCGACCGTCAGCCACAGCACGCGCATCCAGCCCAGGGTGGCGTTGGCGGCGTCGCGCTCCTGGGCCACGGCAGCGGCTTCGCGGGCAATGCTTTGCGTCAGCAGGCCGCGCAGATCGGTGCCCTGGCTCAGGTCAAAACTGTTGTTCAAAGCCAGCCAAGCGGCCCGTGCATCGGTGCCGGCTTGCAGCGGCTGAACGTTTTGCAATTCGCGTTCGAGCTCTTGCAGGCTGCGCGACAACACCTGCAGCGCTTGCTGGCGTTGTGGGTGGATCGGCTCTGTGGCGTCCGAGGTATCGACCGCAGCCAGCGCGGCGGCTTGTACAGACAGCTCTTGCAAACGCTGCAGGGTGCTGGCCATCAACGCCAGCAAACGGTCGCGCTCTGCCGTCTCGGCCCCGGCTTGCAGTTGCCACTGCGCCACCCAGCTGCGTAGCCGCTGTTTGGTGGCTGACAACTCGACAAAGCCCAGCTGGATGTCGCTGACTACGCGGCCGCGTTGCAGTTTGTGCTCGGCAACGCCCAGCGCCCACAGCGCCACCAAGCCTTCCAGCACGGCGGCAGCGGCCAGCGCGGCCAGCGCGAAGGTCAGGCGTCTGCGGAGCATGGGGGCGATTGTGGCTGCCGCGTGCTGCCGGCAGCGCTGTTCATCTGCCGTTCATCCAGGCTTCAGGCGGGCCTCATGCCAGCTTCAGCGCAGGTTGGGGTGCAGGGCTTGCAATAGCGAGGCGTTCAGGGCGACAGGTTGTCGTCCTGCACACCCGAATCTTGATCACCCTTTCATCTGGAGCCGAAAAATGAAGACCCCCAAGTTGCGCACTGCCCTGTCCATCGCTGCGTTGGCTGCGACCGGTTTGCTGGCCACCCCAGCTCATGCCAAGGGCATCGTGGTCAACCAGGCGGTGACAGAAGCTGAGGTGCTGGCTGCACAAAAAGGCTGGTGCCAAGCACTGGTAGACATCAGCAGCACCCACGCCAAGAGTGGCCAGCCAGCCGCCAAAGCGCTGGCTGGGAAAGTCATCGACGCAGCCTACGGTTATCAGATGGGTGCCGTGCTGTTCAAGCCCACGCTGACGGTGGTGCCGCAGACCTTTCGCACCACCCGTGCCGGCGCGCTGGCCTACTTCGTGGGTGGCGACCCGGCTTTTGCCAAAGACACCGGCTTTGCGCTCAATGGCTGGACGAAGTGCGAGATCGGCAATGCGGCGGTGTTCATCGCCGGTGATTCGGCCACCACCATGGGCCATGTGATGATCACAGGCAAAGACGGCAAGATCACCACCGTGGACAAGACCTGGAAGTTCGTCAAAGACGACGCCGGCAAGCTGCGCATCGTCGTGCACCACTCTTCGTTGCCCTTCGCTGGAGGTTGAGTTTTTTGAGCTGAGTTTTTGAGCTGAGCTTTTGCGCTGATTTTTTGAGGACAAGGCGGGCTAGCATCCGGGCTGCTTTCCACTCTTGTGGCCAGTTGATGGCGCCGCCCTCACCATGTCTTCTGCATCTGAAGTTTCTGCCGTCTCTGCCGCTCTCGCACCCGTGGCCATCGTCACTGGCGGTGCCCGCGGCATCGGCTTGGCCATCGGCCAGTGGTTCTTGGCCCACGGCTACCGTGTGGCGCTGATCGACAACGATGCAGACACCCTGCGCAAGACCGAGCAGGCGCTGGCCCAAGCCACACTCGCCCAGTCAACCACGCCGGTGTTGGCCATCTACGCCGATGTCTCTCAGCCTGAGCAAGTGGCGGCAGCGGTGGCGCAAGTGGACCAAAATTTTGGCCGCATCGATGCGTTGGTCAACAACGCCGGCGTGGCGGTGTTCAAGCGCATCGGCGACACCAGTTTTGATGAGTGGCGCTATGTCATGGGCACCAACCTGGATGGCCCTTTCTTGTGCACGCAGGCCGTGGCGCCCGTCATGCTGCGGGGCGGCGGCGGCGCGGTGGTCAACATCGCGTCGATCTCTGGCCTGCGCGCCAGCACGATGCGGGTGGCCTACGGCACCAGCAAAGGCGCCCTCATCCACCTGACCAAGCAGCAGGCGATTGAGTACGGCAACGCCGGCATCCGCGTCAACGCCGTCGCGCCGGGCCCTGTCGAGACCGAGATGGCCAAGAAGGTGCACGACGAGACGATTCGCCGTGACTACTTCGACGCCATTCCGCTCAAGCGATATGGCACCGTGGAAGAAATTGCCAGCGCAGTGGGTTATCTGTGCAGCAAGGAAGCGGCTTACGTCAACGGCCAGGTGCTGGCGGTGGATGGTGGCTTTGATGCCAGTGGGGTGGGCCTG
>JBBQIB010000509.1:0-2718 GCA_038324515.1 Burkholderiales bacterium
GCTGGAAGCTGCGCTGTCGACGATCCTGGACCTGGAAGACTCTGTTGCCGTGGTGGACGCGGCCGACAAAGTGCAGGCCTACGGCAACTGGCTGGGGATTTTGAAAGGCACCTTGACCGAAGAGGTCAGCAAAGGTGGCAAGACGTTCACGCGGGGTCTGCATCCGGACCGTGTCTATTCAGCGGCGACAGGCAAAAATGTCAAGCTCAGCCTGCCCGGGCGTTCATTGCTGTTCTTGCGCAACGTCGGCCATCTGATGAACCATCCGGCCATCCTGTGGGGTGAGGCGCAGCAAGAGATCCCCGAAGGCATCCTGGACGCCGTGGTCACCACCACCATCGCGCTGCATGACCTCAAAAAGCGCGGCAAGGCCGGCATCGTCAACAGCCGCCAAGGCAGCGTGTACATCGTCAAGCCCAAGATGCACGGCCCTGATGAAGTGGCCTTTGCCTGCGAACTCTTTGCCCGTGTCGAGCAGATGCTGGGTTTGCCTGCGGCCACCGTCAAGCTGGGCATCATGGACGAAGAGCGGCGCACCAGCGTCAACCTCAAGGCCTGCATTGCAGCGGCTGCTGACCGGGTGGCGTTCATCAACACCGGTTTTCTGGACCGCACCGGCGACGAGATGCACACGGCCATGCAAGCCGGCCCGATGCTGCGCAAAGGCGACATGAAAAGCAGTGCCTGGATCGCCGCCTACGAGCGCAACAACGTGCTGACGGGTTTGGCTTGTGGCTTGCGTGGCAAGGCGCAAATCGGCAAAGGGATGTGGGCGATGCCCGATCTGATGGGCGCGATGCTGCAGCAAAAGATCGGCCACCCGTTGGCTGGCGCCAACACCGCCTGGGTGCCCAGCCCCACCGCTGCCACCTTGCATGTCCTGCACTACCACCAGGTGGATGTGTTCAAGGTGCAACGGCAACTGGAGCAGGCACTGCGCAACGGCGACCCGGCCACCGAGCCTGAGAAGTTGCTGAACGATCTGCTGACGATCCCGGTCGTCAAAAGAGCAGACTGGTCGGCCGCAGACAAGCAACAAGAGCTGGACAACAACGCCCAGGGCATCCTGGGCTATGTGGTGCGCTGGGTGGACCAGGGGGTGGGCTGCAGCAAGGTGCCAGACATCCACAACGTCGGCCTGATGGAAGACCGCGCCACGCTGCGTATCAGCAGCCAGCACATGGCCAACTGGATGCTGCACGGCGTGGTGGACAAGGTGCAGGTGCGCAACACTCTGAAACGCATGGCCAAGGTGGTGGACCGCCAGAATGCGGCCGACCCGGCTTACCGCCCGATGGCGTCTGACTTCAAGAGCAGCGCGGCTTTCCAGGCCGCCAGCGATCTGGTGTTCAAGGGCACCGTGCAACCCAGCGGCTACACCGAGCCACTGCTGCACGCCTGGCGGCTGAAGGTCAAGGCCACCTGAAGCGTCAAGCGATACAGCCGCGCAGAAAACTGACGTGGTGACGGATCCTGTTCGCTGTGAAGTGCTGGTCGTCGGCGCTGGCCCTGCCGGCAGCGCGTGCGCGCATCTGCTCGCTGCAGCGGGGGTCGATGTTTTGCTCGTCGACCAGCACGACTTCCCGCGCGACAAGGTCTGTGGCGACGGCTTGATCCCGGACAGCCTGGCCGTGCTGCAGCACCTGGGGGTGGCGGAAGAAGTGGCCTCGCTGGCCACGCCAGTGCAGCATGTCAGGCTGGTCGGGCCGCGAGGTGGCCAGGTGGATGTGCCAGGCCGTTTGTCGGTGTTGCCGCGCATGCAACTCGACGCTGTGCTGTTGCGCGCCGCCAAACGCGCAGGCGCCCGTGTCCAGACCCGCTGGCGCTTCGAGGCCCCTGTCATTGACGGTGCGCGCGTTGTCGGTGCCAGATTCAAAGACTTGCACCAGACCGATCACAGTCACGCCGGTCGCAGCCATGTTGTGCAGGCCCGCTGGGTGGTACTGGCCACGGGCGCGGTGCCGGCCGCACTGCAAGCTGCCGGCCTGTGCGAGCGCCACACGCCCAGCGGCGTGGCTTTGCGTGCCTATGTCAAGGCCGACCACATGCGGGACCGCATCCGCCAGTTGCACATCGTCTGGCACCCACGCTTGCAGGGCGGCTATGGCTGGATCTTCCCGGCACCCGGGGGCCTGTTCAACATTGGCACCGGTCTGACTGGCAGCCACCGGCGCAGGAAGGATGGCAAAGGCCGCATGCAGCCAGCCAACCTGCGGCGCATGCTGGAGGCCTTTTGTGAGGTCTACGCGCCCGCCGGTGAGCTGATGCGCGACGGCAGCCTGCAAGGCGAGATCAAAGGCGCGCCTCTGCGCTGCTCGATGCGTGGCGCTTTGACATCGCGCCCTGGCCTGCTTGCCACGGGTGAAGCCTTGGGCAGCACTTATGCTTTCAGTGGCGAAGGCATTGGCAAGGCGATGGAAACCGGCATGCTGGCGGCGCAGGTCTTGGTCAGTGCCGCTGCGGCGACCGGCAAATCGGATGCGTCGGTGCAAGCTGATTACACGGCGCGCCTGGGCAAGCTGCAACCGATGTTTGATCTGTACGAGCGCGCGAGCTGGGTCAACCAGCACCCGTGGCTGGCCGATCTGGTGATCTGGCGCGCGCGCCGCAGCCCGGCTATTTTGCGCCGCCTGACGGGTGTGCTGGAGGAGACGCAGAACCCGGGCAACCTGTTCACGCTGCGCGGGCTGCGCAAAATGATGTTCGAGTAGGCGCTGA
>JBBQIB010000510.1:0-2707 GCA_038324515.1 Burkholderiales bacterium
CACATGGCCGAGCACGACATGGAACAGGTCCGCGCCGCCCTGGACGTACTCCGCCAACCAGGCAGCGCAGCATCAGGCCGCGCCTTCGAGCTGCGTGCGCCGGTGGCAGGCAAGGTGCTACGCGTGCTGCAGCCCAGCGAAGCCACAGTGGCCATAGGCACGCCGGTCATGGAGCTGGGTGACCTGGGTCGGCTGGAGGTGGTAGCGCAGCTGCTCAGTGCCGACGCGATGCAAACGCCGCCAGGCACGCCCGTGCGCATCGAGCAGTGGGGTGGTACGGGGGTCTTGGCGGGGAGTGTGCGGCGCGTCGAACCGTCGGCCATCACCAAGGTCTCGGCGCTGGGTGTGGAAGAGCAGCGCGTCAACGTGCTGATCGACATCACCAGCCCGCGTGCGCAGTGGCCTAATTTGGGCGATGGCTTTCGGGTCGAAGTCCGCCTAGTGGTGCTGCAAACCGACAAGGCAATGCAAGTGCCAGTCAGCGCAGTGTTTCCGTGGCCGGGTGGCCAGCCCGGTGAGATGGCTGTTTTTCTGCTGGACGGAAGAAAAGTTAAGCAGGTGCCTGTGGTGCTGCGAGCGCGCAACGCCACCAACGCCTGGGTCACCCAAGGGCTGAAGGCTGGCGAGCGCGTGGTGGTGTACCCGCCCACGGCGCTGAAAGACGGTGCGCGTGTCAAAGCGCGGCGCGGCTCAAATTGACTGTTGCCAACAGACCGAACCGGTCAAAGAGCCTATCGCCCAATCGACGTTTCTTTATAACGACCGGATGGTGATGATTGCGGCATGCGTGATGTGCGCGGAGAGTAACCCGATACAGACAAGCAGGTATATCCACCAGCGATAGAAGTGGCCCCAGAAGAGCCGCTAGCCCAACATGGCAAGGCTGGGTAGCCACAAGATTGGCCTGTACGCCGGTGCAAGCGAACCCAGCGTACTTGTGGACCAAGCGCTATGGGGCCACAGTACATCAAGGCCAACCAACTGGCGAAATAGGCAAGGGTCCCGAACACGAACACCAACAAAGCGCGCCGCTCCGCGGTCGTCGCCAGTCGAAGCGGCATGGCGAACGGAAGACCGAATAAAAAACCCGGAACAGGTTTTCGATGAATGCCAACGGGCCAGGAATGTCCCGCCAGAATTCTGATATTGCAGACGGTGGCATCAGCTTGCTGGTGAACGCCAAGTTCCATGCAATGGCGGGCAGCAGAAGTAACCCGCAGCTCAACGCGTAGCGGCTAAAACCGGGTTCAGAGTCTTCGCCCACGGCCTGCCCTTGACGCATTTCATCCATTCAATCTCCTAAAAACGATGCCTGCGTACGCCACCAGCGCCCAGCCTAGACCAGCCAGCAAGCCCAGCCTTGGCACGAGCCAAAAGCAAGGCGCCCCGCACAACACCCGCCTCGATGAATAACAATCCTTGGATCACGAACAGCTCTACAAAGCCCCAGGCTGCGGCGCTGATCGTCCAATGGCGCATGCCCTGACAGGCAACACCGGTCCACAGCCACATTGCAGCCAATCCGGCCGCAACCACGCGACCGCGCTGCTGCAAGGGCCAAATGATGAAGATCACCATCCACAGCGCCAGCAGATACGCCACCACTTGAGCGGGCCACACCGCCTCGTTGTAGGCGACGAAGACAGCCAGAAGTTGTTCGCGCGTGAACGGCAACATGCTGTCACTCCTGCTGGATTCAGTGCGAAGCCCTAAGCAGGCGCCACAAGCTTGTCGGGCGATCGCTCACCGGTGAAAAGCAGCGCAACTGCCGTCAGGACCAGGATGCCGACGACGATCTGAAACGGGCGCAGATTGCTGCCATCTGGCAGCACCATCACCGGGATGATCAAGGACCAGGCATTCACAGCGGTGTGCAGCACCAGCACCGGAACGATGCTCCCCCGGCTGCAGTTGAACAACCAGGCAAAGAGCACCGATGAGGCGATGGCGCTGAGCGCATACAAGCCCATCGGCAGATGGCTTTGCACCGTTTCCGCGCTGTAGAACAGCGGCAGATGCCAGACCGCCCAGACCACACCCAGCATCAAACTGGCAGCACGCCATCCCCACCGCGCTCGCAAGGCGGGCAAGGCGTATCCGCGCCAGCCGAACTCTTCACCGAGCGGGCCGCCCACCAAAAAGATGAGCAAGAAGTTGAACGCAGCCATGCCCCAACGACCTGCGGCCGGTGAAGCTGGCAAGGTGCCGCCGAACGCGACGTGGACCGCGGCAGCCAGGCTCATGAAGGCAACCGGGAACAAGAAGGCCAGCAAGACCCAGCGCCAGCCGACGCGCCATCGCAGGCATTTCATCAGCCAGCGGCGCAGGCCTGCCTTACCAGCGCAGTTGGCCATCACAACTACCGCCGCGAGGCTTGGCCCGAAGCCGCCCACCAACGATAATACGGTGGCTGCAACGGGCGCATCCGCCTTGATTGCCCGTGCAAGTAGCCAGCATGCCCAGGACCAGGCAAACGCCAGGGCGAAGAAGGTCAGCAGGGACGCTGCTGAGCGTGTCTCGCCGTCGTGAACGGCGGGATTGGGTATCACGACCGCACCGGGTGGTGTTCGACGATGGCTGCACGGACCTCGTCGTCGTGCTCGACCCAGGTGTGTCTGCTTTCGTTGAACCCGATGAACTTTGCACCGGCAATGGGGTTGGCGGTGTACTGCGCGCTGGCATAGGTACCGTAGCGGTCGTCACGTGC
>JBBQIB010000511.1:0-2683 GCA_038324515.1 Burkholderiales bacterium
GCCACAAACAGCACGAAGAAGCTGATGCCCAGCACCACACGGGCGCGTGGGGCAACAGCGGTCAGCGGGCGCAAGGCAGGCTTTCAGGTGCCGGGCCGAGCCCGGCATCAAGCAGTGCAGACACCGGCTGGCCTTACTTCAGGAAGCGCGTATCGGCCAGCTTGCTCAAGTCAGGCATCTGCCGGATGATGCCGGCGGCCAGCAGCAGGTCGGCCGCTTCTTTGCTGAACTCGGCATGCGGGCCGGCAAAGAAGGCCTGGTTGGCGGCGCGATCCTGCCAACGCAGGAAGGCCTGGCTCTTCTCAAACGCTTCGCCGCTTTGCTTGACATCGGCGCCCATGATCTCGAAGCTCTTCTTGGGGTCGGCCTTGATCAAGTCCAGCGCATCAAAGTAGGCGTCGGCCAAGCCTTTGGCGGCCTTGGGGTTTTCGGCCAGGAACTTGGGCGTGCAGCCAAAGGTGTCCATCACCATCGGGTAGTCCAGCGTGGTGGCGATGATCTTGCCGGCTTCGGGTCTGGCGCGCACGGCGCTCAGGTAGGGCTCGTAGGTCATCGCAGCATCCAGCCCGGCAGCGCCGGCGATCATGGCGTTGGCTGCGGCTTGCGGCTCGAGGTTGACGATCTTGACGTCTTTCAGGCTCAGGCCATTTTTGGCCAGCATCCAGGCCAGGCCGAAATAGGGCGCGGTGCCTGGGGCACTGGCTGCCACTGTCTTGCCTTTCAAATCCTTGATGCTGTTGATGTTGCCCTTGACGACCATGCCGTCGGCGCCGTAACTCTTGTCGAGCTGGAAGATCTGCGTGGTGGCCACGCCGTTGGCGTTCCAGACGATCCAGGTCTCCACTGTGGTGGCGGCGCATTGGATGTCGCCGCTGGCGATTGCCAGGTGGCGGTCTTTTTGCGGGATCTTCCTGATCGTTACATCCAGGCCGTGCTTCTTGAACAGGCCCGCCTCTTTGGCCAGCGTCAGCGGCGCAAAGCCGGTCCAGCCACTCATGCCGACGTTGACAGTGGTCTGGGCCTGGGCGGCAAAGCTGCACAGCGATGTGACGGCCATGGCCAAGGTGACACGCAAGAAATGACGATTCATGAACAACTCCTGATAGGGGTTTGAAAGGGATGAGGACAGCCGGGAAATCAGCAAAAACAGTCAACAGGAAAAGTCACCTGACCGTCACCGTGACGGTCCGGGACCCGTTGGGCCCGTAACTCTGGTGCGCACCGTTGGCGAATTGCGCTGTCAATTGGTAGGTGCCGGGCGGCAGCGCAAGACTGCATAAGCATTCTGCATGCCAGTGCGGAGTTTGACCTCGGTAGAGTTACCACTGCGTTCACCTTTGCGCCCACAGCACCGGCAAGGCAGCCTCCGCAGGCAGCGATTGCAGCACCGCAGACAACTGCCCCTGACAAACCGCCAGCGTCGCGGCTTCGATGTCGGGCGCCAGATAACGATCTTCCTCCAATGTGGCGCAGCGCTCGCGCAGCAAGGCATGGGCCTGCAGCAACGCCGGTGACGTGGCCAGCGGCGCCAGAAAGTCGATGCCCTGCGCGGCAGCCAGCCATTCGATGCCCAGAATGGTGGCCACGTTCTGGATCATCGGCTGCAGCCGGCGCGCTGCAAAGGTGGCCATCGAGACATGGTCTTCCTGGTTGGCGCTGGTGGGCAGGCTGTCCACACTGGCCGGGTGCGCCAGGCTCTTGTTCTCGCTGGCCAGTGCAGCGGCCGTGACGTGCGCAATCATGAAGCCGCTGTTCAAGCCGGCGTTGGCGGTCAGAAACGGCGGCAGGCGCGAGACGTTGCTGTCGATCAGCATGGCGATGCGGCGCTCGGCGATCGCGCCGACTTCGGCAATGGCTGTGGCCATCGCGTCTGCCACCAAGGCCACCGGCTCGGCGTGGAAGTTGCCGCCAGAGACCATCTGATCCGTGCTCCTTGGATCGCCGGGGTCGGCGGCAAATACCAGCGGGTTGTCGGTCACCGCATTGGCTTCGCGCAGCAAAACGGCAGCAGCGTGGCGCAACTGATCCAGGCAGGCGCCCACCACTTGCGGCTGACAGCGCAGGCAGTAAGGGTCTTGCACGCGGTCGTCACCTTCCTGGTGCGAGGCCCGGATGGCGCTGCCGGCCAGCAACGCGCGATAGAACTGCGCCACATCGATCTGCCCCGGCTGGCCGCGCAGCGCATGGATGCGTGGGTCAAAAGGCCCGTCGCTGCCGCGCGCTGCATCCACCGTCATCGCGCCAATGACGAGCGCGGCTTCCAGCACCGGCTCGAAGCTGAAGAGGGCGTGCAGCGCCAGAGCCGTGCTGGTCTGTGTGCCATTGATCAGCGCCAAGCCTTCTTTGGCCTGCAGTTGGAGCGGGGCGATGCGATGCGCCTGCAACACCTCTGCGGCCGCACGGCGCTGGCCATCGACCACAAACTCGCCTTCGCCCATCAAGGCCAGCGTCATGTGCGACAGCGGCGCCAGATCGCCCGAGGCACCCACCGAACCCTGGCTGGGCACATGCGGCACCAGGCCGGCGTTGTGCACGGCCAGCAGCGTATCGATGACCACCGGCCGCACGCCCGAGTAACCGCGCGCCAGGCTGGCGGCCTTGAGCGCCAGCATCAGCCGCACCACCGAGGCCGCCAGCGGCGCACCCACCCCCACACTGTGCGAGCGGATCAGGTTGCGTTGCA
>JBBQIB010000512.1:0-2671 GCA_038324515.1 Burkholderiales bacterium
TGGATGACGTAGACGCGGCCTTCGAGAAGGCCAAGGCGAACGGCATCGCGATTGAGTTCGAGCCCTTGGATGAGCCGTGGGGCGATCGCCATTTCGCGGTGCTCGACCCGAACGGCATCCCCGTGGACTTCGTGCGGCACACGAGCAGTTCTCCGATGATCATCGTCGCAGTACCCAGCTGATAGCGTCGGCGACTTTTGCCAGGAACAGCCGGTGGGGTTGATCGGAGTTCGCATGCAACTGCTGCAAGCCCTGCCGCTCGGGGGACTGTCGGCGTGGCCTGGGGGTTGCAGCCGAGGCGAATGCTCTGCATCGGCCCCAGCATCAGACAGTGCTGGCCGCTACCCGACCTTCAAGGCCCGGGCCTGATCACCAGCCGCGCTTCACTGCCCGCCGCCGCTGACAGATCACCCGTCCCCGCCGGCCCCCACAAAGGCACGTACTGCACCGCCGCCCAAGGCTTCACGAAACTGCGGTACTGCGGCGCGAAGAACAGGCCGCTCTGCCCGGTGGAATGCATCACTCGCGACTGCGTGCGGTCGCCCAGGTCGTACAAAGCGCGCAGGCTTGGGCCGTGCTCGTCCAGGTACAGCTCGCCGGTGGTGGCATCTGGCTTCAGGCCCACGCGTGAGACGTTGACGGTGTGGGTGTCGCCGCCCACGGCGGTGCGCAGCTCAAACAGCGGCGCCAGCAGCTTGACGCGGCTGAAGGGCCGGTGCTCGCTGCGGGCCTGGTGGGCATCGCCCCAACGCCACTGGGTGGGGTCGCTGCCGTAGCGGGCCTGCAGTTCATCCAGCGCCCGCGTCAAAGCCGTGGCCGATTGACCGGCGCATGTTTCCACGACCGGCGTGCTGCGGTCGTCGCACCAGCTGCTGTCGTCGTTCTGCAGCACCTGCTCCAGGCTTTCCTGGAAGTTGCGGGTGGCCAGCGAGCGCTTCCACAGCACCTCGCCCGTGTCGTCCTTGAACACTGCCAGGGCAATTTGCCGCTGCCAGGCCCAGAAGATCAGCGGCTTTGGGCTGTCGGCCTGCATCTGGCCATCCCAGCCTTGCAGCAGCGCCAGCGCCGGCGCTGCCAGCGGGTGCTTGGCGTCTGCCTTCAGCAGCGCCGGCAACAGACTGGGTACGGCCAGGCTCTGCACATCGGCCTGCATCTGCGCCAGGTCTTGCAAGCTGTGCCGGGTCTTGGCGTTGATGAGTTGCTCGATGCGCTGTTGCCGGTAGGGGAGCGCCCAGTCGCTCGTCACGTAGTGCGGGTAAGCGGGCGCGGTGATGCGCTGGTTGGCGGTGGCGATCCAGCCGCGGGCTGGGTCGGTTTCTCGCGGGGTCTCGCGGCTCGGTACCCAGCCCGCCCAGTCGTAGCGTGCGTCCCATCCGGGCGCGGGCACGTGGCCCTTGAGGTCGTTGTCGGCGCGCCGAATCGGCAAGCGGCCGGGTGCAACCAGTCCGATGCGGCCCTCGGTGTCTGCCACCACCATGCTCTGCATCGGCGCCACATAGCCGTCGGTGGCGGCAAGGAAGCTCTCAACCGAGGTGGCCTGCTGCATCCTCAGCCCCACACCGGTGGCATCGTTGTCGGCGTCCAGCGCCGTCCAGCGCAAGGCCAGCACATAGCGGGTTTGCGTTGCGCCGGGTGCAGCGCCCAGCACTTCGGCGCCGGTGCCGGCGTCGGAGATCACCGGCCCGTGGCGCGTGCTGCGCACGACGATGGGCACATCGGGCTTGCCTTTGACTTTGATGATCTCGTTGGCTGTCTCAAAAGGCGCATAACCCTGCGGCGTGCGGTACTGCGTCGGGTCATCAGTCTTCACGGCTTCGATGTACAGGTCTTGCACGTCGGGGCCGGTGTTGGTGAAGCCCCAGGCCACATGCTGGTTTTGTCCCAGCACGACGATCGGCAGCCCTGGCAGGGTGGCGCCGGCCACCAGCAAGCCCGGCGCCTGCAGCCGGGCGAGGTACCACAGCGCTGGCACGCTGAGTTTCAGGTGCGGGTCATTGGCCATCAGGGGCTTGCCGGTGGCACTGCGCGAGCCCGCCAGCACCCAGTTGTTCGAACCTACGCCCTCCACGCCTGAAGGCGGCGCGATGTCGAGCAAGCGGCTCCAGTCGACAACAGCTTGTGCGACTTCACTGGCTTGATCAGCCTCGGCCGTTTTGGAGGCACCCAAACCCAGGCCGCGATACAGCGCGGCGTAGTCGGTGCTGACCAGCGGCTGCTCACCCGGGTAGGGTGGCATCATGGTGTTGACGCGGTCCACCGACATCTGCAAGGACAGGCGCAGACGCAGCAGTTCGTTGCTCCAATTGCCGCCCAGGTCCCAGGCCATCATGATGGCCCAGGCCACGCTGTCCACGGGGTCCCAGGGCTCGGGCTCGATGCCCAGGATCACGAATTCGGGCGGCCGCGCCTTCAGCCCGTGGCGCAGTACGGCATTGACGCCGTCGGCATAAGCCTGCAACACGGCCTGGCTGTGGGCCGGCAATTGTTGCCATTGCCGCTGCGCCGCGCGCCGTACACCCAAAGCGCGCAGGAAGCGATCGGTCTCGAGCGCCGACTCGCCAAACACCTCAGCCAGCCGGCCGGCGCCGATGCGGCGCTGGCTCTCCATCTGCCACAAGCGATCTTGCGCATGGGCCACGCCCAAGCCGAAATAGGCATCGTGCGGGCTCTG
>JBBQIB010000513.1:0-2667 GCA_038324515.1 Burkholderiales bacterium
GGCAGGGGCTGCGCCTGACGCGGGTTGCGCCCTGTAAGGGGCCACGAAGCGTGAGCGTTTACCCGATGTCCAGGCGGCTTTCGGGTCAGGCGGCGGGGCTGCAAGCTGTCCAGTGTGCGCTCGGCCAGGCCAACACCCCCCGAAAGATCCCCCCGGTGTACCACGCAGTGCGGGCGAGCCCGGCCCGGGTCGCACAAAAACATGCCGTTTGATTTTCCTATTCCCCTGGCACCCCACTGGACCCGAATCCTGGCACCAGGGGGATATCTCGCCTGCGTCCAGGCAGTGGATCAGGTCGGCCTGACGTCCTGGCCCTTGTCTGCAGGCGTCGATACCGGGCGCTACTATCTCTTTGAATCAGCGGTTGACCTGACCCCGGTGCCACAGGGGAGCCATTTCTGTCGCCGACCTGATAGACCGCGATGGAGTTGGGATGGACGACATGCGCGATGGTTCCGGGCACGCGGCCAAGGCGAAAAAGAGAGGGCATGAGCGCAAGGCTCTGGGCCGACAGCATGATGGCAGCGAGCAGGTTTTTTCGCTGCCGTCGCGCGCGCGGGTCGGTCCCGATGGGGCCGGAAGCATGCCGTTCGAAAAACCTATTCCCGGGCAACGGACATGCGGAAATGCGCACAATCCCCGCTATGACGCTTCTGCAGGTTCCCTTCATCCGCAACCCGGTTTGCACAGCGGGCTGCGGTTCGGAGCGGCACAGCCCACTGCGCCTGGCGGTGGCCGAGCCGCCAGAACCGCCGCCTACCACGCAACCGTGCTGGCTTGCGCTGGGTGTGGGCCTGGCCTTTGGTCAACCCGTATCCGACCCGTTTGCCTGCCGTTGAGCCAACGATGGCACTCTTCGACCCCCAAGCCCTGAACCCCGGCGTGCGCCGACGCGAGGTGCTGGGCTGGGCGATGTACGACTTCGCCAACAGCGGCTACACCACAGTGGTGCTGACGGCGGTATTCAACGCCTATTTCGTGAGCGTGGTGGCCGATGGCGCTTCCTGGGCGACACTGGCCTGGACGCTGACACTGGGCCTGAGCAACCTGATGGTGATGCTGGCCACCCCGCTCCTGGGTGCCTGGGCCGACGCCCGGGCAGCGAAGAAGCTGCTGCTGGCGGTCAGCACACTGGGCTGCGTGCTGGCCACCGCCGCCTTGGCAGGTGTGGGCCGTGGCGATCTGCTGCTGGCCGTCGTGGCCATCGTCGTGTCGAATTTCTTCTATGCCGTGGGCGAGCAGCTAACAGCCGCTTTCCTGCCTGAACTGGCCCGGCGCGAAGCCTTCGGCCGTGTCTCGGGCTGGGGCTGGAGCCTGGGTTATTTCGGCGGCATGCTCACACTCGGGCTGAGCCTGGGCTACGTACTCTGGGCGCAGGGCCAGGGCCTGCCGGCGACGCATTTCGTGCCGGTGTCGATGCTCATCACTGCGGTGGTGTACGCGCTGGCCTCGCTGGCCACTTTCGCCTTGCTCAAGGAACGCGCCCAGCCGCAACCCGACGCCCGGCTGCGCGGTGCCACCGCACAGGCCTGGTCCCGGCTGCGGCACACCTGGATTGAGGCCGCGCGCTACCGCGATTTTCGTTGGTTGCTGGCCTGCGCCGCGTCCTACCAGGCGGGCATCTCGGTGGTGATCGCGCTGGCTGCCATCTACGCCGCCGAAGTGCTGGGCTTTGAGCAGACGCAGACGATGGCCCTGATCTTCCTGGTCAACATTGCCGCAGCCGTCGGTGCTTTCGCTTTCGGTTACTGGCAAGACCGCATTGGCCACCGCCGGGCGCTGGCCATCACGCTGTGGGGCTGGGTGGGCATGACGGCATTGGCAGTGGCTGCCACCACGCCCGGACCGTTCTGGGCCGCAGCGGTGCTGGCCGGGCTGTGCATGGGGTCCAGCCAGAGTGCGGGCCGTGCATTGGCCGGGTTGTTTGCGCCCGCCGACCGGCTGGCGGAGTTCTATGGCTTGTGGACCTTTGCCACGCGGTTGGCTGCCATCATTGGTCCTGTCACCTACGGCCTGGTCACCTGGGCCACCAGCGGCAACCACAGGCTGGCAATCGGTGTTACGGGGCTGTTCTTCCTGGCCGGGCTCGCGCTGCTGAGGAAGGTGGACGTGGCGCGCGGGCAGACTGCGGCGCAGTGCTGAAAGCCGCCTGCGCGTCGCAGGGCACGTGCAACGCGCACCCATTTGGAAACAGACGGTGGTGCAGCGGCGCAGAGGCGTCAAAGTGGGTGCTGTCTCGTTGCGGCGCTTCGCCCAGCACCCGGCCGATCAGGTGCGTGAGGGTCACGCCATGGCGCGAACACACCCCCGCGAAATAGATATTGGGCTCAAGCGTGCCCACCTGCGGCAGACGCGACAGCGTCAACTGGAAGCTGCCGATCCGGCCGAGATCGATCTGCACGTCCTGCAACTGCGGAAAGGTCCGATATCGCAGCGGCGTGCGGGTCAAGCCAATATTGCTTCGTGCGCACCGACTGAGCCGTTTGGAAACCCGATTCCCGGCTGCACCGCGCGTGCGACAAAGGGCAGGCTGATCTGAGCTGTAGCGGACCGTGTAGGGTCAAGAAGTGTCGGGAAATTTATCAGGCGTGCGATCGATGCCTGACTTGGTTTGATGCAACGCTACCCGGTTCGCTTGTCAAAAGCCACGCAAGACGCGCCAAAGCG
>JBBQIB010000514.1:0-2644 GCA_038324515.1 Burkholderiales bacterium
GCCACCGTCCAGCACCTTGCGGAAAGAGATGAACAGGTAAGCGGCAGACAGCAGGCCCAGCAGCAGCACCACCGTCGTGATCTGGCGGGATTGCGCCATCGCACTCACCCGCACACCCACCAGCATGTCGAGTTCAAGACTAGACTGTCCGGCCAGCTCCAACATGGTGGCGATGGCCTGATCGCTGGCGGCCACCAGCGCTGCTGGGTCGCCTTGCACGCCCTCTTGGGCCAGCAGGCTGGCTTCAACCCTGTCGGTGAAACCCTTCAGCGTCGGCTGGTAAGCCTGCGTCTTGACGCGCTCCCTGACGCTGCCGTTGTACGCCACCGTCTTGGCCAGCCCGGCGTCCATCGCCAAGGCGTTGGCCTGCAAAATGGCCAGTTGTTCGATCAGACGCCGCTTTTGCAGCGTTGTGGCCGAGCCCATCGCCAACATCGCACCGCCCAGACCCCGTACCTGCGCCACCGCCTCGATCATCACCGGCAGCCTGAACATGGCTGCGTCCATCAGGTAGTAAGTGTCGATGTCGGGGTCCAAGGTCAGGTTGGAGTTGTCAGTGGCCACACCCAGCAGATTCAGTAAAGCGTCCACAGGTGCGCTGTAGGCGGCAAACGCCGCGTCAACGCTTGTCGCTGACACGGTCTGCCCGGCCAGCGAGTTCAGTTTCTGAAAGGCAGCACCGGTGTCGAGCGCCGCCCGGTGGCTGACTTCAACCGCTGCCAGGCGGGCCCAAGCGGCCTGCAGATCTGTGGCCAGCACAGGCTTGGCCACTGAAGCACGGCCACCCGCCACCGCTGCTGCCTGGTGTGTGGCATGCAGGCGTTGGCGCTGCAGCAGGTCCAGCAGCGGCATGGCCTGCAACGCCACTGCCACGCCCAGACGCTCCTTGGCGGAGAACTCGATGGCCGCAGCCTGCGAGTTGAAGTAACCCCAGCCCAGGGTCACGATGGGGACCAGGAACATCACAGCGATCAAAGTGGCTTTGGCATTGAAGCCCAGTTGCCTGAACAGCCGCACGCCTGGCGCCCACAGGCCGTGGTACGCAAAAAAGCCTCCGCGGTCGCGATGGAGCGGATTGGACATGTTGAGCCCGTTCGCGGGGCTGGCGCCGAGTATTTGGGTGGCGGTGTTCATCAGTGCTTTCCTTGAGACTGCAGTTTTGGGCTCAGTTTTCTGGCTCTCGGGGATGTGCCGGCTCCTGATCGAGCCTTTCGGGTGCATCCACGAAAGAGAAGAGTCGCCCGCAGATTCTGGGTTGACCCACCGAAATCCCAAGGGCAGAAATCAGGTGCTGAAGTTCGGCTTTTCAGCGATGTCCTGCGCCCGTGCTGCCTTCCAGGCGCAAGCCGCAGCCAGCACGCCACAGCCGCTGGCGGCCCAGAATACGGCCGCAAAGCCCAGGTTGGAGATCAGCCAGCCGCCGCCGATACCCCCCAGCACGCCTGAAAAGCCGTAGCCCAGCGTGGTGTACAGCGCCTGCCCACGACCCCGCAAGCGCCCGGGAAACAGCTTGTGAACCAGCGAAATACAAGCCGCATGGTGCGCTGCAAAAGTCACGGCGTGGGTCACTTGCGCCAGCACCAAGACCCAGGCCAACGAGCCTGCCAACGCCGTGGCGGCAAAACGCAGCACACAGACCCAGGCCACGACCTGCAACCAGCGCACCGCCGTCAGCCAGGCAAACCAGCGGCCCTGGGTCCAGAAGAACAGGATCTCCACCGCCACGCTGACGGCCCACAGCGCACCCACTGCGCCTTTGCCGTAGCCGAGCGAAACCAGGTACAGCGAGAAAAAGGTGTACAGGCTGGTGTGCGCCAGCACGGTGAAAAACACCGAGGCGAAAAACCAGGCCACTTCGGGCCGGCGCAGCAAAGGCAGCGCAGGCGGCGCCTTCTGGCCGATGCTGGCTTCATCGCGCGTCAGCGGCAAACGCACAGCGGCCACCAGCAAGGCCAGGTTCATGGCTGCGACAAACCAGGGAAAGATGCCGATGCCAAAGCCTTCCAGCAAGCCACCGAAGACGGTGACGGCAACGATGAAGCCCACCGAGCCCCAAACCCGCACGCGCCCGTAACGCGCCAGGTCCATGCCTGCACCCGTTTGCAGTGCTTGCGCCAGTTGCGCTTCATACAAAGGCACGACGCCGCTGTTGGCCACAAACAGCAGCGTCGTCACCACGGCCACGGCCATCGCCTCTTTGACGCCCAGCAAGGCCAGCGCTGCGGCCAACGCGCCGACAGCTGCCAGGCGGATCAGCTCGGTGCGGCGCCCGCTGTGGTCACCGGCCCAACTCCAGGCATAAGGTGCAAAGACGCGGGTCCAGCTTTGCAGCGACGCGATGGCGCCGATCAGCAGGGTCGAAAAACCCAGCGACTGAAACCACAGCGGCGCATAAGGATTGAACAGCCCGATGGCCGCAAAGTAGGTGAAGGTCAGCGCACCAAAGCGCGCCAACGAGACCGGTGGCGGATGCGCCCCTGGTGGCGAACTCACACAGGCCGCGACGCCGCAATCGGCGGCAGCGGCAACCGCACATCAGCGCATTGAGCCCGGTGCATCAGCGCGTGGTCCATCAGCACCAGTGCCAGCATGGCCTCGGCAATCGGTGTGGCGCGGATGCCCACGCAGGGGTCGTGGCGACCGA
>JBBQIB010000515.1:0-2628 GCA_038324515.1 Burkholderiales bacterium
GAGACGATCGCGTCTGGCCAGGGCGGCTTTTTGCTGGGCGCCCATCTGGGCAGTTTTGAAGCCCTGCAGGCCAGCGGCAAGAGCTTCCCCGGCATGCAGGTCAGCCTGGTGATGTACCCCGACAATGCACGCAAGATCCAAAGCGTGTTGCAAGCCTTGGCCCCTGATTTCAAGTTGCGGATCATCGCCATCGGCCAGCCTGGCTCGACCTTGGCGATCCGCGATGCGCTCGATGCCGGCCACCTGGTGGGCTTGTTGGGGGATCGCAGCCTGGCTGCGGGGGGCGGCACTTCAGCAGGCGGCACTTCAGCAGACCACACTTCAGCAGGCGGTGCGGCAGTCAGCGCACGTGAGTCCGCCCGATCGGGCCTGACGACCTTGCCGTTTCTGGGTCTGCCAGCGCGTTTCAGCGACGGGCCTTTGCGTCTTGCGATGCTGCTTCGGCGGCGCGTGATCTTCATGGCCGGCTTGTATCGCGGCGGCAACCGCTACGACGCCAACTTCGAGATCCTGGCTGATTTCAGGCAGCCGCCAGCCGACCCAGCCGCCCGCGAACAGCTGATCCAGCAGGCCTTGCGTGACTATGTGCAACGCCTGGAGAAAGGTTGCCGCGAGGCACCCTACAACTGGTTCAATTTCTTTGATTTCTGGGGCGAAGATGTGGCGCCGCACTGACTTCAAAGCACCCTGGGTTGCAGCGTTGGCGGCCGTCTTGCTCTTGGGCAGCGCCCCCGCCTGGGCCGCATTTGATCTGCAAGCCCTGGCCGCCTTGCTGGCGCAGCGCAAGAGCGGTGAAACCACCTTCAGCGAAGAACGTTTTGTCTCGGGCTTCGACAGCCCGCTGCGCGCCAGCGGCAGGCTCAGTTTCAAGGCCCCCGACACTTTTGTGCGCGAGACACTGGAGCCGCTGCGTGAATCGATGTCTGTGCAGGGCAACACCATCACGCTGCAACGCGCAGGCCGCACGCGGCAGATGGCCATCGATGCGGTGCCAGAGCTGCAAGCGCTGGTCGAAGCGATGCGCGGCACGCTGATGGGCAATGCCGCCACGCTGCAGCGGCACTTCCAGGTGCAGGTCGAAGGCCAGCCCCGTCTATGGACGCTCAAGCTGCTGCCGCGCGATGAGCGGCTGGCTGCGCAAGTGCGCGAGATGCAGATCTCTGGTCAGGATTCAGACATCCGCAGCGTGGCCTTGTGGCTGCAAGGCGGTGATCGTTCGCTGATGCTGGTGACACCGCTTCTGCAGCCACTGCGAACGGGCCCCTAGGAGCGTGAGCGATTTGAGCTTCGCAGACCGATGAGGGCAGCGCTGCGCCGCTGGCCGCTGCTGGCCTGGCTGCTGCTGATGGTGTTGGCCGCAGGACAGCTGCTGCGCACCGATTTCAAGGCTGATCTTTCGGCTTTTCTGCCTGCCGACCCCGATGCGCAGCAGCGTGTGCTGATCGAACAACTGCAGTCGGGTGTGCCGGCGCGCACGCTGCTGCTGGGGGTGGAAGGGGGCGACCTCACTGCACGCGCGCAAGCCTCCAAGGCGCTGGCGGCGGGCTTGCGCCAAGGTGGCTTGTTCGAGCAGGTGCAAAACGGCGAGAACGCAGGTTTTGCAGAGATCGGCGAGTTTGTGCTGGCCAACCGCTATCTGTTGAGCCCGGCGGTGGATGCTGAACGCTTCACGCCCGAAGGGCTGCGCAGGGCCATCACCGAGAGCCTGTCGCTGCTGGGCACGCCCGCAGGGCAGGCGCTGAAGCCGCTGCTTGAACGCGACCCCACGGGTGAAACCACGCGCATTGCCGAAGCGCTGATCCCCAGCAGTGCGCCAGCCTTGGGCGAGGGCGTCTGGGCTTCCAGACCCCGCGAGGGCAGCCCACCCCGCGCCTTGCTGGCGGCCATCGTGCGGGCGCCGGGCTCTGATCTGGACGCCCAGGCGGCCGCCATCCGCCAAGTGCAGGCGCTGTTCGACGCGCACTTGCAGTCACAGCCCAGCCAGCCTGGCGCAGCGGCCACGCAGATCACGCCGCTGCAGCTGCAGATCAGCGGTGCGCCGGTCTTCGGTGTGCAAAGCCGGGCGCTGATCGAGACCGAAGTGCGCTGGCTGGCCATTGCCGGTACGGTGCTGATCAGTGCCGTGCTGCTGTTGGCTTTTGCCTCACTTCCAGCCTTGCTGGTGGCGCTGCTGCCAGTGGCCACCGGCGTGGTGGCTGGCATCGTCTGCGTAGGCTGGGTTTTCGGCCACGTGCATGGCCTGACGCTGGGCTTCGGTGTCACCTTGATCGGCGAAGCGGTGGACTACGCGATCTACTACCTGATCCAGGCCCGCCAGGGTGGCTGGCAAGTCTGGCTGCGCAGCGGCTGGCCCACGGTGCGATTGGGCGTGCTGACCAGCCTGTGCGGCTTCTCTGCCTTGGTTTTTTCGGGCTTTCCGGGCCTGGCGCAACTGGGTGTGTTTTCGGTGGCAGGCTTGTTGGGTGCCGTGGCGTTCACGCGCTGGGTGATGCCGTTGCTGATGCCCAACGGCGCCGGGGTCAAGCGAGGGGACGCCATGCGCTCATTGCTGGGCCGCTTTGCCGACGGCGCGACGCAGCGGCTGCCCGCCTGGCGCTGGCCGCTGTGGGGCCTGGCTTTCATCGCTGC
>JBBQIB010000516.1:0-2624 GCA_038324515.1 Burkholderiales bacterium
TCACACCGGCCTCGACCCTGCTGGTTCCTAGCCCTGCCATTGGCGTGGCAGCGCACGACGGGCCGGTGATGGTGACCCTGCAGTACCAGATCGACCCTGCCCGCAGCCTAGAATTTGCCAAGGTGATGCAACGCACGCGCCAGGCTCGCTTGCGCCAAGGCGCTTTGTCTTGGGGTTTGTTCCGTGATGTCTCAACACCGGGCCGCTACATCGAGTACTTTGTGGACGAGAACTGGATCGAGCACCAGCGCCGGTTAGAGCGCTTCTCGGTCTTCGACGCCGGCCTGCGTGACCAACGCTTGGCCTTTCACATCGGGCCTGCGCCACCCGTGTTGCGACGCTATGTGGCTGACGAGCAAGCACCGCCGGGTGGCGGGCAGATTTGAGCGCGCGGCCGACATTTGGCCGGCACAATCGGCGTTGACCCATTCACCCAAGAATTGAGTTCTCTATCACCATGCATGCATTCGACTGGTCTACCGCCTACCTCAGCCAACGCTCGCCGGTCTTTGCCCGCAACGTGGTTTCTACTTCACACCCGCTGGCCGCGCAGGCCGGTCTGCGCATGCTGCAATCGGGCGGCAATGCAGTCGATGCAGCGATCGCCACCGCCGCGATGATGATGATCGTCGAGCCCTGCAGCAACGGTCTGGGCTCTGACGCTTTTTGCATCTTGTGGGACGGCCAGTCGCTGCATGGCCTGAACGCCAGCGGCCCGGCACCCCAGGCCTGGACGCCGGAGTACTTCAGCAAGAAGTACGGTGCGGATGCCCAGAAGCCACCGAAGCGGGGTTGGGATTCGGTCACCGTGCCGGGCGCCGTGGGCGGCTGGATGGCGCTGCATCAGCGCTTTGGCAAGTTGCCTTTTGCTGACCTGATGGCGCCAGCCATCGAGACTGCAGAGCGTGGTTACGCCGTGCCGGTGATCGTGCAACAGAAGTGGCGCGCCGCCGCTGCGCTGACAGAGATCACCGAGCAGCCTGGCTTTGCACAAGCTTTTCTGCCCCACGGCCGCGCGCCGCATGTGGCCGAGCGTTTCAGTTTGGTGCAGGCCGCTCGCACCCTGAAGCTGATTGCACAGAGCAAAGGCGAAGCTTTCTACCGCGGCGAAGTCGCTGAAGCACTGGCGGCGCATGCCAAAGCCAACGGCGGCGCGATGACGGCGGCTGACTTGGCGGCCTACCAGCCCGAATGGGTGACGCCGATTTCGCAGGATTATCTGGGCCACACGCTGCATGAGATTCCGCCCAACGGGCAGGGCATCGCCGCACTGATGGCGCTAGGCATCGTGGCGCACTTTGACCTGGCCCAGATGGCGGTCGATGGTCTGGACAGCCAGCACGTGCAGATCGAGGCCATGAAGCTGGCTTTTGCCGACGTCTACCAACACGTCGCAGAGCCGCGCAGCATGCGCTTGACTGCCGCCCAGATGCTGGACCCGGCTTACCTCAAGTCACGCGCCCAGCAGATCGATCTGAAGCGCGCGCAAGATTTCGGCCCTGGCTTGCAACCTCAAGGCGGCACGATCTACCTCAGCGCTGCCGACGCAAGCGGCATGATGGTCAGCTTCATCCAGAGCAACTACATGGGTTTTGGCTCGGGCGTGGTGGTGCCGGAGTACGGTGTCAGCCTGCAAAACCGCGGCCATGGTTTCACGCTGGACCGCAGCAGCGACAACCTGGTGGGCCCAGGCAAGCGGCCTTTCCACACCATCATCCCGGCCTTCCTGACCCGTGAGGGCCAGCCGGTGATGAGTTTTGGGGTGATGGGCGGCGACATGCAGCCGCAAGGCCATCTGCAGACGCTGGTCCGCATGCTGGCCTACCAGCAGCAGCCGCAGGCCGCATGCGACGCACCGCGCTGGCGCTACTTTGGCGGCATCGTCAACGCCGAGCAGGGTTTCAACGCACAAACGGCGCAAGGCCTGCGTGACCGTGGCCACCGCGTCGAGCCTTTTGCAGACAGCTACCAGGACTACGGCGCCGGTCAGTTCATCTGGCGTCTGGGCGACCCTGCGGTTGAAGGTTATGCAGCTGCCAGCGATCCGCGCCGCGACGGCCAGGCGGTGGGCTTCTGAGACCCAGTCAGTTGCGATTGCAGGGGGGTAGGTCCGATGGGCCCCGCAAGCCACGCTGGCCCCGCTGGCAGCGCTGCTGGAGTCGGCATTGTTGAACCCTGTGGCGGTCAGCAACAGCGCCTTGTCCACCGGGCTGGCGCTGGCGGCGGCGGGCTCGATCGCTTTCTCGGGCAAGGCGATCATCGTCAAGCTGGCTTACCGCCATGGCGTCGATGCGGTGACCTTGATCATGTACCGCATGCTGTTTGCGTTGCCACTGTTCATCGCCCTGGCCTGGTGGGCCGGGCGCGGCAAGCCGGCCATGAGCTGGCGCGATCTGCGCATGGTCACGGTGCTGGGTTTTCTGGGCTACTACCTGGCCAGTTTTCTGGACTTTGCCGGGCTGCAGTACATCACCGCCAGCCTCGAGCGTTTGATCCTGTACCTCAACCCGACGCTGGTGCTGCTGTTCAGTGTGCTGTTCTTCAAGGCTCGGGTCAGCCTCAGGCAAGGCCTGGCGCTGGCGGTCGGGTACAGCGGTGTGATGCTGGTCTTTGGGCACGAGTTG
>JBBQIB010000517.1:0-2601 GCA_038324515.1 Burkholderiales bacterium
CGCGGTTGCTGCGCGTGCCCTCAGGGAAGATGACCAGCGAGTCGCCGCTCTTCAGCGCTTCCACCAGCGGCCCCAGTGGGTCCTGCTCGTCGGTTCGCGTGCGGCTCACATACACCGCATGGAAGACCTCGCGCGTGATCCAGTGCTTCAGCTTCGACGACGTCCAGTAGTCGCGTGCGGCAATGGGGCGGGTGGTGGCGCGCAGGTCGCGCGGCAGCGCCGCCCAGATCAGCACCCAGTCCAGGTGGCTTTGGTGGTTGGCGAAGTAGATGCGCTGCTCGGCCTTGGGCGTGCAGCCCTTCCAGTGGCCTTGCGCCCCCGTGATCAGGCGCGCAATGAAGGCCAGCGCGAAACTGGCAACGTCGACACGGGTCATGCGCCCGATGCTATTGCAGCGCGCCTGGCGTCGGCCCCGGCAGGGTCAGTGCCTGAAATGCCGTGTGCCCGTGAAGACCATGGAGATGCCACGCTCGTCGGCCGCGGCGATGACCTCGTCGTCGCGCATCGAGCCCCCCGGCTGGATGACGCAGGCCGCACCCGCGTCCACCACCACGTCCAGGCCGTCGCGGAACGGGAAGAAGGCGTCGCTGGCCACGGCCGAGCCAGTCAGCGACAAGCCCGCGTTCTGCGCCTTGATGGCGGCGATGCGCGCGCTGTCGATGCGGCTCATCTGCCCCGCGCCCACGCCCAGCGTCATGCCGCCGCCGCAGAACACGATGGCGTTGCTCTTCACGAACTTGGCCACCTTCCAGGCGAACAGCAGGTCGTTCATCTGCTGCGCCGTGGGTGCGAGCTTGCTGACCACGCGCAATTCAGCCTGCACCACGTTCTTCGCGTCGCGGCCCTGCAGCAGCACGCCGCCGCCCACACGTTTGAAGTCCAGTGCGGCCATGCCGGTGTCGGCCAGCGCAGCCGCTGCCGGCAAGGCCACTTCCAGCAGCCGCACGTTGGGCTTGGAAGCGAACACCGCACGCGCCTGCGCACTGATGCTCGGCGCGATCAGCACTTCCACGAACTGCCGGGCGATGTGCTCTGCAGCCGCGCCGTCCAGCGGGCAGTTGAAGGCGATGATGCCGCCGAAGGCCGAGGTCGGGTCGGTCTGCAGCGCCTTGGCGTAGGCCGCAGCCGGGCCCTCGCCGATGGCCACGGCCACACCACAGGGGTTGGCATGCTTGACGATGACGCAGGCCGGCCCGTCTCGTTCAGCGTCGAAGCTCTTCACGCACTCCCAGGCGGCGTCGGCGTCGGCGATGTTGTTGTAGCTCAGCGCCTTGCCCTGCAACTGCTGCCAGCCGGCCAGGCCACCGGCCAGGGGCTGGGCGTCGCGGTAGAAGGCCGCACTCTGGTGCGGGTTCTCGCCGTAGCGCATGTCCTGGGTCTTGGTCAGCTGCAGCGTCACCACGGCCGGGTATTCGCAGCGTGCCGGCACCTGCGCGCTGCTGTCTTCAGCGCCTTCTTCCAGCGCCGTCAGGTAGTTGGTGATCATGCCGTCGTAGGCGGCAGTGTGGGCGAACACCTTCTTGGCCAGCATGAAGCGCGTGCGGCGTTGCACACCGGCGGCGCTGCCGCCTTCTTCCAGCACCTGCGCGTAGTCACGCGGGTCGATGACCACGGCCACGTGTTCCCAGTTCTTGGCCGCCGCGCGCAGCATGGCCGGGCCGCCGATGTCGATGTTCTCGATGGCGTCGTCGAGCGTGCACTCGGCCCGCGCCGTGGCCTGCGCGAAGGGGTACAGGTTCACCACCAGCAGGTCAATGGTGCCGATGCCGTGGGCCTGCAGCGCAGCCATGTGCTCGGGTAGGTCGCGCCGCGCCAGCAGACCGCCATGGATGCGCGGGTGCAGCGTCTTCACGCGCCCGTCCAGCATCTCGGGAAAACCGGTGACTTCGGCCACCTCGGTCACCGACAGGCCGGCATCGGCCAGCAGCCGCGCGGTGCCGCCGGTGGACAGCAGACGCACATCCTGCGCGGCCAACGCGCGCGCGAACGCGACGATGCCGGTCTTGTCGGACACCGAAATCAAGGCCGTGCGCGGCGTTCCGGCGGGGGATGAAGTGCCGCTCATTTGATGATCCTGTGGTCCAGCAGCTTGCGTCGCAGCGTGTTGCGGTTGATGCCCAGCCAGTCGGCTGCGCGGCTCTGGTTGCCATCGGCGTGCTTCATCACCACCTCGAGCAGCGGCTTTTCCACCGCGTCGATGATCATGGCGTGCAGCGCGTCGGGCTCGGTGCCGCGCAGGTCCTTGAAGTACTGCTCGACGCTGCCGCGTATGCAGTCGTCGATGTGCTTGCTGCTCATGCCGCGATTGCTTCCCGTTGCTCTTGTCGCTGCTCGGCCTCGGACGCAAGCACGGGCCCGGGCACGGGCACAGACCCCGGCAAGAGCGGATACCGCTCGGCCAGTTGTTCGAAGAAGCTGCGCACGGCGCGCAACTGGGCTTCGGCGCTGTCCAGCGTGTTCATGGCGGCGCGAAACGCCTCGCCGCCGGGCAAGCTGCGCACAGCCCAGCCGATGTGCTTGCGCGCGCTGCGCAAGCCGGTGTATTCGCCGTACAGGCCGTAGTGGTCCTGCAGGTGCTCGAGCAGCCAGCCCTGCACCTCA
>JBBQIB010000518.1:0-2600 GCA_038324515.1 Burkholderiales bacterium
GAAGTGCTGGAAGTGAAGGCGCCAGAGCGTCTGGGCGGCCTCTTGCTGGCAGCGCGTGAGCGTTGCCAGGCAATGCTGGTGGCGGCGGTGCTGCAGCAGGTGGCGGCGCTGTGTGTCGCTGATCAGAACCAGCAACATTCACACCAACGGCGCCCCGACCACCAGCAGGCCCGGGCTCTGCTGGCGCGTGGCTTGGCCGCCCTAGCGGGAATCGGCGCCTCTTCGCGCAGCACGTAGGCGCTGAGCACCGGTTGTGAGGCGGTGTCATTGAATAGGATGTGCTGGCTGGCGGCGTCGGCCACAAAGGTGCCGACCACCGACACGAAACTGTTGGCTGCCTTCAATATCGGGGTTGAGAAATTGCCTGGTGCCCGCTGGCGCCATTAAAGGTCGGCCCCAGCGCCCAGCTGATGTTGGCGGCCTGCGCGCTGAGGCTGAACAAGGGGACAGCGCCGCCGCCACGCCCAGCAGATGTTTGAGTCGCATGAATTTCTCCAGTGGTTGGACGGGAGAAATATCGAGCGAACGCCGGTTGGATGAGCCGACCGATGACCCACCGATCGCGTCAGCGCACCCCTTGAACGTAGGGGATCAGCGCAGACTGCAGCCTCGGCGCGCGCTTCAAAACACCGTGCCGTCACTGTCGATTTTCAGCGGCGGCGCGCCACCGGCACGCAACTCGAGCGCCAGTTCACGGCCTGCAGCCCAGGTGCCGCCCTCCAGGATGCAGGCCAGCGGCAGTTCGGCCTCGGTCTGGCCCAGGATCTGGCGCACCAGCACCGCAACTTCGTCGATCAGGGCCACGGTCAATGCGCGCCACTCGACGATGAATTCGTCTTGCGGCTTCCACAGCTTGGCCACCGCACCCAGGTTGCGCGGCACGATCACGCCGGCGTCCAGCAGCAGGCCGCCGTTGCGGTACTCGGGCAGGGCGGTCAGGGCTTGCAGGCCTGTGACCTCGATGCCGGCCCACTGCAGCGGCTCCAGCAGCGAGTAGGTCATCCATTGGCTGAGTTTGTGAAAGGGCACATAACCTTCGGTCATGCGGTCCACGCCGCCGTCGCCCAACGCGGCGCCGGCCCAGCGGTGGGGCCACACGTCGCCGGCCGGCAGGCCCAGCACACGGGTGCCGCTGGGCCAGATCGGCGACAGGCAGCGCAAGACCTCGCCCAGCACTTCAGTGGCCGACACCTGGGTGCGCTGGCCGCCTTGGCTCAGGCGGTCGAAGATCAGCGCCGGGCGTGGTTCATGGCCGGTGCGCTGTGCTTCTTCGTGCAACTGGTTGCCCAGCCTGGACAGCAGCGTGGCGCGGCCTTCGGCGCCGACGATCGGGTTGCTGGGGCTGCTCTGAAACATCGCACGCACTGCAGCAGCGTCGATGTGGCGCAGGGCCGATGCGTCGGCACGCAGCGGGTCCTGGCTGTGGGCTGAAAAGGCGCCGGCCACAAAGGCCCGAAAGCTGGCCACACCCAGGCCTTCAGAGCGGGTGTAGACGTCTTTGGAAGCCACTGGCGGTGCCGCAGCGGCTGAGGGTGTTGGCACTGCAGCACTGGCCCGCGCCTTGGCAGTTGCAGCGGCTGCGATCGAAGCCGCTGTTGCTGCCGCCTCTGCTGCTGCCTTCTCGGTCGCCTTTTGGGCCGACACCTTGCCTGATGCAGCACTCGGATCCGCATCCGCACCTGAGTCCACCTCGGTTTCGGCTGCTGCGGCTTCTGTCGCGCCGGCAGCCGCAGTGGGGGTCTCACTCTTCTCTGCTGCTGTAACCGGCTTTTTGCTGCCCGCAGCCGCCTTGTCCAGCATTGCCAGCAGGTCGTCGGGTTTGGCGCTGGGCAGCGCAGCGGGCGACAGCACCTGGTTCTCGTTGTAGCGCCAGGCCGGGCCAGCGCCAGCGTCCAGCAGCACGCTGATGACCGTCAGGTCAAAGCGGATACGTGCTTGCTCAAGGGCCGGCCGGTTGGCGATCAATGCGTCCAGCTCGGCCTTGCGGTCCACACCGCCAGCCTCGAAGTGGCGCCAACGGCTGTGATAAGGCACTTGCAGATCCGGGAAGCGCTTGAGCGTCAGTGCCGCCACGCGCTCGGCAACCTCTTGCAGCCGGCTGCGGTCGAGCGTGAAGCTGTGGCTGACGCCGCGCTCGACGCTGGACAGGATGGCGGCGCAGCGTGCCCGTACCGCGCGCGGGTCGTGCAGGCGCGACAGAGGGTGGCGGCTGCGCGCAACTGCTGCTTCAGTGCCCGCTGCGGCTGCGTCGGTGGGAAGTTCAGGAGATTTATTCAAGGCCACGCCCTAACACTTGTGCCAGTGCCTGCGCGCTGGGGACCGCGCCGTCGGTGAAATAACCGGCGGCGATCTTCGCTTCCATCTCGACTTTGGCGTCAGCCGGGATCAGCGCTGCCGGAATCGGCACCCGCTCACCCACCTCGATACCGCTGCCAGTGATGGCGTCAAACTTGTCGTTGCTCATGCTGACCAGGCGGTGGATTTTTTGCACCCCCAGCCAGTGCAGCACATCGGGCATCAGCTCTTGAAAGCGCATGTCCTGCACGCCTGCCACGCATTCGGTGCGCAAGAAGTATTTGTCGGCGCTGTCGCCGCCTTCT
>JBBQIB010000519.1:0-2599 GCA_038324515.1 Burkholderiales bacterium
TTTGAAGGCGTACCCGAGCCGCGCCGGCGCGAGTTGTTCGTCCGCGGTACTGAGCAGAGCTTGCAGCGTGTCGGCACACAGGTCGGCACCGCACTCGGCAGCGAACGCAGCACCAAAATCAGCACCCACCTCAGCACCCACCCCAGCACCCACCTCAGCACCCAAAGTCGTTTCGGCATCCACAGCCCAGTGGACGGCAGCATCTTTGCGCTGGACCCCGACATCCCGCCCGCAGCGCAGCGCATCCGCTTCGAGGGTGAGGCCGGCACCTGGATGCTGGATGGGCGGCCGCTGGGTCACGGCCCAGCCATCAACTGGGCGCCCTGGCCTGGCAAGCACACCTTGATGCTGATGGCTGCAGACGGGCGGGCGCTGCAGACGGTGCGTTTCGAAGTGAGGGGCGCAAGCGTGCTGCTGCCACGCAAATAGTTGCGCCAGCATGACCGCATGGCGAGAGCAGCACAAATCAGGGTAGTCAGGCTGGATGGCAGCCCGTACCATTGAATGGCCAGTGCGCACTGTGGCGATGGTGATTTGCGCAGGGCGGTTGTCGTTCCCTGTCAGCGGCCGGGCCGTTCGCGGTGAACTGCCGTCCTTTTCTTCCACGGCCTCTGCTTTGAAGCCACCAACAGGTTCAGCCATGACATCGTCTTCCCGCAAAGTCCTGCTCGTTGATGATCACGAGTTGGTCCGGCTGGGCGTCAAGTCCTCTTGCAGCGAATTGTTCAGCATGCCGATTGAATGGCTGGAAGCTGAGACCCTGCAGGATGCGGTGCGCATCTACAGCCAGACGCCTGACATCGACGCGGTGTTGCTTGATCTCAACCTGGCCGACTGCAAGGGTCTGCAGGGGCTGCGTTCGTTTTTGCACTCGCACCCACATGCCAAGGTGGCTGTGTTCAGTGGCACGCAGGATGAGTTTGTGGTGCGTCAGGCGCGCGCCATGGGGGCGGCTGGCTATATTGGCAAAGCAGCCATGGCAGCCCAGTTGCGCGACACGATGGTCAGCTTGTTGTGGCCCAGCGGGGCTGCGGGGGTGCGTGGCCCGGCGGTCGGTCTGTTTCCGCGCATGCAGCCCTCGGCGATGTACGACCGGGTGGCTGAATTGGGCCCGCGCCATCTGGAGATTCTTGAGCTGGTGCTTTCTGGGTGCACGAATCAGGAAATCAGCAAGTCCACCCGCCTGTCCCTCGGCACGGTCAAGAACTACGTCTCGGCGCTGTTGTTGGCGCTGGATGTACGTTCCAGAGCGCATCTGATCACGCTGTTTCGTTGACAGCAAAGGTGGGCAGCATGGTCATGGATGATGCCCAGCCTGCCGTCGGGCACCGGCTGGTCGTCGTTGAAGGGCACAGCCCAGGGCGCGCGGACAGGGGCAACTCTGCTGACCGCGGACCCACGCGCAACCAACTCAGTGAGGCCGGACGGCTGGCCGCCACCGGTGCACTGCCTCTGTTGGGGGCTTTGCTGCTGGCGATCTGGCCGCTTGCCGGCTGGTCTCTGCTGCAGCAGGGGGTTGTCCTGGCCGCCGGTTGGTGCGCGTTGACTCTGCCGATGGCGCTCGGGATGCTCTGGCTGCCTCGCAAGCCCTCGCGGCGACAGATTCGGCATTCGGCCAGGTGGGGTGCCGTGGTCGGGCTCAGCACGCTGGTTGTGCTGCTGCTGCCTTGGTTGGCGCCCGCGCCGCTGCGCCCCGTGATGGCACTGCTGGCGATGGCCTGGTCTCTGGTGGCTGCTGGCGCACTGGCCCCTTGGCGACCCCTGGGTTTTGCATTGGTCACCGTTCCGTTGTTGGCAGCCATCGGCGCGGCCTACGATCTGCAGACGGCGCAGCGCGGCTTGTGGCTGGCGGCGGGTTTGGTCTGCAGCTTTGGGGTCTGGGGCAGCGTACAGCTTCGTCACAAGGCTTGGCGACGCAACGCGCGCCGCCTGCTGACGATGGAGGCCCAGCTGCTGGCGCTGGAAGCCGAGCGCGATCAGGCACGTCGCAACGAGATGGAAAAGAGCCGCTTTGTGGCCATTGCCAGCCACGACCTGCGCCAGCCCGTGCACGCCCTGGGGCTCTTTGCCGCTACCTTGCAAAAGCGTTTGCTGAACACGCCCCACGAAGCCCTGGTGCGCAACTTTCTGCGCGCGGTGGACGACCTGGAGCACTCTTTCAGCTCGATGCTGGATGTGTCGAGGCTGGATGCCGGCAGCACGGCCCCTTTGCTGCAGACCTTTGCGCTGCGTGACTTGTTCAGACGCTTGCAGATGCAATACGCCGGCCATGCTGAATTGGCGGGTTTGGGGTTGCGGTTTTCCACCGGCGGCAAGTCAGTCACCAGCGACCCGCAATTGCTGGAACGTCTGGTCGGCAACCTGGTGCAAAACGCCTTGAAGTACACCACGCGGGGTGGCGTGGTGGTGGTCGCCAGGAGCACCCGGTCGCACGTCAATATCGAGGTCTGGGATACCGGCCCCGGCATTCTTGCGCAGGACCTGCCGCGGGTGTTTCAAGAGTTCTATCAGCTGGCCCCCGGCAAGCGGGGTCGCAGCCACGGCATGGGCATGGGTCTGGCCATCGTGAAGCGCCTGGCCCAGTTGCTCGGCCATCGGC
>JBBQIB010000520.1:0-2592 GCA_038324515.1 Burkholderiales bacterium
GCCTGCAAATAGCGGCGCTTGCCTTCCAGCAGGTCTTCAAAACCGTTCCAGCGCTGTTGCATGCTGCTGCCCTCGGCGCCTTCGGGCGCCAAGTCTTGCGCAATTTCGCACAGGGTCAGCATCTCCTGCACGCCTTCCGGGTCGTTGGTGCGCTGCAGGAGCACCAGTGTCCAGTGGTGGAGGTACGCATTCAACGTGCCGATCTGCTCTACCGTGAGCGCCATCTGTTGACGCAGCAGCTTCAGGGCTTCGACCGGTTCAAAGCGTTCGATGAGATCGTCAGGGTGGTGGGTGAGCCAGTGCATAAATAAACCGTTATAAACTGTCGAGCAGGCAAGTGTAGATTGGTTTATATCCGTTTAGAAATTTTCGACAGCTTCGGTTTGGGCGATGCGTGCGCTTTGGTTCATTTCACGCGTTTAAGTGCCGGGCTGGGGTGTTTCGCTGGAATCGGCTGCTTCCCCAGCCCGTACTCCACCAAACCCCCGCTGGCAGTCACGTCGCAGGGGGTCTTTTGGCCCGCCAAGTGACCGAATCCGGGCAGCAAGGCCTGGGTCTCGCCGTCTTTCTTCATCGCCGTGTTTTGCGTCTGCGCAACACCGCAGGAAGTCCCAGTGGTCACGGTGGCCAGCTTTCTGGCGCGTTCCTTTTGCCCTTTGAGCGTGGTTTCGTCACCATAGCTGGGGATCCAGACCCAATCGACCGGCACCTCTGCGAGCAGGTTATCGACCCGTGGATCCTCATCCATGAAGTCCTTGCAGATCAGAATCGTCATGCTGCCGATGGGTGTGATGAGAACGTGCAGGCGGTTTCCGACTTCCGCAAACTCGGCGCCCCTGTCGCTTCTGCCATACAGGCGCAGCTTGCGGTGTGCGAACAACTTGCGTCCGCTGCCAGTGAAGACCGGCGCCGTGTTGTAGGCGATCGAAATATCCGTTGCTAGCTCAGGCTCGTGGAAAGCGCCGGCGACTACAAGCTGTATGTCGCTGGGGTTCTGCCGGAGGTACACGGCGAGCTGGTCCCGGTGCTGAAGGTCGAGCGTGAACTCGGGAAACACCACCACCTGCGCGCCCGCCTGGGCTGCTGCGGCGAGCGTATGAAGCGCGGAGTCTTGCCGTGTGATGTGTGGCTCGACGGAAAGCGTGCGCCAATTTCCAATGGGGCTGCACTGTCGATCCCAGACGACATCGGCACCATCGTCGAAATGCGCGATCCAGACCTTGAGCTTTGCATTGGGAAGATTCGCCAGACTTTGCAGCGCGGTGTTCAACGCAGAACGCGACAGCGAGGCAGTGACTTCAATGCCGTGGGCGGTGCGCGCAGGCAGCGCGGCATGGTGGTGGAACCATCGGGCAAGGCGCGCGGGCTGGCGGTCCATTGCAGCTTGGCGGCGAGCGGCAAGCTGCACTGGAACCAGCCAGTACCCTTTGTTGTCCTCCTCAATCACATAGGCGGCTGTGCTTCTGCTGGTACTCTGAGAATCAAGCGGTCTGGTGCTTGCAAGGTAGTCGTCCAGCGCGCGAATCAGGGCCAGCGGCTGCGCACAAATGTCTTGAAGCTTGATCGGATCTTGATCCTGAAAATCCTGAAGTTGGTTCAGGAAATTGACGTAGTGAGGGGAAAGGGTCTTCTCGTTTGCCGTCTGCTCCCAGCTATTGAGCAGTTGATCGTTCGAGGCCAGCACCCATAAACGGACGAGAGCGCGCCGATAGCTGAAGTTCTCGTCTTCTGAATCCAGCAACTGCGCAACCCGTTTCACAACGCACCTCGCTCCGATGTCTGCGGGAGTGTATGTGTGCGGACTCAACGCCACCCCGGACAACGTTCCGCGCTGACGGCTGGACGCTGCGCCATCCGGCGTGCGGCGGGACTGCTGCAGCATGGCTTGCACGGTTTGCTCATGCGGGGACTGAGGCGTTTCACAGCGTCACATCGAGCGCAGCGCTGCCATTGCCCTTTCTTTGGCGCCTTCTTGCTGGTGGACTCCTCAGGGTGGCAACGTCTAGTGGTGGCCTCGCAACAGCTGTGAATTGCAGGTTCGGGCGCCTCAACCGGACGGTCAGTGGCACCCGCAACTGGACGGGTCATTGTTCCTCGCCCGTCGAGTTCATTGCCGCATTGCCGACCGCCAGCTTGGCCATCATCGATACCAACGCAGACACTCCTGGGCTTGTTCTGATGTTGTGATCGTGCAGGTCGTCAGCAAGCACCACTCGACCGGCTCGGCATCGGCCGGTGGCGATGGCTCCACGACGTGCACCACCCACAGCTTGAGGGCCTTCTTCTCGGGGTGGTGCGACGGCGGGTGGAACTCGACTTCGAGGTAGCGCAGATCGACCTGCGCGGTGCGCTGTTCGTGTCCGACGTGCGCCTTTTGCTCGGCTCTTCTTGGCGCGTGAGCTTTGCCGCAGCACATGGATGCGCAACTGGCTCTCAACGAGGCTGTCTCTGACGGCGCCGAAGAGATTGAGCTCCTCGCTGGTCGCGCGGTCATGCTTGGCGCGTACCAACAGCTCGACGCCGTGGCTTCGACGTTGCTCGTCGAACAACTCGTAGAAGTCCGCTTCGCGATCCATCACACAGATTTGGCGC
>JBBQIB010000521.1:0-2588 GCA_038324515.1 Burkholderiales bacterium
GCAGCGGCCGCAGTGGTACTCGGTGCGCGGCAGCAGCAGTTTGAAGTCGGTGCTGGTGCCCAAAGCATCCGGCAGCGGAGTGTGAAAGCTGGGCCAGCCGGTACCGCTTTCGTACTTCGCGCTGGCATCAAAGAGCGGCAAGGCGCAGCCCGCACATTGGTAGAGGCCAGGGCGCTTTTCGGTGTTCAGCGGGCTGCTGTGTGGGCGCTCAGTACCTTCCTTGCGCAGCACGTTGTACTGCGCAGGGCTGAGCTGGGCTTTCCACTGGGCATCGCTGAGCTCAACCTTGTCGGCGCGGGTGGGTTTGGAAGCGGCCTGGCTGCCGCCTGCGGCGCCCAGTCCAAAGAGTGAGAGAAGGTTCATGAAGTTTCTACGCTGCATCGAGGTGTCCTGGAGAGTCCTGGTTCGTGATTGGAACGAAGAAGGTGGTCGTCCAGCTTAGAGCCTTCTTTCATTGGCCTGGTTCGAATCGCAGCAGTGACCCCGTTGACAGCTGGGAGAACAGCCGGGAGAACAGCTGCGCGATCAATCCTGGCAATTCGGGGGGGCCGCTGTCGGACTCCGCCGGACTGCTGATCGGCGTCAACACCCAGATCGCCAGCCCCAGCGGCGCCAGCGCCGTTGAAGGATTCGATTTCGCGGTTCAGGGCGCTGACGATGCCGGTGGTCAAGGTCTGATCCAGTCCGAAGGGGTTGCCGATGGCATACACCCGCTGGCCCACCAGCAGGTTGCGGCTGCTGCCCAGCGCCAAGGGCGGCAGTTTGTCTTTGGGCGCATCGATGCGCAGGACCGCCAGGTCGCGGTCAGGAAAGGCACCGACCAGCGTGGCGTCGAAGCTGGACTGGTCAGCCAGCGTCACGCGGGCGCCGTTGGCACCCTGGATGACGTGAAAGTTGGTGACGATGTGGCCTGTCGAGTCCCATACAAAGCCGGTGCCGCTGCCGCGCGGCACCTGCTGCAGGTTCATGCTGAACATGTCGCGCTGTGCGCTCAGGCTCGTGACGTTGACCACCGAAGGGCTGCTGCGCTTGAAGAGTTCGACGTGCGCCAACTCGTCCGCCGCCAATGCGCCGCGAGGTGTCACGCTGCGCGGTTGCGCTTCCGCGCGATCGGTGCGGCTCTTGACGCACGAGGGCAGCGTCAGCAAAGCCAGCGAGGCCAGCAACGCGCCGGCCAGCACCAGAGAGATTCGCTTTTGGGTCATGGGATGAGAAGGGGTGGGTCGCTCAAGAGACGATGTACGCCGCCGCGCCCGTGGCGATCAGGGCACCCTGGTCGCTGTGCAGACGCATCTGTGTGCTGCCCACTCTGCCGCCCAGGCGGGTGACTTCAGCGCTGACCAGGAACTGGTGTCCGAGCCCTGGGCGCAGGTAGTCCACGCGCAGATCGATGGTGCTTATTTTGATGAAGCGGTGGATCACCTGCAGCGTGTTTTCGCTCTCGAAACGCTGGCCGATCGCCACCATCAGCGCCAGCCCCGCCATCGTGTCGAGCACGGCAGAAATGACGCCGCCGTGCAGCCGCCCGTAGCTTTGGTGGCCGACCAACTCGGGCCGCATGTCAAAGCTGGCGCGCACGTCACCCGGTGCCACGCTCGTGATTTTCAGGCCCAGTGTCTGGTTGAAGGCAACCTGGCGTTCGAAGAGTTCGATCAAAGCCGCGTCCAGCCGGCCTTGTTCTTCAGCGCTGCGCGCCGGCAGTGGGGCCTCTTTCATGGCGCTGTTGTCGTGTTTGTTTTTGTGGCGAGCGTTGCCGGGTCAGTCCTAAGCCCCAATGCTTGGCGTGCTTGCGCTGGTGTGGCAATGCTGCGGCCTGCCAGTCGCGCGCATTCGGCCAATGCCTGCACCAGCGCGCCGTTGCCGCTGGCCCGGCTGCCGTCGGGCAGATAAAAAGTATCCTCCAGGCCAGTACGCAGGTTGCCGCCCAGTTCGGCAGTCTTCTGATGCACTGGCCAGATTTCGGCACGCCCGATCAGCGTGCTTTGCCAGACGGCGCCAGTCGGGGCGTAGCGTGGCAGCAGTGCCAGCAAGTCGGCATCACAGGGCATGCCGCTCGCCACGCCCATCACGAAATTGAGCTCGGGCACGCCGCTGAACATGCCGGCCTTGAGATACATCGCCACGCTGCGCACGATACCGACATCGAAACACTCGAATTCCGGGTGGGTGCCGGTGCGCTGCATCACCTGCAGAAACTGCTGCACCTTGGGCACCGGATTGTCGAACACCATCGGGGGCCAGGCCCACTCGCCGTTGTCCTTGATCTTCAGATAGTTCAACGTACCGGCATTGCAGGCGGCGATCTCTGGGCACACACGCTCCAGACAAGCCACCGGGCCACTGATGTCCTTGCCGATCACGCCAGTCGTCAGGTTGATGATGACGCCCGGGCAGGCGCTGCGGATGGCGTCGACGACGGCTGCCGCGACTTCCGGGTCCCAGCTGGGCATGTGGCCATGGCCGGGCTCTTGCGAACGCAAGTGCACGTGCATGATGCTGGCGCCGGCGTTGAAGGCATCACGGGCTTCGCTGGCCATCTGCGCCGGCGTGACGGGCACGGGATGCTGTTGCGGGTTGGTCAGCACGCC
>JBBQIB010000522.1:0-2586 GCA_038324515.1 Burkholderiales bacterium
AAGATCGAGCGCACGGGCCGGCCCCAGACCCACGGCAGGCTGGCTTCCAGATCAGCCAGCAGCGCATCAACGTAGCGGACTTCGGGCAGCTCGGCTTGACGTCCAGCTTGCAGTTCATGCGAGTTGAAGTCGCAATACGGGCACTTCTTCAGGCACCAAGGCAGGTGGATGTACAGCGCCAGCGGCGGCAGGCTGCTCAGTTGCAACGTGCCTGGCCGCATCACATGCGCCAGGCTCTGCGCCGAGCTGTGCCCGTTGCTCTGCACTGCCGGCTGCGCTGCGCGCAGTGGCAAGGGCACAGGTATGCGCGAAGAGACAGGCACAGGCACAGGCACATGCCCAGGCACAGGCCCAGGCACAGGCAAAGTCGTCACAACCCCCACACGCTGCCCAGCCACTGCGCCAGCTGGGCCATGGCGCGGGCGCGGTGGCTGTGCAGGTTCTTGGTCTGCGCATCCATCTCGGCCACCGTCATCTGCAGCTCGGGGATGAACATCAGCGGGTCGTAGCCAAAACCCAGTTCGCCGCGCGGCTGCTTGAGGATCTGGCCAGACCAGCGTCCCACTGCCACCAGTGGCTGCGGGTCTTGCGCGTGGCGGATCGCCACCAGCGTGCAGACAAAGCTGGCATCGCGGCCACTGCAGGGCTGGGCTGTCTTGGCCAGCGAGCCGCCATCGGCAGCGGCTGCACCCAGGCGCTGCAGCAACAGTCGGTTGTTGGCCGCATCCTGCAGCCTGCGCAGGGCTTCGCGGTCGGTGGGCTGCTCTGCGGGTGGCGAGCTGGGGTTGTGGGGACCCGCGGCCATCTCAAGTGGCGCATAGTGGGCAGAGATGACCCCAGGCGCACCGCCCAAGGCATCCACGCACAGGCCAGAATCGTCGGCAATGGCTGCGCAGCCTGAAGCGGCAGCGGCAAGGCGGGCCTTGGCCAGCGCGTTTTCGATGAACGTGCAGTGCGGTTCTTCGGCTTCAGCGATGCCTAACTCGGCTTGTGAAACCAGTTGCACACGCAGACCCTGCAGCAGGCTGCGCAACTCGCTCAGCTTCTTGGCGTTGTTGGACGCCAGCACCAGGCGCAGGGGAGGATCCAGCTTCAAGCGATCAAAGCGCCACAGCCAGCGCCACAGCCAGCGCCTGCTGCTGCGCCGCCACCAACTCGCGGATGCCTTTGTCGGCCAAGGCCAGCAATTGGTTCATTTCCGCACGCGTGAAAGCCACTCCTTCGGCGGTGCCCTGCACTTCCACAAAGCCGCCTGCACCCGTCATCACGACATTCATGTCGGTGTCGCACACCGAGTCTTCTATGTATTCCAGATCCAGCAGCGCCGTGCCTTGCAGCATGCCCACCGAGATCGCAGCCACATGCTCACGGATCGGGCTGGCGGTGATGCGCCCCTGCGCCATCAACCAGCTCACGGCGTCGTGGGCAGCCACGAAAGCGCCGGTGATGGCCGCCGTGCGGGTGCCGCCATCGGCCTGCAGCACGTCGCAATCCAGCTGGATGCTGCGCTCGCCCAGCGCCTTCAGGTCAAAGACACTGCGCAACGAGCGCCCGATCAAGCGCTGGATCTCTTGCGTGCGCCCGCTTTGTTTGCCGCGCGCTGCCTCACGGTCGCTGCGGGTGTGGGTGCTGCGCGGCAGCATGCCGTACTCGGCCGTGACCCAGCCTTCGCCGCTGCCGCGCTTGTGCGGTGGCACGCGCTCTTCGACCGAGGCGTTGCACAACACCTGGGTGTCGCCAAAACTGACCAGCACCGAGCCCTCGGCGTGGCGGGTGTAGGCGCGCTGCAATGTCACGGGGCGCATGGCGCTGGCGGCGCGGCCGCTGGAACGGGAAAAGCTCATGAAGATAAGTCGCAGGTTGGAGAAACCTGCACATTTTGACCCACCCCGGCGCAAGCCTCAGGTCTTGCGCCTTTGCGCGCTGCGCTGGATGGCCTCGTTGATCTCGCGGATGCTGCGCTCGATCTCCGCCTCGTCCAGATCGTCCACCAGGTGGTCGGCCGCCAGGCTGGCCTGGATGGTGGAGGCGAAGACGTCGTCTGCCAAGGCCTTGGTCGAAACACCAGTCCGGCTTTCGCGGTCCTCGGCAGCCTCCCAATCCACCCCCAGCACGGTGACGTTGTCGCTTTTTTCGCCGCCGGCCTTCAGCGCCCGTTCGACCAGCTCAGGCACCGCTTCAGACACCGGCATGCGCACCAGCACCTCGGTGATTTCTTCATCACTGACGGTGCCCCACAAACCGTCTGAGCACAGCATCACGCGGTCGCCAGGCTGCACCATCACCGGGCCGGCAGTGTCCACCACCGGCTTGCCTGGGCTGCCCAGGCAGGTGAACAGCACGTTGCGGTTGACCTTGTCGTTCATCGGCACCACTTGCGCCAAACTGTCCTGCAGCTCGGAGTACGAGTGGTCGCGGGTGCGGGCCAGCAGCTTGTCGCCGCGGACCAGGTACAGGCGCGAATCGCCGCAGTGCGCCCAGTAGGCGGCCGCCCCCTGTAGCACGCAGGCCACGACTGTGGTGCGTGGTGTGTCGACCAGCCTGCGCGAGGTGGCGTAGTGCAAGAGCTGGTGGTGGCCGGCGATC
>JBBQIB010000523.1:0-2571 GCA_038324515.1 Burkholderiales bacterium
TGGCGGCGGCACGTGTGGGCTTGCTAGGAGTGAAGGGCGTGCGCGATCGGCTTGATGAACGTTTCGAGCTTCTCACCGCTGGCGCACGGGCAGCGATGCGGCGCCACCAGACGCTGCGTGCAGCGCTCGAATGGAGCCACGGCCTTCTCACCACCGACGAACAGCGCGTGCTGCGACGCCTGGGCGTGCTGACGGGTGGCTTCACGCTAGAGGCTGCCCAGGAGGTAGCCGAAGACGAGGCACTCGACGGCTGGGACGTGCTGGAGCGGCTGGGTGCGCTGGTCGACAAGTCGCTCGTCGTGGCTGAAGGTGATTCGCTGCCGCGCTACCGGCTGCTCGAAACGACCCGCATGTTTGCGCTGGAACGGCTGGCCGAGGCTGGCGAGACTGAGCCCACGCTGCTGCGGCATGCCCGGTGCTTCATGGCGCTGGCAGAGCGCTGCGACGCCGAGATCACCGCACAAGGCCAAGGCGCTGAAGCGCTGGCCCGGCTCGACCCCGAGCGCGACAACCTGCTGCACGCATTGCGCTGGTGCGAGCGTGGCGCTCGCAGTGGCGGCGAGGCAGCCGAGGTCGGCGTGCAAATGTTTGCCGCGCTGCGCTACTACTGGTCGTCGCGTGGCCTGCTGTCGGTAGGCGCTGCGCAATCCCTACGCAGTCTGGCCGCAGCGACAGCGCTGCCGATAAGCCTTGCGCGACTGCAAGCCCTGGCTTCAGCCGCCCAAATACATGGCTGGATCGGCCAGACCGCCGAGGCCGCACGGCTGGCGCAGGACATGCTGGCCGCCGCCCGCGACATGGGCTCGGCTGAGCACGAGTCGAGGGCGATGGTGATGCTGGGTCATCAGGCCGTCGACGCAGACCGCACCGTCGAGGCCGAGGACTGGATACAGCAAGGCTTGGCCATCGCCAAGCGCCTGGGTCATCAGCGTCTGGAGACGGCGGCCTTCAACGGCCTGATAGTGATCGCTACCGTTCGGGGCAATCATGCGCTGGCGCATGAGCTTGGCCAGCAGACGCTGGTGCTGACGCGGGCTGCAAGCCAGGGCTACAACCTCTGCACCAACTTGCTCAACGTGGCCATTGCCGCGGTGGAAGCCGGCCAGCCGGCGCGCTCACGCGAATACCTGCTCGAGGCCGCGCCGCTGGTGCCCGGAACGGGATCCCGGTTTCTGAAGCTGCTCTGGCTGCAGTGCGCGTTGACGCTGCTTTCGGATCCTGCGCGCTGGCCGGAGATCGTGCTTCTTCATGCTGCTGGCGCCGTGCACCAGCAAAGCCTGCAGATCGCCCGCCACGACCAGATCGAACGACACAAAGCGCGTCATCTCGCCGCGGCGCGTGCCGAAATCGGCGATGACGCCTTCGACGCCGCCACGTTAGAAGGTGAGGCCTTGGATCTCGACGAAGCACTTAAACGGGCGGAGGCGCTGCTTGACGCGCAGCACCAACGCACCAGTACCCGAACGCTAAAACCCGTCTCGCATCCCGATGGACGGTCGAATCGCAACCCCAGCTGAATTCTCGCGCTCGCGCCCACTCTAGGATTTGCTCATGACAACTGCACGACTGTTCCGGATTCCCTTTAACCAGACCCTCTGCAGGCGTCCAGCCTCGATGCGAACGGCAGCGGCTTCATGGTGGAAGGAGCAACACGAAAAGCAATCTGGCGGCGTGATACGCGCGGTTGATGCGCAGGGTCGCGTCCTCGACGAAAGTTTCGATGATGCGAGAGTCAAGTTCGCTTTGGAGTCGATAACGAGGGAGACCACCATCACCAATCAATCCCGTTACAGCAGCACGCTGGAGAGGATGCGGTTGCCTTGGCCGCGGGCTGAGCTTGTGTCGGACGGCCCTTTGCACGTGAATGCCGGTCGTTCGGAAATCGAAAGAACGGGTGCACCGCAATGATCGACGCTCTCGGGTGGATCGCGGCCGGGCTGACCGTAGCTACTTTCTCATGCACCCGACCTGTTGCGTTGCGGATGTGTGCACTGGCAGCCAACGCCGCCTTTATCGCCTACGGCTCCAGCGCCGGCCTTTGGCCGGTGCTTGCACTGCACGCGGCTCTGATGCCAATCAACCTGATGCGTTTGCTGCAGGCCGTGCCGCACGCAAAGGAGAGAAACCAGCTGCCAGGGGGACTCGCCCAGACAGCATCTGCGGCGCCGCCGCTCGCGACGAAGAAGAAGTGAGCGACATGGAAATGACCATCCAGCGCGCTGAGCCGCCAAGCGCAAGCAACGGCCCTACCTGTGGTTGCTGACTTGGTCCTTCGCCCTTTTCAACAGCCTGCGCGTGGCAGCTTACCTACCTACGATCTGGGTGGTCTATCAAAGCGGCGACTCGAGTCAGCACTCGCTCTGGACCTCGCTCACATGGTTCGGCGCCAACCTGACGACAGCGGAGCAGCCAGTGATCGAGAAGATCCTCACGCACCTGGGTCTGCAGGCCAGGGCGCCGCCGCGTGCGCCAGCCCGTCGGTCGCAACTGCAAGCGGCCTGAGATCCTCCAGCCCTCGGTGGACACCCAAATCCGGCCACCAGTGGACACCTGAAAACCGGCCACCACAGC
>JBBQIB010000524.1:0-2571 GCA_038324515.1 Burkholderiales bacterium
GCTTGAGCAGCGCCTTCAACAGCGGCGGCTCGAAGTGCCGCTTCACCGTGATGGCGTAGAAGTTCTCCACCAGATCGGGCACGACGCAGTACTCGACCAATTGGCCGGAATGCAGTTCGTCGCGCACGACCACGGTCGGCACCAATGCCACGGCGCCGGAGTCGCGGGCCAGCAGTCGCAGCAGCGCCATGTCGTCGACCTCGGCCAGCACATGGCAACGCAGGCCGTGCTGCTCGCACAGCAGGTCGAAGGCGGTGCGGATGTCGCTGTCACGGCCAGGCAGCAGCAGGGGCACCTCGGCCAGTTCTTCCGGGAATCGGAAAGCACGCCGCTTCGGCCGCGGCTGGCCGACCAGGCTGACGGGCTGCCGCGCGATGCTGCGGCAACGCCAGGGGTTGTCGGCGTCGGCGTGGACACGGCGGTTCGACAGCACCAGATCGAGCGAGTGCACGCGCAGGCGCTGAAGCAGGTCTTCCAGGCTGCCCGACTGCAGCACCAGTTCGATGTCCGTGCGCGACAGCAGCGGCTTGATGAAGTTCTCCTGGAAGTTGCGCGACAGCGTGGCCACGGCGCCGATGCGCAGCACCTGCCGGGTCTCGCGCACGCCGTTGCGCAGCAGCGCCATCAGTTCGTTGCCCGAGGCGAAGATGGAGTCGGCATACGTCAGCGCCATGCGCCCGGCCTCCGTCAACTGCAGCGTGCGCCCGCTGCGCGTGAACAGGGCATGACCCAACTGCTCCTCCAGCAGCTTGATCTGTGCGGACAGGGCCGACTGCGAGACGTGCAGCCGCGCCGCAGCGCGCGTCAGATGGCCCTCCTTGGCCACGGCCCAGAAGTAATGCAGGTGGTGAAAGTTCAGTCGCGACATGGCCAAACCAATCTGTTTTTATGAACGACGCGTGCACATCAATGAACTTTACTGAAGTGCCGCGGCCCGTCACAGTCGGAGTCGTTGCCACCTGAAGGGCTTTGTCCATGTCCATCCTGCTTGCGGAAATGTCATCAGCGCGCATCGCGCTGCTGTGTGCCGTGCCTTTGCTCTACGTCGCAGCCGCGGCTGCACCAGGCAGCCCCTGGCGCTGGGCGCGGTGGTGTGCGGGGCTGGCGATGGCGGCGGCGGTCGCCTCGCTGGTGTGGCTGGTGGTCGGCGGCGCAGCGCTGGCGCGCGGCCCGGAGCTGCTGTCCCTGGGCGCCGCTGGCGTGCTGCATGCAAGCCTTCACAGCGACGCCGCCAGCAGTCTGATGCTGCTGTTGGTGGGCTTCATCGGCTGGGTCATCGTCGGTTACTCGCAGCCTTACCTCGACGGCGAACGCGGGCAGCGGCGCTACGTGCGCAACCTGATGCTGACACTGGCCGCCGTGGCGGTGCTGGTGACGACGAACAACCTGCTGTTGTTGGCGCTGGCCTGGATCGCCTCCAGCCTGTCGCTGCACAGTCTGCTGACCTTCTTCAGCAACCGGCCGCAGGCACTGATTGCCGCACACAAGAAGTTCATTGCCAGCCGGGTGGCCGACTTGTGCCTGCTCGGCGGGGTCGCGCTGGTGGGCTACGGCCTTGGCACGCTAGAGATCGACCAAGCCATGGCAGCCGCACGCGCCCTGCCTGAAATGACGGGCGCGCTGCAGGCCGGCGCGCTGCTGCTGGCCGCCACAGCCTTGCTGAAGTGCGCGCAGTTGCCGGTGCACGGCTGGCTGATCCAGGTGATGGAGGCGCCGACACCGGTATCGGCGCTGCTGCACGCCGGTGTCGTCAACCTGGGCGGCTTCGTGCTCATCCGCCTGGGCAGTCTGGTCGGTGACGTGCCGGCGGCGCAGGCGCTGCTGGTGGTGGTGGGCAGTGTCACGGCCGTGGTGGCGGCGCTGGTGATGATGACGCGCATCAGCATCAAGGTGTCGCTGGCCTGGTCGACCTGCGCGCAGATGGGTTTCATGTTGATGCAGTGCGGCCTGGGTCTGTACGACCTGGCGCTGCTGCACCTGGTGGCGCATTCGCTGTACAAGGCTTACGCCTTTCTCGGTGCCGGTGGCGCAGTCGAGCAGAACCGCCTGCAGCAGATGACCCCGCCGGTGCCCCCGCTGTCGCTCGGCCGCTGGCTGGTGGGCGCCGGGGCCGGCATGGTGCTGGTGGGGGGTGCGGCGCTGATCTGGGGCTTCAGCCCCACCGAGGCGCCGGCGCTGTGGGCTCTTGGCGGCATCTTGTCGCTGGCGCTCGCGCCGCTGCTGGCCGGGCCGGTGCTGCGCGGCGGCGGGTTGTGGCCGCTGGCCGGGCTGGCTGGGGCCTTTGCGGTGGCGCTGGCCTACTTCGGCCTGCACGCCGGATTCACCCTCTGGCTCGGCGCCGGGGCGGCAGGTGCCCCGCCGAGCATGGCGCTGGTGGCCTGGGTGATCGGCTGCTTCGCGCTGCTGTTCATCGTGCAAGGCGCAGTGCGAGCCCGGCCGCAGGGCGCGCTGGCCCGCAGCCTGTATCCGTGGCTCTTTGCCGGCCTGTACCTCGATGAACTGTTCACCCGCCTGACCTTCCGCCTGTGGCCCGCCCGCGTTCCGGCCCTGCCCGGCGCGCAGGTGCGGCTG
>JBBQIB010000525.1:0-2562 GCA_038324515.1 Burkholderiales bacterium
GGCTGCCCGTTGACCGCAGCAAGCAAGTCTTGCCCAGCAAAACTGGCGTGATCGGCCTGATCCAGCACCAGCAGTGCGCGCTGGCCCTGCGCAGAGCTGGGCAAACCATCGTAGACCGCGCGCCGATCCTCGGGGCTGATGCCACGCGCACCACGCAAGGCCAGCGGCGCGGCGGCGCCGGCCGCCTGCACACCTGCGCTGATCGGGTCGCCATCCAAAGTGCCCGTGATGCACAACATCGGTCGCGTGATGGCGTCGAACTGCTGGCTCAACTCCAAACGGCCATGGCGCGCGGGTGCCGGGCTCAAAGCGATGAAAGCGCGCAGCTTGCCAGCCGTGTCAGTCAGGTCCGGCCCATTGCCTCTGGCCCCAGCCAGCGCCAGCGTGGTCTGGGCCCCGAAAGAATGCCCCGCCAAGCCCACGGCGTCCAGGCGAAGCCGTGACCACGGGGCGACGGCCGCGCGGCGCGCGCACTCGGTCAGTACAAACTGCACGTCTGCAACCCGGGCCTGCAATTGGGCCAGGTTGGCTGCGCCCAGCAAAGCCGCCAGGCCGCCACGGGCTGCCTCGCTGTCGCTGCCCGGGTGCTGCAAGTGGATGACAGCCAGGCCAGCGGCTTGCCAGGCGCGCGCCCAGACCTCGCCCGCTGCCAGGCTGCCGCCCAGGCCGTGTGAATAGAGCACCAGCGCGCAACCGGGGTCGCCCGCCAGGGGCCGCGCGGGCAGCCGCACCCGAAGCGGCAGAACGCGCTGGCGCATGCCGTCAACCCAGGTGTCGTCAAAGGTGATGGCAGCAGCTGTTTGAGCCTGGCCCTGCGCTTGACTCTGACTTTGACTCTGACTTTGACTCTGCGCTGGACCGTGGGCCTGCTCTTGCGCAGCCTGCTGTGACCTGGCCGGCCTGATCGCAGCCGCCACCCCGAGCGCGGCTGCCACAGGCCAGCGCAAGAATGCGCGCCGAAGCGCCCGGTCGTGCCGCACCACGGTCAAGCCGCCTCCCGGTACCCCCTGGGAATGGCCGCCAGCAGCCGCTTGGTGTAGTCCTCTCGCGGTGCCGCCAGAATTTGCGCTGCGTCAGCCTGCTCAACCACCACGCCGTCCTTCATCACCAGCACTTCATCGCTGATGAAGCGCACCACCGCCAGGTCGTGGCTGATGAAGACATAACTCAGGCCAAACTCGTCCTGCAAGTCACGCAGCAGGTTCAGAACTTGCGCCTGCACGCTGACGTCCAGCGCGCTGACGGCTTCGTCCAGCACCATGACTTCAGGGTTCAGGGTCAGGCAGCGCGCGATGGCCACCCGCTGGCGCTGGCCACCGCTGAATTCGTGCGGGTACTTGCCAAAGGCGCGGCCGTCCAGCCCCACCTTTTCAAGCAGCGCACGCGCCCGTTGCTCGCGGTCAGTCGTGCTGGTGCCAATGCCGTGGATCAGCATGGGCTCCAGCAGGGTCTGGCCGATCGTGAAACGTGGGTTCAGGCTGGCGTAGGGGTTCTGGAAGACGATCTGGATGCGCTTGCGCAGCAATTGGCGCTCACTGTCGCTTTGCTTGAGCAGGTTCTTGCCGTCAAAGATCACTTCGCCCGTCTCAGGCCCGCGGTTGGCTTCATGCAGCCGCAGCAATGCCAGCCCCATCGTCGTCTTGCCCGAGCCCGACTCGCCCACCACGCCCAGCGTGTGGCCCTTGCGCAGCTGGAAGTTGACGTTCTGCACGGCCTTGAATTCGCGCTTGCCAAACAACCCCTGCTTGATCCAGAAGCTCTTGCCCAGGCCCCGCGCTTCCAGCACCACCGGCGCTGTGGGGTCCTTGACTTTGCTGTGCTGCTGCGCCTGGCGCCCGGCGATGTGGTCGTCGATGACGAGCAGCCGCGCCGGGTTACCTTCCAGGCTGGGCCTGCAGGCCAACAGGGCTTTGGTGTACGCATCCTTTGGACTGGTGAAAATCTGCGCCACTGGGCCACTTTCGCGGATCTGGCCATGGCGCATCACCACCACGCTGTCGGCAATCTCGCCCACCAGCCCCAGGTCGTGGCTGATGAACAGCACGCTCATGCGGTGCTGCTGCTTGAGTTTGCCCAGCAGCTCCAGGATCTGCCGCTGGATGGTCACATCCAAAGCCGTGGTGGGCTCGTCGGCAATCAACAGCTTGGGCTCACAAGCCAGCGCCATCGCAATCATCACGCGCTGCTGCTGGCCGCCCGACATATCATGCGGATTGTTCTCCAGCCGCCGCTTGGGCTCAGGGATGCCCACCTCATGCAGCAATTCCTCCGCCCGTTTCATTGCCTGCGACTTGCTCATCCGCATGTGCTTTTGCAGCGGCTCGCACAACTGCTGCGCGACGTTGAAGACCGGGTTGAGCGAGCTCATCGGGTCTTGAAAAACGCAGGCGATGTCTTTGCCGCGCATGTCTTGCAACTGCGACAGATTGGCCTGCAACAAGTCCTTGCCTTGCCACAGGATGCGGCCACTGCGCTGGGCGTTGTCGGGCAGCAAATTGAGCACTGACATCGCGGTCACACTCTTGCCCGACCCCGACTCACCCACCAGCGCAACGGTGCGGT
>JBBQIB010000526.1:0-2561 GCA_038324515.1 Burkholderiales bacterium
GGCCATGGCCGACATGAACTCGCTGATCCGTTTCCGCGACAACCCGGCCAATCCGCCCATCAAAGCGGTTTTCATGGTGATGAACGCACCGGCATTCGCGGTCACCTCGCTGAAAAAGAACGGCATCCTCAAGCCCAAGGACCTGGAGGGCCGGCTGGTCGGTGCGCCGGCGGCCGACGGTGCCTACGCCAACTGGGCTGCCTTCATGAAGGCTGCAGGCGTCGACGGCAGCAAGGTTCGCATCGAGAACGTCGGCTTCCCGGTGCGTGAGCCGATGCTGATGCAGGGCAGGGTCGACGCCATCGTGGGCTTCGGCTACAGCGCCTGGGTGGCCTTGCAGATGAATGGCCTCAAGCCCGAGGACATCTCCATCATGTACATGCGCGACTTCGGCCTGGAGTTGTTCGGCAACGCACTGCTGGCCAACCCGCAGTTCCTGCGTGACAACCCGGAGGTCGTGCGCAAGTTCGTGCGCGCCAGCATCAAGGGCTTCATGGACGTGGCGGCCAACCCTGCCGATGCCGTGGCCTCTGTGCTGAAGCGCAACCCGGTCACCACCGAAGCCGCTGAGAAGATGCGCCTGAGCATGTTCCTGAACGACAACTTTCTTACCGCCGAGGTCAAGGCCAACGGCGTAGGGTTTGTCGATCCGGCTCGCCTGAGCCGCTCTATCGCTCAGATCGGCGAGTCTTTCAAATTCAACAACACGCCGAAGCTGGACGACGTGTACACCAATGCATTCTTGCCGCCGTTGGCTGAGCGACAGGTGCCTGCTGCGCTGGCAGCCAAGAAGTTCTAGCCGGCTGCTGGTCGCTGGGTGTGCAAATCGGATCCTGCGCTCACGGGTCCGTCTTCGTAGACCACTGCGGCCACGCCGCCCCCGACTGGTGCCTGATGCACCGAATCGGCGGAGACGAAGAATCTCAGGTGGCCCATCAGACTACCCAGAACACCCGAAGCTGCTGCCCGGATGTGGGATTCTGGTGCCCATCCGCTGGTGTAGACGGTGGTACGTGAGCCGCGCAGCATCCCGTCTTCGGCAACCATGGTCTTGGCGATCAACGCGTGGATGCGCTCGCCGTCCAGCAGTTCGCCGAAGGCGTCGAACCGAAAGCCAAGGCTGCCCAGCAACTCGCGCAGCGAGCGCTGATCGAGCAGGTCTCGCGTGTGCGTTGAAGCGATACGCAACGCGCCAGACGCGCCCGGACGGTTGCCCATCACCACCACCTCGACGCAGCGGATCTCCGCTCCGGTGATGCCTTGAACGTGTCGCGCATAGAGCGACAGATCGCGCGCGATGCCGTCCTCGGTCAGCAGGCGCCGGTCGATCTCGCCCAGTGCCACGCCGCCGCCCAGCGCGGAGATCGCGCGCCCGCGGTGCATGGTGCTGTTCAGCGGCGTGGCCGCCGGGTGGCGCGCTGGCAGCAAGGGCGACTTGATGAACAGCAGCTCCACCTGGTCGGGCTGCAGCCGCGCGTCGCGCAGCGCGGCGCGTGCAGTCTCGGCGACGCGGTCCACCAGCTGCAGTGTGCCCATCTCGGCCAGCGGCACGGGCTCGCTGCGCGCCGTGCCCAGGGCCAGACGAGGCGAGCAGTCTGCAGGGCTTGTCAGGTCGGCGGCGGTGTCTTCGGCGAAAGCGAAACCCTTCGGCGAGCCCACGCCTTCACTGCCGATCGCCAGCAGCGACAGCGCACGGTCCTGCACGCCGTGCGCGGCGAAGACGCGGTCCAACTGCAGCTTGAGCAGGTCGCGCGAAAAGTCGTTGGGGGCATGGTGGCCTTCGGTCTTGGCCATCACCACCAGGCGACGCAGCTTGGCGATGTCCATGGTCTGCAGCCAGGCATCCAACGCAGAGACGTCGCCGGCGCCCGCCATATCGAAGCACAGAGTGTGAACAGTCATCGGTTGTCGCTCATCTCGGTCACGGTTTGAGGGTGTCTGAATCGGACGCCTGCCACCATTCCTGCCACAGCGAAACCAGCGGCAGCGGTGAAAGACTGGCTTGCTGGCACAGAGCCAGGTCCTTTTGCAGCCAGGCAAAGGTGCTCGCGGCATGGTTACCCGGCTGCGCGAGCGTGTCGCGCAGCCGGGTGAGCTGGACGGAGGCGGCAGTGCCACGGGCCAACACGTCGATCACCGACCCGAAGTCCAGTCCCGCGCTGCGGCTGAAGGCCTGGGCTTGCGCAAGCCCGGCGGCCACGCCGGCGATGGCCAGCTGGTTGGCCATCTTGCAAAGTTGCCCAGACCCTGGCGGACCGAGGTGCACCACCTGTGCAGTCAAGGGCGCCAGCACCCGGCACAGTTCGGGCACGTCGGCTTCATCCGCCCCGAGCATCGCAACCAGCTCGCCGGCTGCGGCACCGGCAACGCCGCCGCTCAGCGGCGCGTCTGCATAACGCAGACCCGAGGCGCTGCAGGCCGCTGCTGCCTGCAGCGCCCAGGCGTGGGAGACGCTGCCCAGCTCGATGACCAAAGCCCCCTTGCGCCAGTGCGGCAGGTTCTGCTGCCAGACCCGGCGCGAAGCGGCCTCGTCGGTCACGCAGACCAGCACCACCTCGGCG
>JBBQIB010000527.1:0-2556 GCA_038324515.1 Burkholderiales bacterium
TCGGGGTCGGCCTTGTCGATTTCGTCGATCAACAGCACGGCGCGGTGTTGGCCGGCTTGCCACTTTTTCGGTGTCTGTACAGGCTGCGGGTGGCCTTCTTTGGCCAGCCCAGCCCAGTCGAATGCCCACCACAGGTTTTGCGGGCTGAGGTAGTGCGATTCGGCCCTGAGTTCCTGGCCATGTTTCAGCACCTGGGCATCAGCCAGACGGCTCACCTGGTCAAAGCGCCACATCAGGTCGTGCGGCTCGGTGCGGCCGTCGATCATCTGGGTGAGCAGCGGGCGGCCGGCCGCAAAGGCTGCGGCGCGCGCCGTCTGACTTTTGCCCACACCCGGCAGGCCTCGCAGCAGCAGCGGGCGGCCGGTGACCTCGGCCATGTGCAGCGCCGCCACGGTGTCTGGGTGAAAGCGGTGCACGGCAGCGGGCAGGATGCCTTGGGCGGGCATCTGCACGGGGGTGGTGGTGGGGTAGTGGGGGAGTTCGGGTTTCATGCAGGAGCCATCCGGTCCAGGGCCATCAAAAAATCTTCGATCTCTGACCGCAGCACGGCTTCAGGGCTGGCCTGCTGTCGCAAGTAGTTGCCAGGCGTGCCTGTACGAACCTGGGTAAGCATCTTCAGGCTGTCGCCCAATTTATGAATCTCGTCAATCAGCGCCTGCTGATCCGACGGTAGCTTGGCCGCGAGTACCCGCGCGCGGCGGAATCGCCTTTGGCGCACCTCTGCTTTCGCGACCACTTCTGTGCGCCAGTTGGCGACCTGCACCGCCCCTAGTGGGCAGGCTTGCATTTCGAACTGCTGAGCAAGCCATTCCAGAACGTGCTGCTCCTTGTCGCGCCCCACACCGGACTGTATTTCGCCACCGATGTCGAGCCGCCAATGGATCAGTGTTGGACTGTGTGGCAATTCGAAATCAAAGCCCAATGCTGCAGACTGGCCCGCGTAGAGAAGGTCATCGCTCTCTATCGTGTGCGCTACGACGGGCGCCGCACGAAAGGTCAAGAAGGCTGCTTCAGTCCACACCAACGCGAAGAGCCGTTTGGCCACTTGCAACAGCATTGACTTGTCGGATTCGATGGCTGCTTGCGGCACATCCGCCCACTGTTGCTGTTTTGATGCCTGCTCGACGGCAAGCGTCAAGGACGAATAAAGCTCGAAAACTGAAGTCTCGGCACTCCAACGCGAATCGAGGGTGGATTTCAGCCACCCTGCGGTCAGGTCGGCCGCCACGCCATGCCGACGACCGCCTTCGGCTTGGTTGCAGGTTGCGGTCAGATCAGCAATCACGGCCGATAACCGTTGTTCGATGTTGGCAGGGTACTTCGGGAAGCCAGGTTTCGGTGCTTCGCTTGGCGAACGGGTGTCCTTCGGCCTTGCAGCGTCAGTCGCTGTCGCGCCCAGAACGGCGCCTGCCATGGCGTCGCGCGACTTGTTCAATGCACTTTGGAGTGCCGCCGATGAGTCGAACTCGGCGCTGCGCGACGCTGCGGGCTGAGGAGCAACGGGCGCCAACTGGGTTGCACCTGTTTCCCGGTCCGCCAGATGGGATGGAGGCTTGATCGGATCACCGCCGGCGGGCAGTCCGACAACCAGACCGTCGCCGTAGCCTGCGGCAATGCGAAGCGCATTCGCATCGTCACGCATGACCTGGGTCTCAGCGGCGGGATTAATGGGAATCAGGCCAAAAACGGTGTTGAGCAAGACGTGCAGCTGGTCAGGCAGCGGGCGAGATTGACCCCGTTGGTAGTTGCCCACTGTCTTGTCGGAACAACCCAGCTTCTTAGCAATCTCAGCCGTGCTCCACGGCCGGGCGCGAAGGTCAGCCGAACGGCCTGTTCCAGCCTTCATATGTTGCGCAAGCAGCTCAGCAAACTGCGGGTACTTCGGGGGTTCGTTGCCCATGTGTTTCCTCGACTTTCCTTGAGTTTTCTGTAGGCGTTTCCGAAGCTTGGTGCCGCCTTTCCGGCACTTGCATGGCGCTTTCCGGGCTGCCTTTCTAAAGTTCATCTCACTCGCAAACATCCCGTCGGCGAGAACCAAACGAGGCGCCAGGAAGACTGGCAGGCCACTGGAAGCTGCAGTGAATCTATCACCGCCAAGCCTGCACCAAGCCCAGCGCCGCAACCCGAAAGGCAAACCATGAAGACCCGGCAAGACAAACCCGATGCCTTGGCCATCCGCCAGGCCCTGAAAGAACTGCGCATCGCACCGCAGCGCTTCTGGACCTGGTTGACCGGCATCGCGCTGCCCGAAGAAATGGGACGCCAGCCCTGGACGCCCGCCCAACACCACGCGCTACAGATGGGCGTGGCGATGTTGGCAGCCGGCCTGGGCATGTGGTCGGCGCAGACGCTGTACCTGCTGGCACCGGTTCCGGTGCTGGTGTTCTGACACCCGCAATTGAACAAATAGGAGTAAACACCATGAACCAGCTCATCGAAGTGATGTCTGCGGTCGCAGCCCTGGTCGGCAGCGGCGTGCTATTCGCCGGCTTGAAGGTGCGAGGCAGTTCGGTGCTGCTGCACCACGCCACGCACGGCCTGGGCTTTGCCAACAAA
>JBBQIB010000528.1:0-2553 GCA_038324515.1 Burkholderiales bacterium
CACTCGCCACCGATCAAGCACGCGACTCTGTGCGCGATGGCCTGAGCAGCCTGAGCAGCCTGAGCAGCTTCAGCCTGGCGGCCCCGCCCGCCGATTTTGTAACTTGCCCCTATCCTTACTACGAGGCGCTGCAGCAACATGCCCCGCTGCACCTGTTGCCGGGCAACGGCCCGCCTTCGGTGCTGCTCAGCCGCCACGCCGATGTGCTGGCGGTGTACCGCAGCCCGCATGCCAGCAGCGACAAGCAGCAAGAATTTGGCCCGCGCCTGGGACCTGGCTCGCCGATCTACCAGCACCACACCACCAGCCTGGTGTTCAGCGACCCACCGCTGCACACCCGCGTGCGGCGCATCCTGACGGGCGCGCTGAGCCAGCGCGTGGTCGCCAGGCTGCAAACAGACGTCGAGCAGATGGTGGAAGGCTTGTTGAGCGAATTGGCCCGCAAAGAAGAGCCCGATCTGATCAACGACTTCGCGGCCTTGATCCCCGTCGAGGTGATCGGCAATCTGCTGGCCATCCCACATGCCGAGCGGGGCCCCCTGCGCCAGTGGTCGCTGGACATCTTGTCGGCGCTGGAGCCAGCACCGTCGTCAGCCCTGTTGCAGCGCGCCAACCGCGCCGTCGAAGACTTTTGCGCTGCACTTCGAATTCTGGTCACCCAAAGAAGGCAGCAGCCTGGCGACCCCGAGACCGATGTGCTGACCCGGCTGCTGCAAGGTGACGACCAGGGCCAGCTCAGCGAGGCTGAGCTGTTGCACAACTGCATCTTCTTGCTCAACGCCGGGCACGAGACCACCTCCAATCTGATCGGCAACGGTGTCCATGCGCTGCTTGAGCATCGCGAGCAATGGCATCGCCTGGTCGACGACGCCAGCCTGCTGCCGACCGCTGTTGAAGAGCTGCTGCGTTTTGAGAGCCCGTTGCAGTTCAACAACCGCCTGGCCCGGGCCGATCTGGCGCTGCCCAGCGGCGTTGTCAAGGCCGGCAGCTTTGTGACCCTCGCGATCGGTGCTGCCAACCGCGACCCACAGGCCTTCGACAACCCACAGGCCCTGGACGTGGCGCGCAAGCCCAACAACCACCTGGCGTTTGGCCAAGGCGCCCATGCCTGCTCAGGCATGAGCGTGGCGCGGCTGGAGGCACGGGTGGCGATCGGGGGGCTGCTGGCGCACTTTCCGCACATGCAGCTTGAGGGCACACCCCAACGCGACAGCCGGGTGCGTTTCAGGGGCCTGAGCAAGCTGCGCGTGAAACTGCGCTGAGTTGTAGCGCCAGCAAGGCGTTTGGAGACGGCAGTTTGTGTTTTCCCGCAGCCCACGGTGTCGGGGTCAAGGTGCAGGTGACGTCGCTGGCCGGCAGCGGATTTGACAGCTGAGCCGCGAGGCGCAACACGGCAGGCACCCACCGAAGGCACCCAGCGGGTCGCAAAATGGAACTCAGCCTTCTGCCTTGGCTGCGTGAAGCAGCATGGCGTCCCAGCCCACGGTGGTCACGCCTCCCGGCCAGTCCACCACCGGGCGCTTGATCAGGCTGGGCTGCGCCAGCAGCAGCGCGCGGGCGCTGGACGCATCGGTGATGCTGGCCTGCTCTGTGGCAGCCAGTCTGCGCCAGGTCGTGCCTTGGCGGTTGAGCAACAGTTGCCAGCCAGGCCCGGCAAGCCAGGCATCCAGCCGCGCCGGCGGTACGCCGGATTTCTTGAAATCCACGAATTCATGTTCGATGCCTTGCGCCATGAGCCAGGCACGGGCGCGCTTGACGCTGTCGCAATTGGGGATGCCGTGCAGGACGATCTGGGACGGGTTCAAAGCCAGCATCGGGCTTCAGCTGCGCTTCAACCGGCCAACTCAGTCACGTGAGCTGCTCATATCGCTCGCCACATCACACTGGGGGTCGATCGCAAAGGCACCACTTCGGGCCATGCCCTTGGCATCCAAAGAAAACTGGAAGTACAGGCAATCGTTGGTGTCGTAGCGCCAAGACCAGGTCTCGCCGCCGCCTCGAGCGCCGCGCCGCTCGCCGGGGGTGCCCAGGCGGCGCAGCAACGCGTCTGCAGGCAACGGTGCTGCGGCCTGCGTGGCCATCAGTTCGGCCTCGGTCAACACCTGGCGAGCCTGCAGCACGCGGCCGGTGGCATCCACCTGCACCATCCATGTCTGGCGGCCGTAGGGGCCCGTGGCGTACTCCAGTTGCTGCACGCCTTCGGGCAGGGCATACCGTGCTGTGGGTGAACCCCAGGCGGCGTGCAGCGCCTCGACGCGACTGCCTGGCTGTGGCGGCGCCCAGGCGCAGGCGCTGAGCAAGGCGGCGGCGGCGATTGCCATCAACGGCACCGCCAGCGCCACTCGGCGTCTGGTCCTGAAACTGAAACGGGAATTGCTTGACATCTCAGAAACTCGAACCCGGTTGCTGCAGAAAGTCCAGCTCAGCCGCCGTCGACTCACGCCCCAGCACTGCATTGCGATGCGGGTAGCGCCCAAAACGGTCCACGATGGCTTTGTGGCGCAGCTCGAAACTCAGGTTGTCGGCCTCAGCGTTGGCGCCGAACAGCGCTCC
>JBBQIB010000529.1:0-2545 GCA_038324515.1 Burkholderiales bacterium
CAAGGAAAACGTGCGGCACATGGGCCAGCAGATCGGCTTTCTCGAAACCTACATCAAGGGCCACGGCGCCTGAAGCGCGGCCTGCACGCCCAAGACGGGCTGCAGCGGGCTGCAGCGGGCTGAGACGGGCCGAGAGCAGCAGCGAAGCCGCAGCGTCCCGGCGTGCTACTCACTGCGCGACACCGCCACCGTTTCGCCCACCAGCCCACGCGGCCGCCACAGCAGCATCAGCGCGATCAACACACCGATCAGCGCCACCTGAAGCGCAGCAGCGCGCGCTTGCTCGGCTTGCGGCACCCAGCCCCGCAGCAGCGTACCGGACCCGGCCCAGAAGCCCCACACGACGAAGGCTCCAAGCACCGCGCCACGGTGGTTGCCCGAACCGCCCACGATCAACATGGCCCACAGCTGGAAAGTCAGGATCGGCAAGAAATCTTCGGGTGCGATGTAGCCCACGAAGTGCGCGTATACCGCGCCGCCCAGGCCCATCAGCATGCTGCCGATGACAAAGCTCTGCAACCTGAAGACAAAGGCGCGCTTGCCCAGCGATTCGGCGGCGGCTTCGTCTTCGCGGATGGCGCGCAGCACGCGGCCCCAGGGGCTTTGCACCAGCGTCTGCAGCGCCACGTAGACGGCGCCCAGCAGCGCCAGCACCAGCGCCAGATAGGCCAGGTTCCAGGCCAGCCCGGTGCCCAGCCAGCCCTGCAGCGGCTTGGGGATGAACTGCATGCCGAAGGTGCCGCCGGTCAGCGGCTGCAGGTTGGTGGCCAGCAACTGGATCGTCACCGCCACGCCGAAGGTGGTGATGGCCAGATAGTCGTGCCGCAGCCGCAGCGCCACCGCGCCCACGGCCAGGCCCACGAGGCCGCTGACCCCCATCGCGGCCACCCACCCTGCAGCCACCGGCCAGCCGAAGCCGCCGATGCGGTCGGCTGCGTCGGGTGTGGTGAGGATGGCGCTGGTGTAGGCCCCCACGGCCACAAAACCAGCCACGCCCACGTTGAACAAACCCGTGTAGCCCCACTGCAGGTTCAGGCCCAGCACGATGATCGCGTAGGTGCCGGCAAAGACCAGAAAGAAGCTGCCGTAGGACAGCCAGCCGCTGTATTGCGCAAGCCAGTCGACCATCAGAGCCGCCCCATCAGGTTTTCTCTGCGAAGAGGCCCGTGGGCCGCACCAGCAGGATGGCGATCAGCACCACGAAGGCGGCCGCCGCGCGGTACTCGGCGCCCACCACGTGGACGGCGGCGCTCTCGGCCAGGCCGACGATCAGCCCGCCGATCACCGCGCCCCACACCGAGCCGATGCCGCCCAGGATGACGGCCGCAAACAGCGGCAGCAGCAGGTCCAGACCCAAGGTGGGCCGCAGCTGCACCGTGAGCCCGGCAAACACGCCCGCCACGGCGGCCAGCACGCCGCCGATGACCCAGGTGGCGCGCAGCACGTGCTCGGGGTCGATGCCGGCGACACGGGCCAGTTGCGGGTTCATCGAAGTGGCGCGCATCGCGCGGCCCAAGGTGCTGCGCTGCAAAAACAGATGCACGCCGACCACGGTGACGGCAGCCAGCCCCAGCACGAAGAGCTGATCGGGCGTGATGCGCAGGCCACCCATCACGCTGCGCGGCAGCAGTGCGACTGCGATCTGCAGCTCTTGCGAGTAGTACTGCGGCACGCCGCCGTAGAAGTAAAGCAGCAGATTGCGCAGCGCCAGCGCGGCGCCGAAGCTGGCAATCACCAGCGTGATGGCGCCTTGCCGGCGCAGCCGGCGAAAGAGCGCCGAGTCGAGCGCCAGCACCAGCAGCGCGGTCAGTACGGCCGCCACGGCTGCAGCGGCCAGCAGTGGCCAGCCGAAGGAGAAAGGCGCGATGGCCCGCGGGCCGCCGGCCTCGGTGGCGCCGAACATCAGCAGCGCCGTGAGTGCGAAGTACGCACCCCAGGCCATGAACTCGCCGTGGGCGAAGTTGGAGAAGCGCAGGATCGAGAAGGTCAGCGTCAGCCCGATGGCGCCCAGCGACACCACCGAGCCGATGACCAGGCCGTCGGCCACGATCTGCAGCATCAGTGTGGCCCTGCCGGGTTGGGCGCAGTGGCTGCTGCAGACGCGCTTGCAGTGGCGGTTTTAGGAGCGGTTGTAGGACCGGTTGCAGGAGCGCTTGCAGGAGCGCTTGCAGTAGCGCTTGCCGTAGCGCCTGCAGAAGCGCCCGCAGAAGCCGGCGTCGCGACGTGGCGGCCCAGGTACAGCTCGGCGATGCGCGCATCGCCCTTGAGCTCTTCGCAGTGCGCGACGATGCGCTCTTTGCCTTCCACCAGTACGGCAGCGCGGTCGGCCACGCTGAGCGCAGCCTTGACGTTTTGCTCGACCAGCAGCACCGTCACGCCGGCGTCGCGCACGGTGCGCAGCTGTGCCAGCACCTCGGCCACCAGCTTGGGGCTGAGGCCGGCTGAAGGTTCATCCAGCATCAGCACACGTGGTCGGGCGATGAGTGCGCGCGCCACCGCCAGCATCTGCCGCTGCCCGCCTGACAGCCGCCCGGCCAGCAGGCCG
>JBBQIB010000530.1:0-2537 GCA_038324515.1 Burkholderiales bacterium
GAGTTGATCGGCATCGTCGACAAGGCGCAGATCAGCCACGCCTTGTGTGACGAGCGACTGGCCGAAGAGCTGGAAAAAGCGCACCCTGCTTGCCCTAGCCTCAAACACATGCTGCGCTATGGTGGCGAGTTTGGTGGCGAGTTTGGTGGCGAGCTTGATGGCGATTCTGGTGGCGAGTTGGATCGCTTGGCTGCCACCAAGCCAGCCGAATTTGCGGCGGTAGATACAGCCGCCGAAGACATCTGCCTGATGGCCTTCACCTCAGGCACCACGGGTGTGCCCAAAGGCACGCTGCACTTTCACCGTGACCTGATGGCGGCAGCCGCCTGCTGGCCGCCGCATGTGCTGCGCGCCACGTCCGAGGATGTGTTCATCGGCAGCCCGCCGCTGGCTTTCACCTTCGGTCTGGGCGGGTTGTTGGTTTTCCCTCTCAGCATCGGCGCCAGCACAGTGCTGATCGAGAAGGCCGCGCCTGATGCCTTGCTGGGCGCCATCCAGCAGTTCGGTGCCAGCGTGTGTTTCACCGCGCCCACGTCATACCGGGCCATGGCGCCTCAGCTGAGCCGGGGCCAATTGCCGACGCTGCGCAAATGTGTTTCGGCCGGCGAGCCGCTGCCCGCAGCCACGCGCCAACTGTGGCGCCAGCACACGGGCATCGAGATCATCGACGGCATCGGCTCGACCGAGATGTTTCACATCTTCATCAGCGCCGACGAGGCCCACGCCAAACCCGGCGCCACGGGGCTGGTGGTGCCAGGCTATCAAGCTGCGGTGCTGGACGACAAAGGCCAGCCGCTGCCTCCCGGCCAAGTCGGCCGCCTGGCCGTCAAAGGCCCCACGGGCTGCAAGTACCTGGACGACCCGCGCCAGGCCGACTATGTGCAAGGCGGCTGGAACATCACCGGCGACGTCTACCTGATCGACGCCGACGGCCACTTCGTCTACCAGGCGCGCACCGACGACATGATCGTCTCGGGGGGCTACAACATCGCCGGCCCCGAAGTCGAAGACGCGCTGCTGCTGCACCCCGCCGTGGCCGAGTGCGCCGTGGTCGGCCAACCTGACGAGGGGCGTGGCATGCTCGTCAAGGCCTTTGTGGTGCTGCGCGCGGGGCATGCGGCCAACGATGCTCTGGTCAAGCAGCTGCAGGATTTTGTGAAGAGCAGCATCGCGCCCTACAAGTACCCACGCGCCATCGAGTTCTTGGCTCAGTTGCCGCGCACCGAGACCGGCAAGCTGCAGCGCTTCAAACTCAAAGTTGGCACATGATCGGGGGCTGTCCGAGGGTTTGCCTTGGAGGCTGCCCCGCGTTGGCCCCAGGCGGTTGCTTGGCCCTTACCGAACTTGAGGCTTGAGCCGCATGCCCTTCCAAACCACCCGCACCGTGCGCTTTGCCGATTGCGACCCCGCAGGCATCGTCTTCTTTCCGCAGTACATGGTGATGCTCAACACGCTGGTCGAAGAGTGGTTCGACGATGGTCTGCAGATCTCATACGCAGCCCTGATCGGCCAGCGCCGCATCGGCTTGCCCACCGTGCGGCTGGAGGTCGATTTCACCGCCATCAGCCGCCATGGCGACGTGCTGACGCAAGCATTGCAAATCGAGCGCCTGGGCCGCAGTTCACTGAGCCTGCAGGTTGAGTACCTGGTCGGCGACGAACTGCGGTTGCGGGCACGCCAGGTGCTGGTCTGCACCTCGCTGCAAACCCATCGGCCGATTGCCCTGCCTGATGATCTGCGCCTGGCCATGCAGCCGCACTTGAAGGCAGCCGCCTGAGGGCATGGCTGCCGCCCATGCCGCTCGTTCAGGCCATTCACCCCAGCCATTCATCCAGCGCCAACACGCACGAGCCGCAGTCCACTGATTTGCCCAGGCTGCAGCCCCCAAGGAGCCATTGATGAGCCACCCAGATCCAGCCCCCTCAGTTGCTGCGCCTGCAAGCACTGGCAAACAAGTCCTGCTGCCCCCCGGCTGGGCCGCCCCGCGCGGCTACGTCAACGGCGTGGCGGTGCAAGGTCGGCAGATTTTTGTGGCAGGCCAGATCGGCTGGAACGCGCAGTGCCAGTTCGACAGCGACGATCTGATCGCCCAGACCCGTCAGGCCCTGGTCAATGTGCGCGACGTGTTGGCCCAGGCCGGCGCCACACCGGCGCACATCTGCCGCATGACCTGGTACCTGGTGGACAAACGCGAGTACCTGCAACGCGCCCGCGAAATCGGCGCCGTCTACCGCGAGGTAATCGGCAGCTACGAGGTGGCGATGTCGGCGGTGCAAGTGGCGGCGCTGATGGAAGACCGCGCCAAAGTCGAGATCGAGGTCACGGCGGTGGTGCCGGGCTGAAGGTGGCAGCGGGCCAGAGCCAACGTCGGGAAGCTGGGCCAACAGCCTGGATGCAGGCACGCTCGCCGCAGCAGAGGCATGCAAATAGTTTGGACGAGCAAGGCTCAAGGCGATCTGTCGTGGCTTCATACGTTCCCGGCGCCTGTGAAATGCAGGGCAGCGACGCATGCTGCCTGACCTCGCTGCTTGACCTCG
>JBBQIB010000531.1:0-2535 GCA_038324515.1 Burkholderiales bacterium
GGGGGCGAGCTGAAGATCATCGCGGCGATCCTGGAGTAGCCGGTGATCGAGAAGATCCTCACGCACCTGGGTCTGCAGGCCAGGGCGCCGCCGCGAACGCCAGCCCGTGGGTCGCAGCTGCAAGCGGCCTGAGCTGCGGAAATCGGCTGCGTCTGGGCTTTGCAAGGCCGAGGTTTGAGGCCACGTCGCCCGGGAAAACCCGAAGGCAAGCGCTACGAACGACACCCTTTAGGGCTGCGATCAGTGTTCAACGGGCTGGTGCCGCACCCCACAACCCCGCGGGTGCGTGTCCGAGAGCTCGGCGGGGGGGTGTTCCGGGGGGTGTTCTGGGAGAAAAAAGGGCGTTTGAAAAGCTTACTTTCGAGCCGGCGATGCGCGAACGGGCGATGCAACGTGCCCGCACCGAGGCCGAACTGCGGCTGGCGCTGGCCGAAGGACAGCTCTTTGTGGTCTACCAACCCATCGTCGCGCTGCAGGCGCCAGGGGCGGGCGGCGTCGGCTGTGTCGGGGTCGAGGCGCTGGTGCGCAGGCGGCATCCGCAGCGCGGCAACGTGCCGCCGATTGAATTCATCGGCGTGGCCGAGGATTGCGGGCTGATCGGCGCGCTCGGCGACTTCGTGCTGGCCACTGCCGTGCGCCAGCAACGCCGCTGGCGCGATGAACTCGGCGCCGCTGGCGCCGGGCTGGACGGCGGTGAACCTGTCGCGCGCACAACTCCAGCAACCCGACTTCGTGGCCTCGTTGCATGCGCTGCTGGCCGCCAGCGGGCTGCCAGCGCATTGCCTGCAGCTCGAAGTCACCGAAAGCCTGGCGGCACAAAACGCCGGGGTGCAGGCGGTGCTGCAGCAATTGAAGGCGATGGGCGTCGCGCTGGCGCTGGACGACTTCGGCACCGGCTACTCGTCGCTGGCCAGCCTGCATCAGTTCCCGGTCGATGTGGTGAAGATCGACCGCTCGTTCACCTCACAGGTCGACACCAGCCTGCACCACCGCGTGCTGGTGCAGGCCACGGTGATGGTCGCCGCCAGCCTGGGCATGAGCACGGTCGTCGAAGGGGTCGAGACCGAGGCCCAGTCCGCGCTGGTGCGGCAGCTGGGCTGCGACAAGGGCCAGGGCTACCTGTTCAGCCGGCCTCTGGAAGCGCAAGCCCTGGGCGCCTGGCTGCAGCCGGTAGCCATGGCGGCCTGAGCGGTCAGGCGGCGCCCAGCCCCGCAAGGCCGGCCAGCAACGGGCCCGGCTCGTCCTGCAGCGCCTGCTCGAGCGCTGCCATCGGCCCGGTCTCGCGTTTTGCGGCGGCCTGCTCCAGCCGGCCAGCCAGCGCCGCCAGGCCTGCCGCGCCGATTGATGCCGACGCGCCCCGGGTCGTGTGCGCCAGCCGTGCTGCCAGCGCCCAGTCGCCACGTGCCTGCGCGGCGTGGTGTGGCCACGCTCAAGGCCGGTGCGGGCTTACGCCGCCACAGGCGAATAGCCGGCCTGATTGATCGCGTCGCTGAGCTGCCGCGCGTTGGCCCTGTTGGATTCGATCTCGACGGTGAAAGTCTCCAGATCCACCCGGACCAGGGCCGCATGGTCAACGGCTTTCAGCGCCTTGGTGATTGCACTGGCGCAACGTGCGCAAGTCATGTCACTCACCTGGAATGCGACCACGGCGCGGCTGTCGTCAGGGACAGGATGTGGGGTCGCTTGCGTGCCGCCGTTGGCGGCTTGGTGAGCACGTTGCATCGCCTGCCCTGTGCATCAAAGACTTGGCGAATGCATCGCTGTTTCGTCACCCGCCGAGGCCACGGCGCGAGATGCCTGCCCTGTGCTTGAACGACGCGAAATTCGTCTCACGATGTTCTTCAGCGCGACGAGCATTGACAGGCCCTGAGGCCAGCTACCAGCAACGGGTTGCGTGCGACGGTCCGGCTCTGAAGGTGTGATTGACGAGTCCATGGCGCAGTGTGGACGTTCAGAGGGTCCAAGTACTGTTCGGTGCCGCACCCAGCCGCGCATTCTCTCGCTGCCCCGACGGGCCCCGACCCACTGTCGGCGTGCTCACCCCGGGGTTCGCCTGCGCACAGACCGACCGGCTCTGCGCAGTGATGCTCAGGCCCCCGAACCCCAATACACCCTAAACCATGAAGACCGAAACGAAGGCGACGCCGAAGCTCGACAAGCCCCTGCTTGTCGTTTCCTAAAACGGCAGCGGCCCACGCCGCGCAGCGCTGGGCGTCGTGCCGCGCGGCATCCCCAGATACACAGGAGCAGGTCATGGACATCACGACACACCACGCACGCATCATTGGCCCAGTTTCCTACCGGGTGGGCACCGGCCACATGCAGAAGATTCCGATTGGGCCATGCCTGGTCGAGCGCATTGGCGATCGATCGATCGACATCATCTGGGGCGCGGATGGGCAGCGCTCTGTGGCACTGCCCGTCGAAGAGATCGAGGCAGCCCAGGATCACGGGCATCTGGTGCTGCTGGACTGACTTTCGTGGGACGCACGCCAAAACTGCGAGAGAAGAGCTGCGCCTTCAGACGTGCCGCGC
>JBBQIB010000532.1:0-2508 GCA_038324515.1 Burkholderiales bacterium
ACCAGCCAGGTCCAAGTGCCATGCCAGGCCCCAAGCCGCTGCGCCGCACCCGCCTGAGCCTGGCGCCTGAAACGCAGGTCATGCGCCAGCCGCAGCGACCACAGAATGCCGCCCAGGGCCAACCAGCCCAGAACCTGCGGGGCCGGGGCAAGTGGCCAGAAAATCAGTCCCAGCAGCAGCAAGCAGATGCCGTTGACGGTCCAGTCCGCCGAGCTTTGCGCGTGCAGCGGTCGCAAATGTTCTACCCTGGCGGCCGGTGAGTGCTCGGGCTGCAGCTGGCTCATTGGGCGGCGCAAACGGACCGTGTTGGCGCAACGGCAGTCCTCAGCGCCCGGGCGGCTTGCGGGCCACGTACCCGCCTTGGGCTTGCGTCATCTGGCTCACTGCCAACACGGCTTGCGTGCGCGTGCTGACGCCCAGGGCGCGCAAGACGGCAGCCACGTGGTCTTTCACCGTCTCCACAGACAGGTTGAGTTGGCGCGCGATCAGCTTGTTGGGCAAACCCTGCAGCAACAAGGAGAGGACTTCGGTCTGCCGCGGCGTCAGGCCCACATCCTCCAGGCGCGGCAATTTCTGTCTGGGCTCGGGTCGTGAATGGGGTCCCAAAGAGCCGTCAGCCAACTGCATCACGCCTGGCTCGGTGTCACCGACCATGTCCGGCTCGGCCGCAGAGACCAACCCCAGCAGCGACGGCGGCACAAACATCGCCCCCCTGATCACCATGTGCAATGCTTCATAGAGATCGCTGTGGGCCGACTTCTTGGGCACAAAGCCCATCGCACCGCTGTCGATGGCGCGAATGACATCGCTGGCGCGGTCGGAGGCCGACACCACCACCACCGGAGTCTCTGGATAGGCGGCACGAAACTCGATCAGCACCGCAAAGCCGTCGTCGTCGCCCAGAGCCAGGTCCAGCAGCACCAAGTCGATCTCGGGGTCGGCCGCCAGCAGCTTGCGCGCCGCTGCTGCACTGTCGGCGCCGAGCACGGTTGTGTCGTCGCCAATGCCCTGTATCACCGCCTGCAGCGCCGACAGCACCAGCGGATGATCGTCCACCAATAGAACCTTCATCTTCAGCCCACCCCCGAGTCAGCCGGTCGATTTCGAGTCTTGCAACAGGCTGCAGCCTGGATTCGGCTGCTGCGCCGGTTCGGACCCCGCGATACTTCTGCCCTGCACCTGCGCGCGACTGTCCAGCGCCACAAACTGCTCAGTCCTCAGGATAAGGGCATTACTCATTGCTACAAAGCACTTGGGCAACTGTGGCGCTGCTGTGACAGCGCATGAACCCCCCGCTTTCATGGGAGACTGAAACTGCCAAGCGGGAGCCTCGGCCCAGACTTGAAGCGCCCCTGGCCCTTAGATGTAGCGACGCGAAACGGTCTCGGCCACACAAGCAGGTTTGCTCTGGCCTTCCAGCTCGATGGTGGCCTGCACCGTCATCTGAGCGCCGCCCTCCAGCGGCTCAAAGCTCAGCAACTGAAAGCGGCCGCGTACCCGGCTGCCCACGCGCACCGGGTTGGCGAATCGCACCCGGTTCAAGCCGTAGTTGACACCCATGCGTACATCGTCGATGGCAAAAGCGGTTTCAAACAGTACCGGCAGCAAGCTCAGGGTCAGATAACCATGGGCCACCGGGGCACCAAAGGGCCCTGCAGCGGCGCGTGCCGGATCGGTGTGGATCCACTGGTGATCACCCGTGGCTTGGGCAAACAGGTCGATGCGGTCTTGCTCGATGCGCAGCCAGTCGCTGCAGCCGATTTCCTGGCCGACCCAGGCCTGCAAATCGCCGAGTTTGGTGTATCTCTTCATGGTCACTGGGGTCATTCGTCAGGGGTTCACGGCGCCAACAGCCAGTTGCGCAGCGGCTCCCATTGCTGCAGATCACGTTCGACGCGGCTGGGCGCCACGTCCCACAAGCTCAAACCACGGGCCGCCAGTTGGACATAGTTCTGGGTATCGCGCAGCCAGGCCACCAGGGGCACCGGCACTGCCGCCAGGTAACTGCCGAGTTGCTCGTTGGCCAGCGTGTGCTCGCGCACCCGCATGGCTACCAGCCCCAGCTTGATGGTCCGGCCACGACGGTGCAGGCGCAAGGCTTGCACAAAGGCATCTGTGGCCTGGATGTCAAACAGGCTGGGCTGCAGCGGGATCAATAGCCGGTCGGCGATCTTCAGCACCCTGTCCAGGCGCTTGCCATGCAGGCCAGCCGGTGTGTCGAGCACCACATGGGTCGTGCCCTTGGGCGGGCGGGCAATGTTTTCTGCGGCCATGTCCCAGCCGCTGATGGCAGGCAACTCAGCCGTGTGCAAACGCTGACGCAGTTGCAGCCACTGGCGAGAAGACTGCTGGCTGTCGGCATCCCCCAACATCACGGCGTGCCCCGCTGCAGCCAGGCAGCCAGCGATCTGCGTCGCCAACGTACTCTTGCCGACCCCACCCTTGGGGTTGGCCACCACAATCACTGGCATTTGGCCTCTCCTGTGTTCAATCCGGGCATACAAGTGC
>JBBQIB010000533.1:0-2506 GCA_038324515.1 Burkholderiales bacterium
TGCGGGTGATCGGCAAGGGGCAGAAGGAGCGCGAGGTGCCGGTGCCTATCGATGTGGCGAGCGAGCTGGCCAAGTACATGAAGTCGCGCGGGCTTGATGCCGACCCCGAGGACATCGGCAACCAGGGGGCGTTCCTCCTCGGCAAGGCCAGCGACGCCGCCAAACTGGCGCCCGGGCTCAGCCGCGGCCAGGTGTTCGACCCCCGGCAGGGGATCGCTGCGACGACGTTCTATGACCAGATCAAGGCGTTTTTTGCGGACTGTGCCAGCGTGCTGCGAGGGCAGGGCGATGCGAAAGGGGCCGAGCGCATTGCAAGGGCCAGCACCCATTGGATGCGGCATTCACACGCCAGCCACGCCATCGCCAGTGGGATGCCCATCGAGATCGCGCAGCAGAACCTGGGGCATGCGTCGCTGGCCACCACCACCGTCTACGTCACCACCGAGAAGCGACGGCGGATGAAGGCAGTGGAAGCCTTCTGGAAACGGTAGTCCGCAGCCATGGCCTCGCAGTGCCGCCATGGTGGACAGGGGCGCGCGCCGCACCCTCTCGGCCAGCAGAACCGAAGTCCTTAAACTCAGCGTTTCATCTGACACCCGATGAGCGGCGTGCAGGCATTGATGTATTCACTACACGAACCAACCACCAAAACAAAAAGCGCCGCACGGCTGGCCGCCGAAGCCGCATTCGCCCCACCGAGGCAAACCTCGGATCCGTTGTCAGTGAAGGGTTTGCCAGAGATCACCTTCCTGCGCGCGAAGCGCGTGGCTGCAGTGGCAGGCTGTGCTGATTCGGACCCTGGAGCGGACCCCAGAGCGGACCCCAGAGCGGACCCCGACGGGACCACCTCCACCGAACCTCAGCTTCATGCGCCGAAGGTTCCTCGCGTCTTCCTGGTGAAGTCAGAAGATGTCGAATCCGCATCCACTGCGCCGGAGCCGTCTGCGTTTCGCGAAGTGCAGGCTCAGGCAGCCGACGTCCCGATGGAACGTGGTGGTGGTGTGTCGACCCCTGCGCCTCGGGCCAGGCGCAGCCGCAGTAAAGCACCGCCGGTTACCTGGGTGTTTTCGGCTGTGGCGGGCGACGGTGCCGCCGCCGTGGCCTGCGACGAGGTTCCCGAGTTGCCGTCCCGGACGCAAGGCGATCTGCCTGGGCACAACTCAGTCAGCCTGGCTGCTGCACTTGCCGAAACAGACCCGACCTTCGCGGCCATCAGCGCAGCCATGTGTTTCAGAGTCGATGACCCGCAGGTCCCGGCGCAATGGGAACGCCTATCAAAGGCGCTGGACCAGCTCTCAGCTGAGATCAAGGCGTCGCTGGCACCGGGGCGGCCTGGCCGTCTTGCAGCAGACCGACTTTTGCCGCTGACTGAACACGCCCATCGGTGCTGACGGGCAGGCTATCGGCTGCTGCCGACTGCTGCTGTGGACGGTTGTCAGGTTGTTGACTGCACCCACGTCGTCCGACTGATTTGCGGCCACGCTTGAGCTGGGTGAGCAGTAACCGGGCAGCGCAAAGTCGAACAACTACCCCAACGAAGAAGGCGAATCTGGCGCAGCTGATGACGCTGTGTACAGGCTTCCCGCGCGGGTAGTCGAGCATCCACGGCGGCGGTTGTCACCTTAATATGTGAGATTACAGTAATACACTACCGTAATTATCGTAATCTCAAGCCACTGGAGATCCGCATGGCAAAGTCTCTGGTCACACAGGAGCGTGTGTTCGAAGTCGCCGACGTGCTCACCGGGCGCGGAAAAGAACCGAGCATCTTGTCGGTACAAGCAGCCATCGGCGGCGGCAGCTACACAACCGTCAAGCGCTACCTGGATGTGTGGAAAGAGACTGGGCGGCAGCGCCGGGCTCAGGTTGCCCTTCCTGAAGCGGCCGTAGAACAGCTGATGGGCCTTGGCCGCGACTTCTGGGCGCTCCTCGAAGAGCGCACCGCGCGTGAGGTCGACCAGATCCGTGCAACCGCGAAGGAGGAAGCCTCCGCCCTGAAAGCCCAGCTGCACCAGGCCGAGCAGGCGATCGGCAAGCTCGAGCAGGACAAGGAGCAGCTTGAGCAACTCTGCGCCGAACGCGAGACGGCGAACCTGGCGCTTCAAGCCGAGATTCACGTCCAGCGTGAGCGAGCGACGGCGGCCGAATCGAAGGCCACGCAGCTCGAAGCCCGAATCGCCGATCTCAAGGCAGAACTGGACCGCGCGCTCAAACATGCACAGACCGAGCGAGAAGCGGCGTCGGGCGCACGCAAAGAGGCGCATGCCGCTGCGGTCGAAGGCGCAGCACTCAAGGGTGAGCTTGCGGCCCTGCGCGGGCCAAAGAAGTAGGCCGAAAGCGTACGGTGCACCAGGGTCACCACATCAAGTGAGTCGAGTATCAGGGCCTGGGCTGAGGTAAGCGCCGAGCGGGTCGGTGACCAACTGCTTCTCACGGTGAGCGACAGGGGGCGTGGGGCATCGGCAGCGGCCCTGACTGAAGACCATCCGTGTGCGCCTGGCGGGCA
>JBBQIB010000534.1:0-2503 GCA_038324515.1 Burkholderiales bacterium
CACGCCAACCGCTGACCACGGGTTGCCCATCAGGTAGTTCTGGTCCACCAGGAACCCATAGAGGTTCTTCAGAATCGTGACCGCATGCCGCTGCGCCGATGCCGACAACGGCCCCTCGAACGGCCGCCACAGTGGCGACCATCTCTCGCGACCGCGGTCACCGCACCAGCGGCTGCGCGGCTGCGGATCGGCCAGGAAGTCGCGGTACTCAATGCAGTCCTCGTTGCTCATCGAGGACAAGGCCTTGCCCTTGTGCGTGATGGCCCAGAGCAAGAAGCGCTCGGCCTCCTTGCGGTAGGCGCGCTGGGTGTGCGACAACGCCTGCAGCCAGTCCAGGCTTTGCTCGACGCCGTTCTTGCCCATGACATCGCGCTGGCGCCGCCGGGCCTTGAGGTGGGCTTTCTGATCAGGGGTCAGTCCGTGCTTGGACCGCAGCCAGGCGAGGATGGCCTGGTAGTCGTTGGTGGCCTTCAACAGGCACTGGGTTTGTGGACGGCGGTACAGCCCGTGCGTGCCGTCGAGCTCGGCCGGCACGATGAACTTTTCCAGGGGCCGGATGGCAGTGGCCGGCGCGACCACGGCGTTGAGTTCGTGCGCGTAGAGCTTGCTGCGCGCCATCGCGACATGGCGGCCGAGCTGAAGCCCTGTGCTGTCCTGGTGCGCGTTTGAGACGTCCTGCAGCCCCTCCACGATGCGCAGCGCCTTGCCCTCCCCCATCGCCTTGATGCCGGCATACCACCGCCGGCCGATGCCGTTGATGCGCTCGCCCAGCTGGTCGAGCGTGAAGATGTCGGCAGCTTCAAGATGGCCGGCCAGTGTCGGGTTCAGCCAGGCGGCGACCGAATCGCCGGCCTTCGGGGACTGGGCGACGAGGCCTTCAAGCCAGCGCAGCGCTTCGAGCTGGCGGGCGATCAGGTGCGCGCGCCGGCGCAGGCGCTGCGTCGCACGTCCGTACTCGGCGTCGTTGGCGGCCATCTGGTCGGCCTGGCGTTCATCTTCGAGGCCATGAGCTTCGGCGAAAGCTTCGAGACTCGGCAGGTCCAGGGAGGGGTCGGCGATGCGGGTGGCGTCGATGCGCACCAGGCGCGCCGTTCCGAAGCGGTCGTGACGTTTCGCGGCGGCAGCGAACTCTTCGCGTATCCAGGCGATGGTGCCGCGCACGGTGCGCTGGTCGGTCGCCTGGCCCTCGATCTGCAGATAGCGCTCCCAGCTTTCGCGGGGGTCGAGTCCTTGCACCACCGAACGCATGAAAGCGAAGTGGCCGACGTGCAGCAAGCGCCGCCGTGCGGCGCTGACCGCGGGGCTGCGTGGCGGCGGGCGCGTAGAGATGCCGAACAGCGGCGCTGGAACCCCCGATGCGGCGCCCTGCCCTGCGCGCGCCGTCACTGCGCGAGGCGCCGCTGTGTGCAAGTGAGCGCGGCAGTCAGGTTGCCTCCAGCCTGGCTCTCGAGCAAGGCGGCTGCAGCCTCACCGTGATACAGCCGCGGTTGATCGAGAAAGCCCTGCAGTACCTTCGCCCTTCCCTCCCGGTACCTGAATCCAGGCACCCACGCGTGCTGCTTGCGCATGTCATGGTCGTAGCGCTCAAAGCGCTTGGCCGGCCTGCCGAGAACGGACAGGTCGATGTCAACGAGCAGCCGTGCGTCGGGACTCGACCCCAGCGCGGTCGGCACACCCTGTTGCGTGGCCATCACCAGATCGTGACCGCGCTGCGCGACATCTCTGTCCGCGCCGGTGCGCGTCAACGAGCGGGCGGCCCAGGCAGCACTGTTCAGCTCGTTGCTGCTGTCTTGGGCGTCATGGATGACCAGAACAATGGACCGGCGCAAGGCGAGCTTGAGGTGGGCCGCGTCGTAGGCGCTCAGGCCGTGCGTCGCCGCCGGGCGCTCAGGTCCGACGAAGTCCAGGGGCTGCGGGTCAACGCGCACCGACACTCAGTGACCAGCCACCCAGTTCTCGACCGTGAGTTCTGGGTGAATGCGGAAGTCCGCTTCATTGTTGGTAACCAGCGTGACGCCCAGGGCCAGCGCGTGGGCAGCGATGAGTTTATCCAGCGCGTCCTTGTTTCTCTCGCGATGGCTGGCGCGAAGCGGCCCATAGGCCCGGGCGGCGCGAGCCTCGAAAGCCGCCACCACAATGTCGTCGAGCAGCCCGTCCAGTGCAGCTTGGTTGTGGTCTTTGGACGTGCCCGAGCACGCCACGCCGTACTCGAGCTCAGCCAGCGTAATGGCAGAGATCACCACCTCGCCAACGAAACACTGCGCAAAGCGCTCGGCAACCTCTGGTGGCTGATGCTTCATGAGGTAGATGCAGATGTTGGTGTCGAGCATGTACTTTGGCGTCATAGGGCCTCGCGCTCACCCTCAATGTTCTCGCCCCGGCCCCCGGCCATGAAATCAGGCGAGAAGCGGGCCAACTTGGCCAGCACGTCGCCCATGCGCCGCTGCGCCGGACGGATGCGCAACTCGTCGCCCTCACGTTCGATGACCAGGTCGATGTCCCA
>JBBQIB010000535.1:0-2497 GCA_038324515.1 Burkholderiales bacterium
GCGGCTGCTGCGGGTGGCCCCGTTCATCTGCTGCACGAAGGCTTGACCGTCGCCAACGGCATCGCTTTCAGTCCGGATGCCGCGACGATCTATTTCTCGGACAGTCAAATCGGCCGCGTCTGGCGGGCTTCGTGGAACGAAAACACCGGCGACATGGGGCAGCCAGAATTATTGTGTGCTCCAGATGAACTCGCGGGCCGTCCCGACGGTGCCGCCGTCGATAGCCAGGGCGACTACTGGTCAGCCGGCGTGTCGGCGGGCGTCATCAATCGCTTCGGGCCCGATGGGGCCCTCCGGGCACGCATGGAACTGCCCTGCCGCGCACCCACGATGCCCTGCTTCGGCGGGGCCGATGGCACCGATGTCTACGTGACGTCTTTGGTGCGGCCCGGCTGGACCAACCTGTCGGGCGAACTCGATGGCGCCCTCTTTCGTTTCGCGTGTGACGCGAAGGGTTTGCGCACCAGCGGTTGGGGCCGACGACCCGTGGGCGGCCCGATGTGGTCTCGGCGTGCCTGATTTCAGCCCCCCATTTGCTCCCCATTTCGCTCTGAAAGACGATGTAATGGCAGGCCTGTCAAAATGATGCCCAACGGGTCGCACCGGTAAGTCATTGATCAACAAGGACAATTCCAAATCCCGAACACCACGAAGTCTCCCATGAGATAGACCGCCAGTTGACTCGATACGTATGCAAGAAGGAGCGCGACATCGCGCCAAGTCATTGATGCAGAAGGCAAAAACTCAGATCGCAAAAGCTGACGGAGACTTTGCAGACCACACCCCCATGATGCAGCAGTACCTGCGCATCAAGGCCGACTTCCCCGACACGCTGGTCTTCTACCGCATGGGGGACTTCTACGAGCTTTTCTTTGATGACGCCCGCAAGGCCAATCGCCTGCTCGACATCACGCTGACCACGCGCGGCCAGAGCGCCGGTGAGCCGGTGGTGATGGCCGGTGTGCCGGTGCATTCGGTAGAAGGCTATCTGAGCCGACTGATCAAGTTGGGCGAAGCGGTGGCGGTGGCTGAGCAGGTCGGCGACGTGGCCACGGCCAAGGGCCCGGTCGAGCGCAAGGTGGTGCGGGTGGTGACACCGGGCACGGTGACCGACAGCGAGCTGATGTCTGATCGTGCCGACACGTTGCTGCTGGCGCTGCACCCGGCTGGCCGGCCGAACACTAAAGACTTTAAGGACGCCAAGGACAGAGGCAAGCGCTGGGGGCTGGCCTGGTTGGGGCTGGCCAGCGGGCAGATGGGCATCACAGAATGCAGTGACCGTGAGCTGCCGGGCTGGCTGGCTCGCCTGGATGCGGCCGAGCTGCTGCACGACGGCAGTGGCCTGCCGGATGTGGTGCAACAAGCAGCAGGCAGCAAGACTGCGCGGCCAGCCTGGCAGTTCGAAGCCGCTTTGGGCCAGCGCAAGCTGTGCGAGCAGCTGCAGGTAGCCAGTCTGGCGGGGTTCAACGGCCAGGATCTGCCGCTGGCGCATGCCGCTGCTGCAGCGTTGTTGAGTTACGCGCAGCACACGCAGAACCAGGCCCTGGCGCATGTGCGCCAGCTCTCGGTGGCGCGCAGCGACGCGTTGCTGGATCTACCCCCCACCACGCACCGCAACCTGGAGCTGGTGCAAACACTGCGCGGCGAGGACAGCCCGACGCTGTTGTCGTTGCTGGACAGTTGCCGCACCGGCATGGGCAGCCGGCTGCTGCGCCACTGGCTGACCCACCCGGCCCGGCAGCGCGACGAGGCCAGCGCCCGGCACCAGGCCATTCAATCGCTGCTGGGCCATGGTTTTGAGCCGCTGCGCGAAGCCCTGCGCCACGTCAGCGATGTCGAGCGCAGCAGCGCTCGCATAGCGCTGCGCCAGGTGCGGCCGCGTGAGCTCTCGGGCCTGCGCGCCACGCTGATCGGGCTGCCGGCACTGCGCGCCACGGTGCCGCAGGACACCGCGCTGCTGCAAGCCTTGCACGGTGCCCTGCAGCCCGACCCCGCGCTGGCCCAGACCTTGCGCGCGGTGGCCGAAGAGCCCGCCGTGCTGCTGCGCGACGGCGGCGTGATCGCCAGCGGCTTTGACGCCGAGCTGGATGAATTGCGTGCCATCAGCCAGAACTGCGACAGCTTCTTGCTGGACCTGGAAGCCCGCGAACGCATCCGCACTTGCATCCCCAACCTGCGGGTGCAGTTCAACAAGGTTCACGGCTTCTACATCGAGGTCACCGGCTCGCATCTGGACAAGGTGCCCGCCGACTACCAGCGCCGGCAGACGCTGAAAAACGCCGAGCGCTACATCACGCCCGAGCTGAAGACCTTTGAGGACAAGGCGCTGTCGGCGCAAGAGCGGGGGCTGGCGCGTGAGAAATTCTTGTTTGAGCAACTGCTGGATGCGCTGCAGGCGCACCTCGTGCCGCTGCAGGCGCTGGCCCGCGCGCTGGCCGGCCTCGACACGCTGGCCGCGCTGGCTGAGCGCGCCAGCACGCTGAACTGGTGCCGCCCC
>JBBQIB010000536.1:0-2484 GCA_038324515.1 Burkholderiales bacterium
CGGGCCGCTTGCCACCACCGACGCCAACGTGCTGCTGGGCAAGATCCAGCCCGACTACTTTCCCAAGGTCTTTGGCCCGCAGGCAGGTGAAGCGCTGGACCGCGAAGGCGTCGTCAAGCACTTCAGCGCGCTGGCCAAAGAAGTGCAGGAGGCCACCGGCCGCGAGACCACGGCCGAATCGCTGGCCGAAGGTTTTTTGCAGATCGCCGTGCAGAACATGGCCAACGCCATCAAGCGCATCTCGGTGGCGCGCGGCTATGACGTGACGAGCTACACGCTGCAGTGCTTTGGCGGCGCAGGGGGCCAGCATGCTTGCCTGGTGGCCGATGCACTGGGCATGAAGAAGGTGTTTGTGCACCCGCTGGCAGGCGTGCTGTCGGCCTACGGCATGGGTCTGGCCGACCAGATCGCGATGCGCGAAGCCTCGGTCGAGCTGCCGCTGGACGACGCCGGGCTGGCCGCTGCCGTGGCGAAGTTGCAGGCACTGGGCCGATCGGCCAGTGACGAGTTGGTCGACCAAGGTGTCAGCGCCAAGCGCGTTGAGTTGCGCCAGCAAGTGCATGTCCGCTACCAGGGCACCGACACGGCGCTGCAGGTGCCGCTGGACAGCTTGTTGGCGATGCGCCAGGCTTTTGAAGCAGGCTACAAGCAGCGCTTTGCATTCTTGATGCCGGATCGCATGCTGGTCATCGAGGCCGTGTCGGTCGAGGCGGTGGGCGCTGGCGAGCGGCACGACGTACTTGTCAGTGCAGAACACCGATCGAGCTCCGAAGCGTCCAGCCATGTCCCCCAGGCTGACGCCCAGGTGCAGATGCATTGCAGCGGCGCGTGGGTGGAGGCCGCGCTGTTCAAACGCGAGTCGCTCAAAGCGGGTGCCCAGCTCAGCGGCCCGGCGATCCTGGCCGAGAAAAACGCCACCACGGTGGTCGAGCCGGGTTGGCAAGCGACGCTGGCAGCAGACGGCACGGTGGCCTTGCTGCGCGTGCAGCCGCGCCCCAACCAGCACGCCATCGGCACCGAGGCCGACCCGGTGATGCTGGAGGTCTTCAACAACCTGTTCATGAACATCGCCGAGCAGATGGGCCTGCGGCTGCAGAACACCGCCTACTCGGTCAACATCAAAGAGCGGCTGGATTTTTCCTGTGCTCTCTTCAGCGCCCAGGGCGAGCTGATCGCCAACGCCCCGCACATGCCGGTGCACCTGGGCAGCATGAGCGAAAGCATCAAGACCGTGATCGAGCGCAACCCGCAGATGCTGCCGGGTGATGTGTATGTGCTCAACGATCCGTACCACGGCGGCACCCATTTGCCCGATGTGACCGTGGTCACACCGGTTTATCTTGAGGCCCCCAGGCTCCCTGCGGTCGCCACCCCCCAAGGGGGCTCGACTCGGCCCGGGGGACCCGGCGCCGAGTCGGGCCGCCTAGCCGCCAAGCCCGACTTCTACGTCGCAAGCCGCGGCCACCATGCCGACATCGGCGGCATCACGCCGGGATCGATGCCGCCGTTCTCGAAGACGATCGACGAAGAAGGTGTGCTGTTGGACAACTTCTTGCTGGTGCGCGATGGCCAGATGCGCGAGGCTGAACTGACAACGCTGCTGAAGAGCGGCACCTATCCTGCGCGTAACCCGCAGCAGACCATTGCCGACTTGCGGGCGCAGATTGCGGCCAACGAAAAAGGCGTGCAGGAGCTGCGCAGCATGGTGAGCCAATTCGGCTCTGAGACGGTGGCGGCCTACATGCAGCATGTGCAGGACAACGCCGAAGAGTCGGTGAGGCGCGTGATCACCGCGATGAAAGATGGGAGCTTTTTGCTGAAGCTGGATAACGGCGCGCAGATCAGCGTCAAAGTGACCGTGCACGCCGCCACGCGCGAAGCCACCATCGATTTCACGGGGACCAGTGCGCAACTGCCCAACAACTTCAATGCGCCCAAAGCGGTGACGATGGCGGCGGTGTTGTATGTCTTCCGTACACTGGTCGACGACGACATTCCGCTCAACGCGGGCTGCCTGAAGCCGCTGCATGTGATCGTGCCCGAGGGCTGCATGCTGAACCCCAACCCACCGGCGGCGGTGGTGGCGGGCAACGTCGAGACCAGCACTTGCGTCACCAACGCGTTGTATGGCGCTTTGGGTTTGATGGCGGCCGGCCAGTGCACGATGAACAACTTCACCTTTGGCAACGAGACCTATCAGTATTACGAGACCATCAGCGGGGGCAGTGGTGCCGGTGGCCAGGTGGATGCCAAGGGGCAGATCATCGACGGCTTTGACGGCACCAGCGTCGTGCAAACGCACATGACCAACTCGCGCTTGACCGACCCGGAGGTGCTGGAGTTCCGCTTCCCCGTGCGCCTGGAGAGTTATGCCATTCGCCACGGCAGCGGCGGGGCGGGCCGCTTCCACGGCGGCCACGGCGGCGTGCGGCGGGTGCGCTTTCTGGAGCCGATGACGGCCAGCATCCTGAGCAATGGGCGTGT
>JBBQIB010000537.1:0-2480 GCA_038324515.1 Burkholderiales bacterium
GCTCTTCATCACGCCTTCACGGGCGCGCATCCAGTTGAAGTTGCCCTTGACGGTGTTGATCTCGCCGTTGTGCGCCACCATGCGGTAGGGGTGGGCCAGCGGCCATTCGGGAAAGGTGTTGGTGCTGAAGCGCTGATGGACGAGGGCCAGGGCGCTGACGGCACGCGGGTCGGCCAGATCCTTGAAGTACACACCCACCTGGTTGGCCAGCAGCAGGCCCTTGTAGATGACGGTGCGGCAGCTCATGCTGGGCACGTAGTACTCGCGGCTGTGGGTGAGCTTGAGCGCCTGGATGGCCGCGCTGGCCGTCTTGCGGATGACGTAGAGCTTGCGCTCCAGTGCATCGGGCACGATGACGTCGGCGCCGCGGCCGATGAAGATCTGGCGGATGACGGGCTCTTTCGCGCGCACGGCGGGCGACATCGGCATGTCCAGATCAACCGGCACGTCGCGCCAGCCCAGCAGCACCTGGCCTTCGGCCTTCACGGCACGCACGAGTTCTTGTTCGCAGGCCAGGCGGCTGGCGTGTTCCTTGGGCAGGAAGATCATGCCGACGCCGTACTCGCCCGGCGGGGGCAGGGTCACATCCTGGCGCGCCATCTCGGCGCGGTAGAACTCGTCGGGAATCTGGATCAGGATGCCCGCGCCGTCGCCCATCAGCTTGTCGGCACCCACCGCGCCGCGGTGGTCGAGGTTCTCCAGGATCTTCAGCCCCTGCTGCACGATGGAGTGCGCCTTGGCACCCTTGATGTGCGCCACGAAGCCGACACCGCAGGCGTCGTGCTCGCCTGCCGGGTTGTAGAGGCCGTGCTTCGCCAGCGAGGCGATCTCTTGGGCGGTGGCGGTCGTGTGTTCGTGCTTCGACATGGCGCTTTCCTGTCCGGCGTGAGCGAGTGCGGATCGAGCTTTGTCCCTCGCAAGGCAGAGGAGGGTACTGCAGTGCAGCAAATGCATCAATCGCTATAAAAAAGTGTCTGACCCCAATAATTAGAGTTTGGATTCGATCGTCGAATAAATGGGGACGGTACATCAAAGGGATTGGAGCTGGCCGATCCAGGGCAAAGCAGGGACGGGCATGCGAACGCCACGCCAGCCGGCATGGCGCCGTGCCGGGAGTTCAAGCGCGCGAGACAAGGCTGCGCGGCCGACCGCGTGAACGCGGCTTTGCAGGGCGGGCCGTAACCTCGGCCACTTGCGCGGCAAACGCTGCCGAGCCGGCGGCCCAGTCGCCCAGCGCCGCCTGCCTCAAGGCCTGCGCCTGCGTCGCAGGCAGGCCTTGCTGCAGCCGCGCGCGGTAGGCTGCTTCGCGCTCGAAGGGCGTGTTGCCCAGCGCCCACCACTCGGGCGGGTCGGTCAGCAGCGGGTTGCGGGGCCCGCCGGTGCGTGGCGCGGCGCTGGTCAGCTCGGGCTCGGCCGATTGCCCGTCCACCAGCTGCAGCACGGCCAGGCGGGTGGCGCCAGGCTCCACCACCGCGCAGCGGAAGCGGCCATCCCACAAACTGCCGCGGTGGCCGTGGCGACGGTTGTAGGCGCTTACATAGCGACGGCCCAGCGCCTGCATCAGCCGGCCCAAGGCGCCGGCTTCGGCGGGTGTGGCCAGCAGTTGCAGCTCATGCGGCAGCAAGGCATAGGCGTGCACCTGCACCGCCTCGGCCTTGGCGGCCTCGGCCAGCGCTGCCAGGAACTGGCTGCGGTCGATGGCATCTGCGAAGACACCACGCTCGGCCAAGGCGCCGTGGGCGCGCTGAATCAGATAGTGCGCTTGGCCCGGCAATTCCAGCCGCCGCAGGCGTGCCATGGTCTCGGGGGATCAGCCCGCGTCGGCGAACAACCGCTGCCCCGTGAGGCGGTGGTGTTCGCGCAGCGCAAAGCGGTCGGTCATGCCGGCGATGTAGTCGGCCACGGCACGCTCTGTGTCGTCAGCTTGGGCGAAGTCGGCCGGCATTTCGCCGGGCCTGTCCGTGTAGGCCGCAAAGAGTTCGGTGACCACGTTGCGCGCCAAGTGGGTCGACTGCACCACTTGTGGGTGCCGGTAAAGATGCTGAAACAGGAAACGCTTGAGTTCGGCGTTCTGCTCCCGCAGCGCCGGGCTCAGCCCCACCAGCGGCGGCAGGTGGCGCACAGCGTCGGCATCTGCCGGGGCGGTTTCTTTGAGGGCAGATGCTGTGTGGGCGATGAGGTCCCCCATCTGCGCCGAGAGCAGCCGGCGCAGCGTCTCGAACAGCAGGCGGCGGCCAGGCTGTTCGGCCAGCGCCGGGTGGTCGGCCAGCACCGCTTCACGCCAACGCACGAAAAGCGGCACCTCCTCCAGCTGCGTCGGGCTCAGCAGGCCGGCGCGCACACCGTCGTCGATGTCATGGGCGTTGTAGGCCATCTCGTCGGCCAGATTCACGAGCTGGGCTTCCAGGCTCGGCTGGGTGCCGTCCAGAAAGCGCTGCGCAGGGCCGCCCGGTTCGGCCGCAGACAGGCGCCGTGCGTTG
>JBBQIB010000538.1:0-2475 GCA_038324515.1 Burkholderiales bacterium
CCGGGCACGGTGGGCCTGCCCTATGACGGCGTGCAAAGCCGCCTGGACCCGGTTACCAGCGAGATCCAGATGAAAGCGCCTTGCTTGATGCTGGGCTACTACAAAGAGCCCGAGCTGAGCAAGCAGGCGCTGACCGATGACGGCTGGCTGCGCACCGGCGACAAAGGCGCGCTGGATGCAGAAGGCAATCTGAAGATCACTGGCCGCGTCAAGGATCTGTTCAAGACGAGCAAGGGCAAGTATGTGGCGCCGGCACCGATCGAAGACAAGCTGGTGATGCACTACTCGATCGAAGCCTGCTGTGTCACGGGTGCCAACCTGGGTCAGCCGCTGGCGCTGCTGATGCTCAACCCCGATGCGGTCAAAAGCGCCAGCACGGCGCAGGGCAAGTCAGAGCTGGAGACCTCGTTGGCCGAGCACATCAAAACCATCAACGCGGTGCTGGACCCGCACGAGCAGTTGGACTGCGTGGTCGTCACGGCCCAGGCCTGGACGGTGGACAACGACCTGATCACACCAACCTTCAAGGTCAAGCGCAACCGCATCGAAGACCTGTTCTCGAAGAACTACGAGACCTGGGTCGGCTCGCGCAAGAAGGTCATCTGGCATCAGGCTTGAGTGGCGAGGCCAGGGTCTTCTTGCACCCCTGCCTCTAAAAATCGCTTGCTGATTGTCGTGGCAAGCCGCTGACGTTGGCCGACCGCATCCGTTCATGTCCCCCGGCGCCGCTCGCCTCGGATGACATGAGCGCAATACGACGCCCCACCCGCCTGATCCAGCGCTGCTGCCCGCCGGCCGATTTCCATCCATGGCACCGATGGCACCGGCCGGCTCTTGCCGCACTGCCAATGACTACCTGGTGTTGGCCTTGAAGCTGGTGAAGATCCGCGTCTGTACACGACGGATGTCTTGCGGCACCGCATCAGGCGGCGTGATCTTGGCGATGTCGGCGGCGCTCAGGAAGATCGTCGGGTTCTCGGCCACTTCTTTCTTGACGAAGGGCTTGGACGCCGCGTTGGGGTTGGCGTAGAAAACCTTGTTGGTCAGGCTGGCGTGCACCTCGGGCCGCAGGATGTAGTTGATGAACAGGTGCGCGTTCTTGACGTTCTTGGCGTCCTTGGGGATGGCCATGGTGTCGAAGAACAGCGTTGCGCCGCTGGGCGGGATCAGGGCCTGGATGTCCTGGCCGCTTTTGCTGTCGAGTGCACGTTGGCGCGCGATGTTGATGTCACCCGAATAACCCATCACCACACACAACTGCCCGGCCGCCAGGTCGTTGATGTAGCCCGATGAAGAGAAACGGGTGATGTTGGGGCGCGCCTTCATCAGCACGTCGCGGGCTGCGTTGTAGTCGGCAGCGACCTTGCTGTAGGCCGGCTTGCCGGCGTAGCTCATCGCCACCGGCAGCACCTCGCTGGCCGAATCGAGCACGTTGATGCCGCAACCCTTGAGCTTGCTGGCGTACTCGGGCTTGAAGATCAGATCCCAGGGGTTGGCTGGCATCGGCATGGCGCCCAGCGCGGCCTTGACCTTGCCGGCGTTGATGCCCACGGTCACATAGCCCCACATCCAGGTCACCAGGTGGGCGTTGCCGGGGTCGATGTCTTTCAGCTTGCCCAGCAGCGCGGTATCCAGGTTGCCCCAGTTGCCAAGCTGGCTGCGGTCGAGCTTTTGAAACAACCCGGCCTGGATTTGAGTTTTGGCAAAGTGCGCGCTGGGCACCACGATGTCGTAGCCGGTCTGGCCAGCCACCAGCTTGGCTTGCAGGATCTCGTTGTTGTCGTAGTTGTCGTAGCGGACCTTGATGCCGGTCTCTTTCTCGAAGTTCTTGATCGTGTCTTCGGCGATGTAGTCCGACCAGTTGTAGATGTTCAGCACCTTGGGCTCGGCCGCCTGGGCTTGGGCAACCCCGTGGCTGGCCAGCAGTGTCAGCGCCAAGGCGGTGGCTTGCGCGCCGGTCTTAAGCCAGCTGCTGGGTCTGTAGAAGGTGGAGCGGCGGGTGGTCATGGGAGCCTCCTTGCACGGCGGTAGGGTGATGAACAGAGGTGCGCACCAGCAGCACCTGGCGTTGCGGATCAACGCAAGCGCAGGGATTGTGGCTGACCTGGGCCTGGATGCTCAACGCATCTGGAAGTCCCGACGCTGGCAAGGCGTTATCGCCCGCCTGAAGCCGCTTCGACCAAAGCTTTGACGGCGTTGCCCCGGTAGGACAATGGCCCACCCGGTATTTCAAAGGAGCCTGCTCATGACCTGGTTGGTGCTTGGACTGTGCCTATTTTTGGGCGTGCACTCGGTGCGCATCTTTGGCGAAAGTTGGCGCACGCAGATGCTGGCGCGCCTGGGTGAGGGTGGCTGGAAGGGTGTGTATTCGGTGCTCTCGCTGCTGGGGCTGGTGCTGATCATCTGGGGCTACGGCATCGCGCGTCAGCAGCCGCTGGTGCTGTGGCCTTCGCCGGCCTGGGCTCGCCACCTGGC
>JBBQIB010000539.1:0-2468 GCA_038324515.1 Burkholderiales bacterium
GGCCGACGACTTCACCGACCCTGCGGCCGTGCACACCTTCTCGCACCTGTCGGCGTCCATCGTGCTGTCGCGCAAGCGCGCCAGCGAAGGCCTGTTTCCCGCCATCGACCCGCTGCAGTCCAGCTCGAAGATGGTCACGCCGGGCATCGTCGGCGAGCGGCATTACGCCCTGGCGCAATCCATCCGCCGCACGCTGGCCCAATATGCCGAGTTGAAAGACATCATCGCGATGCTCGGCCTGGAGCAGTTGTCGCCCGATGACCGCAAGGTGGTCGCCCGCGCGCGCCGACTCGAGCGTTTCCTCACGCAGCCTTTCTTCACCACCGAGCAATTCACCGGTCTGAGCGGCAAGCTCGTCCCCCTGAAAGATGCCCTGGACGGGTGCGAACGCATCCTGGGCGACGAATTCAAGGACCTGCCCGAGAGCGCGCTGTACATGATTGGCGCGGTCGATGAAGCCACGACCAAGGCAAAGGCGAAAACAAGGCCCGAACCCCAATCCGAGCCAGTGTCGCAGCCGACCAAGGAGGATGCGCATGCCGTTGATGACGCTTAAGGTGTTGCTGCCGTTCGAGATCTTCGCCGACGAGGCCGATGTGTCTGGCATCGTCGTGGAAACACCACAAGGTTCGTTCGGCCTGCTGCCGCGGCGGCTGGACTGCGTGGCAGCCCTGGTGCCAGGCATCCTGAGTTTCGAGGCCGAAGGGCAGGGCGAAGTGTTCCTGGCCGTGGACGAGGGGGTGCTCGTCAAGACGGGTCCGGCGGTCGTGGTGTCGGTGCGGCGCGCGCTGCGCGGCACCCACCTGTCCCGCCTGCGCGACACCGTCGAGCAGGAGTTTCTGACGCTGGACGCGCAGGAGGAAGTGATGCGCACGGCGATGGCCAGACTGGAGACCGGCTTCATGCGCCGGTTCGCGATGCTTCAGGATCGTCCTTCATGAGTCAGGACCCAAAGCGCATGCCACCGGCCTCTGCCCCGGCCGGCCCCACCCTGGCCGACCAGGTCGGCGCAAAAGCCGCACGCAAGCTCAAGGCGCGTCGCAGCGGCACGCCAGGGGTCTGGTTCGGCCTGGGCATGATGGGCTTGATCGGCTGGTCAGTGGCCGTGCCCACGCTGCTGGGCGCTGCACTCGGTCTGTGGTTGGACCAGCGTTATCCCGGTGGGCGTTCGTGGACGCTGGCGCTGCTGGTGGCGGGGCTGACCATCGGCTGCCTGAACGCCTGGCACTGGGTCTCGCGCGAAGACCAGGCGATACGCGACGAGCAGGAGGGCTCCGATGTCTGACGCCGTCCATTGGCTTGCTGCCATGCTGGCAGGCGCTGCGCTGGGGGCGGTCTTCTTCGGCGGGCTGTGGTGGACGGTGCAACGGGGCGCCGCCTCTGCGTCGCCGGCGCGCTGGTTTCTCGGCAGCTTCGTGCTGCGCACCGCCATCGTGCTGGCTGGGTTCTACTTCATCGGTGCGGGCCAGCTTGTGCGGCTGGGGCTGTGCCTGATCGGCTTTCTGTTGGCGCGTGCCATGGTTCTACATGCCACACGACCGACCCCCGGCGCAGTGACACAGCAGCCGTCCCGGGCACCACCATGCGCTTGACACCGGATGCCTGGATCTTCTGGCAATACGGCTTCTTCAAGCTCAATGCCACCATTGTGTTCACCTGGGCGCTGATGGTTGTTCTGGTGCTGGGTGCTGCGCTCATCACGCGCCGGCTTGCCACCGGGCACGAACGTTCGCGCTGGCAGAACCTGCTGGAGATCGTCGTCACCGGTATCGTGGGCCAGATCGAAGACGTTGGCCTGAAAGAGCCGCGCCGCTACCTTGGGTTTCTGGGCACGCTGTTCCTGTTCGTTGCCGCGGCGGCTCTGGCCACCGTGGTGCCCGGCTACGAGCCGCCCACCGCGTCGTTGTCGACCACCGCAGCGCTGGCGCTGTGCGTGCTGGTGGCGGTGCCGCTGTTCGGCATCTCGGGCCAGGGCCTGACGGCCTACCTGAAATCCTACATGCAGCCAACGCCGATCATGCTGCCTTTCAATTTGATCAGCGAGGTCTCGCGCACCTTGGCACTGGCGGTGCGCCTGTTCGGCAACATGATGAGCGGGGCCATGATCATCGCCATCCTGCTGGCGATCACGCCCTTCGTCTTCCCCATCGTGATGACGGTGCTGGGTTTGCTCACCGGCATGGTCCAGGCCTACATCTTCACCATCCTGGCGGCGGTGTACATCGCCGCAGCCACACGCAGTGCCGCCAGCAGCAAGCCCAAGCCGTCCCCGACGGTGGCGACCTGACGCGCTCCCCGTTTCGCGATCCATCACTTCAAGGAAATCCCATGGACTCTCTCACCTGGATTGCCGTCGCCTCCATTGTCATGGCCGGCCTGACGACCGGATTCGGCACGATGGGGCCAGCGCTGGCCGAAGGCAAGGCGGTGGCAGTGGCGCTCACGTCGCTGGCCCAGCAGCCCGATGC
>JBBQIB010000540.1:0-2466 GCA_038324515.1 Burkholderiales bacterium
CTTCGGTTGACTGTCTGGCAGGGTTGGCCAAGATCGGCTTGTGGCACAATAAATTGCAACGTTTCTAGTGGTGGTCACTTAAAGCGTCATTGTTGTTATCCAGCCCGACCGCGGCTTACCAAGAGGAATACCATGAAAAAACTGAACAAAGTGGCAATGCTGTTTGCAACGGGCATGCTGGCAACCGCCGCTGGCGCCCAGACGGTCGATAACTGGCGCGCTGCCGATGGCACCGTGTGGAAAAACGGCACCAATGAACTGTGCTGGCGTAACGCCTCCTGGACCCCTGCCACCGCCGCCGTTGGTTGCGATGGCGCGATCGTGGCAAAAGCTGCAGCAGCTCCTGCGCCAGCCCCGGCGCCCGCTCCAGCAGCTGCTCCAGCCGCTCCTGCAGCCGCTCCAGCGCCTGCTGTGGTCGCCGCTCCCGTCGCTTCCAAAGTGACTTATGCTGCTGATGCCTTCTTCGACTTTGACAAGTCGGTCCTCAAGCCCGAAGGCAAAGCCAAGCTCGACGATCTGGCCAGCAAGGTCGGTGGTATCAACCTCGAGGTGGTGATCGCTGTCGGTCACACCGACGCCACCGGTCCTGACGGTTACAACCAAGCCCTGTCCAACCGCCGCGCCGAAGCTGTGAAGGCTTATCTGGTGAGCAAGGGTATTGAAAGCAACCGCGTTTACACCGAAGGCAAGGGCGAAGCCCAGCCAATCGCTGACAACAGCACCCGCGAAGGCCGTTCGAAGAACCGCCGCGTGGAAGTGGAAGTGGTTGGTACCCGCGCCAACAAGTAACTGCCAACTTGTAGGTGTGTGAAATAGGCCCTGCTGGTCAAAGCCAGCAGGGCTTTTTGTTGTGCGTTTGCTTGCCCGCGGCAGTGCGCTTGCGCAGTGTATGACCTCCGCCTTTCTCGGATGCACCAGGCGTGGGAAAATAAGACAATGAAAAGCATCAATGCCGATCCAGCCGAACTGGCCAAGTTTTCTGACCTCGCCCACCGCTGGTGGGACTCTGAGAGCGAGTTCCGCCCTTTGCACGAGATCAACCCCTTGCGTCTGGACTGGATCCAAACGGTGGTACCGCTTGCAAACAAAGCGGTGCTGGATGTCGGCTGTGGCGGTGGCATTCTCTCGGACTCGATGGCGCGCAGGGGCGCTCAGGTCACAGGTATCGATCTCTCCACCAAAGCGATTCGGGTCGCCCAGCTGCACGCGCTGGAAGCCAACACGTCAAACGTCAGCTACCTTGAGATCAGTGCGGAGGCGTTGGCGCTGGAGCAACCCGCAGCGTTCGACGTCGTCACCTGTATGGAGATGCTGGAGCATGTGCCCGACCCCGCTTCGGTCGTGAAGGCGTGCTTTGAACTGGTCAAACCGGGCGGGTGGGTGTTTTTCTCCACCATCAACCGCAACCCCAAAGCGTTCCTGTTTGCTATCGTGGGCGCCGAGTACCTGCTGCAGTTGGTGCCCAAGGGAACGCACGAATACGCGAAGCTGATTCGCCCCAGTGAGCTGGCAGGGTATTGCCGTGCCGCAGGTCTGAACCTGACGCAGACCAAAGGCCTTGAATACAACCCGCTCACACGACGCTACTGGCTTAGCCAAGACACCAGCGTCAATTACATGTTTGCCACACGCAAGCCATGAGCGCGATGCCATTGCGCGGCGTTCGTGCAGTGCTGTTCGATCTGGACGGCACTTTGGTCGATAGCGCGCCCGACCTGGGATCGGCAGCAGACCGTATGCGACTGGTTCGCGGGATGTCTTCCCTGCCGCCGCATGCGTACCGCCCTCACGCTGGTTCTGGGGCGAAGGGCATGCTCGGTGTGGCATTCGGCATGTCTCCAGAGCATGTTGACTACGAGACCCTGCGAGAAGAGTTTTATGGTCAATATGAAGCCTGTCTGACGGAGCAGACCTGTGCCTTTCCCGGGGTGAGTGAGTTGTTAGAGGCCCTGCTTCAGCGCGGCCTGCGTTGGGGCGTGGTGACCAACAAGGCGCAGCGTTTCAGCACGCCGCTCACACGCGCCATGCCGCTTTTTGCCACCGCATCAACGATTGTCAGTGGCGACACCACACCACACATCAAGCCTCACCCCGCACCCTTGTTGGAAGCGGCCCGGCAGCTCAACCTCGCACCCGTCGATTGCGTGTACGTTGGCGACGATGCCCGCGACATTTTGGCGGTGCGTGCTGCAGGCATTCTGACCGTAGAGGCTCGGTATGGTAATCTGGGCGCGGGCGCTGACGTTGACCGCTGGGGTGCAGACGCAGAGGTGAATTCGCCGCTCGAGGTCTTGAAGTTGCTGGACTTGCCTTAAAATGCAAAACTCAGGGGCTGCACTGGTTTCGACGTGGGTTCGGACACGCAGCAGGGCATGTCGAGGTTCTGTCACCTCGTAAATCCGCAGAAAAAAACTAACTGCAAACGACGAACGTTTCGCACTCGCCGCTTAATTGCCGGTGAGCTTT
>JBBQIB010000541.1:0-2457 GCA_038324515.1 Burkholderiales bacterium
TCTGCAGCAGCTTGCAGCGCCATCTGCGGTGTGGCGATCATGCGTGTCTGGATGCGCTGCAAACGCGGGTCGCCCGGCTTGATGGATTCACCTTGCCCGCTTTGCAGGCACTGCCACACCGGCTCTGGCAAGTCGATGCCGTAGCGGCGCACGATGGCCAGCGCGTCTTCACAGGTGCTGGCGTCAGGCACCGTCGGGCCGGAGGCGATGTCGGCTGGCCGGTCGCCAGGCACGTCGGATATCAACAGCGTCAACACACGCGCCGGGTGGCAGGCTGCTGCCAAGCGTCCACCCTTGATCGCCGACAAATGCCGCCGCACCACATTCATCTCGCCAATCGTGGCGCCCGAAGCCAGCAGCGCGCGGTTGACGGCCTGCTTGTGCGCCAGCGTCAAACCCGGCAAGGGCAGCGGCAGCAGCGACGAGCCGCCGCCCGAGATCAGGCACAAAACCAAGTCTTCTTCGCGCAGGCCCGCCACAAGTTGCAGCATGCGCCGCGCTGCGGTTTCGCCCGCTTCGTCAGGCACCGGGTGCGAGGCTTCGACAATCTCGATGTGCTCGCACGGCACGGCGTAGCCATAGCGCGTGACCACCAGGCCCGACAGCGCCGACTTCGGCCCCTGCCAATGCATTTCGACAGCACGCGCCATCGCAGCCGATGCTTTGCCAGCACCGATCACGATCAGCCGGCCGGGTCCGAGACTTTGCGGGTCAGGCAGGTGCGGCGGGATGCAGCGCGCGGGCTGCGCGCTGGCGATGGCGGCGTCAAACATGCGCCGCAACAGCTCAGGCGCTGCGCTGGTCACGGCTGGGCGTGGCTGTCTTGACCGATCTCGAAATTGGCCATCTTCTCCAGCGCCTTGACCATCGCCGAATGGTCCCAGCCCTTGCCGCCATGTGCAGCGCAGGCATTGAACAGCTCTTGCGCGTTGGCGGTGTTGGGCAAAGAAACACCTAAAGCACGCGCGCTGCTCAGCGCCAGGTTCAGGTCTTTCTGGTGCAGCTCGATGCGAAAACCAGGGTTGAAGGTGCGGTTAATCATGCGCTCGCCGTGCACTTCCAAAATCTTGCTGGACGCAAAGCCGCCCATCAAGGCCTGGCGCACTTTGGCCGGGTCGGCACCGGCCTTGGCGGCAAACAACAGCGCTTCGGCCACGGCTTCGATGTTGAGCGCCACGATGATCTGGTTGGCCACCTTGGCAGTCTGGCCGTCGCCAACGCCGCCCACCAAAGTGATGTTCTTGCCCATCAATTCAAACAGCGGCTTGACGCGGGCAAAAGCAGCTTCTTCAGCGCCCACCATGATCGACAGCGTGGCGTTCTTGGCGCCCACTTCGCCGCCTGAGACGGGCGCGTCCACATAGTCACAACCCAGCGCCTTGATCTGCTGCGCAAAGTCTTTGGTGGCCAGGGGCGAGATGCTGCTCATGTCGACCACCACCTTGCCTTGGCTCAAGCCAGCGGCCACGCCCTCGGTGCCAAACAGCACGGCTTCGACATCGGGTGTGTCGGGCAGCATCATGAAGATGATGTCGGCCCTCTGCGCCACTTCTTTGGCACTGGCGGCAGGCACGGCGGCGCTGTCGGCCAGCAATGCAGGGATCTTGCTGCGGGTGTGAACGAACAGCTGGTGGCCGGCCTTGACCAGGTGGCCAGCCATCGGCGCGCCCATGATGCCCAGGCCGATGAACCCGAGCTTGAGGGGGGATGTGCTCATGTGCTTCTCCTTGCTTTTTGGGATGTCTCGGATTGTCGGTCAAGCCCACGCCAAGCATCCATGGCGTGCTGTGCTCACTCCAGCAATCCGGCTGCCACCAAGCCTTCGCGTCCTTCAGGGTGCAAGCATTCGATGTCTTCAAACTCGTTGATGTTGTTGATCTCGGTGCCCATCGCGATGTTGGTCACCTTCTCCAGGATCACTTCAACGACCACCGGCACGCGGTACTGCTGCGCCATCGCCATCGCCTCGACCACGGCGGCGTTGATCTTCTCGGGGTCGGTGACACGCAAGCTCTTGCAGCCCAGCCCCTGCACCACCGCCTGGTGGTCCACGCCGTAATGTTTCAAGGCAGGGTCATCGACGTTCTGGTTGTCAAAAGCCAGTTGCACGCAGTAGTCCATCTCAAAGCCACGCTGGCTCTGGCGGATCAACCCCAGGTAGCTGTTGTTGACCAGCACCTGCACATAAGGCAGCCTGAACTGCGCGCCCACCGCCAGCTCTTCGATCAAGAACTGAAAGTCGTAGTCGCCCGACAAACCCACCACTGTGCGCGTGGGGTCAGCCGCCACCACGCCCAGAGCGGCAGGAATCGTCCAACCCAGCGGCCCGGCCTGGCCGCAGTTGATCCACTGGCGCGGGCCGAAGACGTTGAGAAACTGCGCGCCGGCAATCTGGCTCAGGCCGATGGTGGTGACGTAGATGGTGTCGCGCGGCAGCACCTTGTTCATCTCTTCGTA
>JBBQIB010000542.1:0-2436 GCA_038324515.1 Burkholderiales bacterium
GCACCTTCACAACTCCAGCCAGGGTCCATCAAGCCATTGGGCCCGCTGCCAGCGATTGCGCCAGGTGTTCAGTGAAAGCGTGGGTGATCAGCGGCAGTTGACGACCACGCAGCCGGGCCAGTACCAGTTGCCCGACCGGGAAGCCGCGGTCGGCGATCTCGCGGGTGACGATCTCGCCGCCCTCGGTGACGGCGCCGATCGCAATCTGGAACGAAATGGCGTGCCCATGATGCAAGCAGCCGCGCAAGAACTCGAAGCTGTTGCTCTCGACCACCGGGCGCAGCTTCAGGCTGCTGCGCATCAGGTAGCGCTCCAGCAATTGGCGGCCGCCAGCATCTCGGCTGGGCAGCACCAGGGGATAGTCCACGCAGTCACGCAGCCGCAGGCCGGGGCTGCCGTCACCGTGCTCAGCCAGACCTTGTTGAGCCAGTGGGTGGCTGCGGTGCATCATCGCCAGCAAGCGCTGCTCGAACTGCGCCACCACTTCGATGTCGGGCTCGGGTGCCAGATTGAAGACCAGCACCAGATCGGTCTCAAACTCGCGCAGAGCCTGCAGCGCCTGGACGTGGTCGCCAATGCTGACCTGGAACTCGACCAGCGAGTGCTTGCGCCTGAAATCTGCCAAAGCTTGCGGCATGTAGCGTGGCGCCAGCGCCTGGCTGGCGACCAACTTGACCTTGCCGCGTCGCAAGCCTTGCAGGTCTTCGATCTCTGAGCGCACCTGCTCCAGCGCGCTGGCGCGGCCGCGCACGTACTGCACAAACAGCTCGCCAGCAGCGGTCAGGCGCATGCCACGGGGCAGCCGCTCAAACAACGGCAGGCCCAGCTCGGCCTCCAGATCCTGAATGCGGCGGTTGACCGCCGAAGGTGCCACGTGCAAGCGCTCGGCGGCTTGGCGGATCGAGCCGGCGCGGGCCACCTCATCAAAGTAGCGCAGAAATCGGAGATGGTTCATGGCCAGGGTCCATTCAAATCAAGCGTTGCCAAAACGGCAACGCAGCAATCGTAAATCAGCAGGGGATTAGCGCACTCACTGGCACGCCTTCTGCGAGCTGCAGAGCCTGTGAAAGTGCAACAACCCAAATCAGTGCAGATGCAGAAGGCTGCAAAAGCGCAGATGCAGCTCTCAGGCCCGGTGGCGCACAACGCCTGGGCGCGTGAAGGCGATCAGGTCAGCCTGGTGCGGCAGCCTTTGCAGCCCAAATTGGTGCATCTGGATGCACCACCGCAGCGCCTGCAGATCGACATCGCCCGCACGGTGCTGGTGGTGGTGGACATGCAGAACGACTTCTGCCACCCCCAGGGCTGGATGGGCCAGAAGGGCATTCGTGTCGCACCCATGCGGCGCCCGATCCCGCTGCTGCAGCGCTTGCTGCCCGCCTGGCGCCAGGCGGGCGGCACGGTGCTGTGGCTCAACTGGGGCATTCGGCCAGACAAGCTGAACCTGCCGCCCACCGTGCACTTCAAGAGCAAACGCAGTGCTGCAGAGCCAGGATATGGCGAGGCCTCTGCGCTGGACCGTGGCCGCTCGCTGGTGCCGGGTGAGTGGGGCGCGCAGGTGGTGGATGAACTGCCGGTGCAGGCACAAGACATCACCGTGCACAAACACCGGCTCAGTGGGTTCTGGGACAACGAGTTGGACAGCACGCTGCGCCAGCGTGCGGCCACCACGCTGCTGTTTGCCGGCGTCAACACCGACCGCTGCGTGTTCAGCACGCTGCAAGACGCAGGCTTTCTGGGCTACGACTGTGTGCTGCTCAAGGATGCCTGCAGCACCCCTTCGCCGGCCTACGTCAGCCGAGCCATTCATTTCATCGTGCAGCAACTGCACGGTTTTGTGGGCACTGCGCAATCGTTGATCGATGCGCTGGCCTCTGCGCCGCCACCTTTGACTTTGCCTTTACCCGAGAAGCATTCGTCCGCTGCTGCGCCTGCACCTGTGAAGGGTCGCAGGCCAGCGCGCGTTTTATCCACCAGGAGTTGAACCATGAAACGTTTCACCCGCACCTTGTCCGCACTGGGCTTGAGCCTGACGCTGTCTTTGATGCCAGTTTTGGCGCAAGCCCAAACCAAGATCAAGATGGTGCTGAACTGGAAGTACCAAGGCCCCAGGCCTGGTTCTTCATGGCCCAGGACAAGGGCTATTTCAAAGCCGAGGGGCTGGATGTAGAGATTGACCAAGGCGAAGGCTCTTCGGCATCGATCACCAAAGTCGCAGCAGGTGCTTACCAGGCTGGATTCGGCGACATCAACGCGCTGATCAGCATGGCCGCAACGCGCCCCGAACAAGCCCCGGTGGGTGTGTTCATGATCTACAACACGCCGCCCTTCACCGTGGTGGTCAAGAGCGACAGCCCGATCCGCACGCCCAAGGATCTGGAGGGCAAAACCATCGGCGGCCCCGCCAACGATGGCGCGCTGAAATTGTTCCCTGCC
>JBBQIB010000543.1:0-2436 GCA_038324515.1 Burkholderiales bacterium
GGGCCCAGATCCATTCCACGTTCGACCGGTCGTAAAAGGGCAGATTCAAGCCCGAGCCGAAACCGATCTCGAGCACCCGGCCGCGCGCCGCAGGCACCACCAGCCCGCGTTGATGGCGGATGACCGGGCTGCCGCAGACGCAGTTGACGAGGCTTGGCAGCAGGTAGCGCTGGTAAGGGTTCATTGCCGCGACGCGAGGATCCGCCCGGATGTGACTCGGGCCGACACCGCTCAACCCGGCCGGCGCAGCAGGCGCAGCACGCGAGCCACTTCGCCCAGCGCTTGCGCCAGCGACACCAGCGGCACATGGTGCAGCGATTTCAGCATCAGCGCGAAGTCAAAGCTGGCGTCTGCAAACGGGATGGCCTGCGCCACGCCGGGCATGAAGCGCAAGCCCGGCTGCGGCGCGGCAAGATTCTTGGCATGCTGGCGTTCATCGACTTCCAGCGCCGTCATGCGGCTGTCGGGGTGGCTGCTTGATGTCCTGCCCCGCCAACGGTACCAGCGCGGCCAGCACCTCGAGCTCATCAACGATCAGAGGAACGGTTTTGGCAACGCTCATGGTGTCTTTGGGTTTTAGGGTTCAACGAAAGCGATCAGTGGCCGGCTCTGTGGCGCACAACGCAGGCGGCATGCAGGAAGTCCACCAGCGTTTGCGCATGCGCAGCCATCGCTGTGCGCAGGTCGTGGTCGCCCTCCACCATCAGCAGACGAGCGTGGCCTGAAGCTGCCAGCAAGCGCTTCGCGTCGTCGGCCGGTACGGTGGCGTCACTGCTGCCGTGCACCAGCAGGGTTGGGCAGCGCACGCCAACGATGGTGTTGATCGGTGCGATGGCGTCGAAGCTTGCGCCTATGACGCGCTGCACATGGCGCAAGACGTACCAGCCGAGCACCGGATACGGCACTCGCTTCTCGGCCATGAAGCGCCGCATCACCTCGCGCGGGTGGGCAAAGGCGGACAGGCTGATCACTGCGAACACGTCGTTTTGGCGCGAGGCATGCAGCAACGCGGCGGCAGCGCCGACCGAGTGCCCCAGCAGCGCCAGCCGGTCGGCGGCGGCGATGTCAGGTTGCATGCGCAGCCAGGCCAGGCCGGCGGCGATGTCCTCGGCGAAGCGCGGCATCGAAGTAAAGGCCTCGTCATCGCTGCGGCCGTGGCAACGTGCATCTAGCAGCAGCACCGCGAAACCTGCGGCGTGCAGGGGCGGCACCACCGACCCCATCATCGACGCGTTGGCGCCCCAGCCGTGCATCACCAGCACGGCTGGTGCAGGGTGCTGCGCGGCGCGTGGCGGTGACACCATCCAGCCGAACAACTGCTTGCCGCGCGGGCCGGCGATCCGCACCTCCCGTACCGCATTGCCGGCGACACCGAATTCAGCCGGACCCTGGGAGTGCGGCAGGCGCGGCGCGCGCAGGCCACGCAGCATGGCCGCATGCGCCAGCCTGCGCAGGCCCCACGCACCCACTGCCGTGGCCGACGCTTCGATGATCACGCCGTGAGAGCTCGCGTTGATGGTGGTCGGTGCTGAGGCTCGTTCTGCCGGACAGGCCGCCGCACAATGGCATTGGCCATCGCACAAGGGCACGAATCAATGGATCTGAAAGCCTGGCTGTCCGTTGAAATCGCCGAGGTCGAAGCACGGCTGCAAAACACGGGGCCGACCTGCCAACTCGACAGGCAAGGCATCACCCCACCCAGCCTGAAGGAGACCGAGGGGCGGTACTTCGTGCTGCGCCGCGCGGCGCGCCTGCTCGAGCTGGGCCATGCGCTGGACCCATTGCGCGCCGAAGCTGACAAGGCGCACGCCTTTCTGGCGGCCGATGCCGGTCTGGTGCGCAACCGCGCCTGGGCCGCGTACTTCGCGGGCGTGCTCAAGGCGGTGGAAGAGGTGTCGATGCAGGCTGGCGCAGCGCAGGGCGGGCGGCCCCTGTAGCCCGGAGTACAACCCTTTCAGTCATGGTCGGTCCTTGGTGGGTAGTGAGATTCATATCCGCGGCGCGTTCGCGCAGTACCGCAGGCACGGGTCGTGCAGTTGGCAAACGGCAGTGGGCTGCTGTTCACCAGCACCGTATCAGAAGGCCAGCGCTTGCACGCCCGGCTTCAGCAGGTGTGCCGCCACGTCGGCAGGCTTGGCGGCAGTGACGCCGGGGATCAGGTCGCTGGCCTGCTTGCCGGTGTTGGGCAGGTACAGCGCACACACCTCCACCTTGGCGCCCGCCTTGATCAAGCCTTGCAGCATCTGCTGCGGCGTGACGTTGCGCGGCTTCAGCGTGGGCATTTCCTTGCCCACCAGGGCGATGTCGCCGGCAGCGTCGCACAGCAGCACGCGCACCTCGGCCTTCTGCTCCAGGGCCTGGCCAGCCAGCACCAGGCCTGCGCCTTGCGCCATGGCTTGGCCAGAGTGGATGTTGACGAACAGCTCAGCGGCATGC
>JBBQIB010000544.1:0-2398 GCA_038324515.1 Burkholderiales bacterium
ACCAGCACCGACACGGCGTTGATCAACGACTGCTCAAAGCCTGCGCCGGCTGCAACCCAGCCCATCAGCGTGAGCGCTGCAATGCCCAGCACCACCGGCACAAAGACGGCACTGACTTTGTCCACCAGGCGCTGGATCGGCGCTTTGGTCGCCTGCGCCGATTCGACCAGGCGGATCACCCGGGCCAGCGTGGTTTCGCTGCCCACGGCAGTGGTCTTGACCGTCAACGCGCCTTCGCCGTTGATGGCGCCGGCGGTGACACGCTGGCCCACCGTCTTGGCCACCGGCATGCTTTCACCGGTGATCAAGGCTTCGTCGACATGGCTGCTGCCGGCGCTGATTTCGCCGTCCACCGGCAGCCGCTCGCCTGGACGCACGGTCACCAGATCACCCAGGCGCACGCGGGCTACCGGCATCTCGGTCTCGACCCCAGCCTGCAGCACGCGCGCCGTTTGTGGCCGCAAAGCCTGCAAAGCGCGGATCGCCTCGGTGGTCTGGTGCTTGGCGCGGCCTTCCAGCCATTTGCCGACCAGCACCAGCGTGATGACCACTGCGCTCGCTTCAAAGTACAGGTGCGGCATGCCCGGCCCCCGGTGCTGCCACCACAGGTAGAGCGACAAGCCGTAAGCGGCCGAGGTGCCCAGAGCCACCAGCAGATCCATGTTGCCCGAGCCAGCCCGTGCTGCTGCCCAGCCAGCGCGGTAAAAGCGCCAGCCCAGCACGAATTGCACCGGCGTGGCGAGCAGCCACTGCCAGCCAGCGCTGGGCATGGCGTGCACGCCCCAAGGCAGCAGCAACATCGGCAACACCAGGGGCAGGCTGAGCAAAGCTGCCAGCGTTGCGGGGCCACCGCCTGCCCACCAGGAAGCTGCGTTGCGTGCTGAAGGTGCCTGGCCAGATTCTGTTGCCGCCTGTTCAGCGGTGGCTTCGCCCGTTTCGTCGCGCTGCAGCGTCGCCTCGTAGCCCGCCTTGTGCAGCGCCTCGATGAGCCCGGCCACCGCCGTGCCAGCCGCCGCTTGCACGGTGGCCAGCTCGGTGGCCAGGTTGACGCTGGCGCTGTGCACCCCCGGTGCCTTCAGCAAGGCCTTCTCCACCCGGCCCACACAAGAGGCGCAGCTCATGCCCGTCACCGCCAGACGCAATTCAAGCTCGGGCCTGGCGCTGGCTGCAGCGGCGGGCACGTCTTCAGGTTGCAGCGCCACAGGGGGTGCTGTAAGGGCTGTTGTGAGGGTTGAGGTGTTTGAATTCATGACTGGGATACTGAACTTTGCCACGATGGCAAGGTCAAGCCGCTTGACCTTGCCATCGTGTCAAGCTTGAAGATTCACCCGTCGCGCACCAGATGCAGACAATCAGACCCCACACCTTGAGGACAGACAAATGATCACCTTTGAAGTCAAAGACATGACCTGCGGGCACTGTGTCAAGACGATCACGCAGGCCGTCACAGCAGTCGATGCCGAGGCCACGGTACAGATCGATTTGGCCAATCACCGCGTTCAACTGCAGCCAGCCCAGGCCTCGGCCGAGCAATTGCGTCAAGCGATCGAGCAAGCAGGCTTCACGCCGGTGGCGGTCTGAAGGTCCTGTCGCTTTCGCTTTCGCTTTGGCTGAGCGCCAGCAGCCGCACAGCGAAGGTGAAATGGCCACTGCGGGCAGAGAGTTCGTGCGTGAGCTGAGCCATCCAGGGGATCTCTGCGCTGGCATCGACCAAGATCAGGGTTGGCCGCCGCGGCGCGAAAACCGAAGCCCTGTGCAGAGCCACGGGGCCCCTGCGCAGCCAGCCCGCATCCCAGGGATCGCTGGGCTGGCGTGCTCGCCAGGGCCACACATCAAAAGCCTTGACCCGCAAGCGCAGGGCCAGCGTCACGTGCAGCAGGCTGCCGTCCAGCAGCAGGCCGACCCTGTTGGCCCATTGCTGAAGCTGCAACGCCCGCTCGTCGCGGGTGGCCGGTGCAGCCTCGGGCTGGGATGGCAACGCAAGCTGGGCCCATGCCCAAGGTACGGACGGTGCGCCTGCTCGACGTGCTGCGTAGGCGCCGGCATGGCACCATCGCAATTGCTCGTCCAGCCAGGCTGCCACTGCCGCGTTGCCTTGCGGCTGACGTGCTGCGCCTCGTGGCGCCTCAAGGACGGGCGGCGACAGCAGTTGCTGGTCGAACCGTGCGCGCCACGAAGGCTCGGAGTGCTTGCTCATCTGGGGCAATGATGCGTCAAGGGCTTGGCCCAGGGACTTGTTCAGCGTCGCCTTGCCAGTCGCAACCGCAGCAAGTGGCCTTGAAACTGGCGGGATCGCCTCAAAATCCGCTGTATTCCGTTGGTCATTCGCCACTTTCGAATCGCCATTTTCGAGCCGCCAGGTTGCGCCGACCCACGCGTATTTGTCATTCACCGTCTC
>JBBQIB010000545.1:0-2395 GCA_038324515.1 Burkholderiales bacterium
CCCCCATGGCCTACCAACATATCCAGCTCAGCCGCGAAGGCGCGTACTACACGCTGACGATGAACCGCCCCGAGCGCCGCAACGCGCTGTCGCGTGCCCACATGGCTGAGCTGATCGATGCCTTCAGCACGGTGGGCAAGAGTGACGCCCTGGGCGTGACACTGGCCGGCAATGGCCCGGTGTTTTGCGCTGGGCACGACTTTGCAGACATGGTGGGCAGCCCACTGCCCGAGTTGCGCAGCCTGCTGCTGCAATGCGCCGAGCTGATGCAGTTGATGCAGCGCATCCCGCAAGTCGTGATCGCCCGCGTGCACGCGCTGGCCACCGCCGCCGGCTGCCAACTGGTGGCCACCTGTGATCTGGCGGTGGCAGCTGATTCGGCAGGCTTCGCGCTGCCTGGCGGCAAGGGGGACTGGTTTTGCCACACACCGCTGGTGGCGGTGGGCAGAGCCATTCCACGCAAACAAGCGCTGGAACTGGCCTTCACGGGCGACGCGATCGACGCCACCACGGCCTTGTCTTGGGGGCTGCTGAACCGGGTGGTGCCGGCTGCCGATGTGCACGCTGCCACACAAGACTTGCTGAGCCGCGCCACGCGTGGCAGCGGTTTTGCCAAAGGCATGGGCAAGCAGTGCTTCTACGACCAGATCGATCTGGATCTGGCCAAAGCCTACGCCCACGCGGTGGAAGTGATGGCTGCCACGGGGCAGACGCCCGAGGCACAAGAGCGCATGCGGGCCTTTGTCGAAAAGCGCGCGCCCAAGCGCGAGGCGAGCCAGCCTGCGAGTACGGCCGCCGGCTGAGGGCAGCGTGGCACAAAATCCTGCATCAAGCTCTGCACCAGACGCTGAACAAGATGCTGAACGAAGCGCTGCTGCCAGCAGGGGCTTGCAAAACAAGCTACACCCGAACAAGTCAAAACCTGTGAAAAAAGGAATTTAGCCATGAACACTTCTGAGACCGCGATCCTGGCCGGCGGCTGCTTCTGGGGCATGCAAGACCTGGTGCGCAAGATGCCGGGCGTGATCAGCACCCGCGTGGGCTACAGCGGCGGCGATGTGCCCAACGCCACCTACCGCCACCACGGCACCCATGCAGAAGCGCTGGAAGTCGTGTTTGACCCAGCGCAGATGTCATTCCGTCAGCTGCTGGAGTTTTTCTTCCAGATCCACGACCCCAGCACGCCCAACCGTCAGGGCAATGACCGGGGCAGCGCCTACCGGTCGGGCATCTACTTCACATCGCCGGAGCAAGAGCGTGTGGCCCACGACACGATCGCCGACGTCAACGCCTCCAAGCTGTGGCCCGGCCGTGTGGTGACCGAGGTCAAAGCGGTGGGCCCGTTTTGGCAAGCAGAGCCGGAGCACCAGGACTACCTCGAGCACCATCCGGGGGGCTACACCTGCCACTTTGTGCGTGCGGGCTGGAAGCTGCCGGTGCGCGACAAGTCACTGGCCTGAGCTGCCACCCCTGGAGTGACCCTTTTGACACCTTCACACGCAGTGACAACACCTTCAGCTCAGGTCTTGCCAGGTTTCGTTTTCGACAACAGCTACGCGCGCGATCTGGAGGGCTTGTTTGTCGCCTGGAAACCTGCCACAGCCCCGGCCCCCCAGCTGCTGCGCCTGAACCATGCGCTGGCCGAAGAGCTGGGCTTGGATGCCCAGGCCTTGGCCGGCGCTGCCGGCCTGCAACTGCTGGCCGGCAACCAGTTGCCCGCAGGCGCGCAGCCGCTGGCACAAGCCTACGCAGGGCACCAGTTTGGTGGCTTCTCGCCGCAACTGGGCGATGGCCGCGCCTTGCTGTTGGGCGAGGTCATCGACCGCCACGGGCAGCGGCGCGACATCGCCTTCAAAGGCTCGGGCCGCACGCCTTTCTCGCGTGGCGGCGATGGCAAGGCCGCCCTCGGCCCGGTGCTGCGTGAGTATCTGGTGGGCGAAGCCATGCATGCGCTGGACATCCCCACCACACGAGCATTGGCAGCCGTCAGCACGGGCGAAAAGGTCTTGCGCAGCAGCCTGCTGCCCGGCGCCATCCTGACCCGCGTGGCGGCCAGCCATGTGCGCGTCGGCACCTTCCAGTACTTCGCAGCGCGTGACGAGCCAGCGCAAGTCAAGCGCCTGGCCGACTACGTGATCAACAGGCACGACCCCGAGTTGGCCAGCCGCACTGAGATGACAGGCCCCGACGGCAAGTACCTGGCCTTGTTGCAATCGGTCTGTCAGCGTCAGGCCGCGTTGATCGCCCGCTGGATGGGTGTGGGCTTCATCCACGGCGTCATGAACACCGACAACATGACGCTGTCGGGCGAAACCATCGACTACGGCCCCTGCGCTTTCATGGAAGCCTTCGACCCCGAAGCGGTGTTCAGCTCGATCGACAGCCACGGCCGCTA
>JBBQIB010000546.1:0-2364 GCA_038324515.1 Burkholderiales bacterium
GCGCAGTCCGGCCGCCGCAACAGGCTGGTGTTCATGAATACGGCCTCATGATTTTCATGAGCCTGTACCCGGGCTGGCGCCGATAGCATCGCGATGTGAGCCAGTCCGAAACACCTAAGCGCAGCGATGTGAGCCTGCGGCTGCAGATCAACCTCATCGTCGGCGTGCTGACGCTGACGTTCGCGGCCGCCATGCTGTGGCTGCAGCTGCGCCACATGCGTGAATCGGTGCGCGAAGAGGTGGTGGCCGCCAACCGCGTGGCCACGCAGATGCTGAACCGCACGATCTGGAGTTATGCCGCGCAGGGCACACCTACCATGCTGGCTTTCCTGCAGGGCATGGGGCGCGTGCGGTCCACCGACATCAGCCTGCTCGACGCCCAGGGCCGCGTGCTCTACACGTCGCCGCCTTCGCCTTACAAAGCCGGGCGCGACGCGCCGGATTGGTTTACCCACCTCGTGCAGCCGCCACTGGCCGAGAACAGCTTGCAGTTCCCCGACAGCCGGCTGTTGGTACGCGCCAATGCTTCGCGCGCGGTGCTCGACGCCTGGGACGACGGGCTCGGGCTGCTGCAGCTGGCGGCCGGTCTGCTGGTGCTGGTGAACGGTGCCGTGTTCCTGCTGGTGGGGCGCACGGTGCGGCCCTTCGGCAGCATCGTCAGCGCGTTGGACCAGGTGCAACAGGGGCAGTTCGCCACCGCCTTGCCGGCCCTGCCGGGGCGCGAAGCCGGTGCCATTGGCGCGGCTTTCAACCGCATGGTGCAAGAGCTGCAGCAGCACATCGAGACCGAACGCCGCGCCGTGCGCGCCGAAATGCAGTTGTCCGACAGCCGCGAGCTCACGCGCTGGATAGAACAGCGCATCGAACAGGAGCGCAGGCTCATTGCCCGCGAACTGCACGACGAGCTCGGGCAGTCGGTGACAGCCATGCGCAGCATGGCACTGTCGATTGCCGGGCGCATGCAGGGCCGGCCGGCCGAGGCGGAAACCGAAGCGGCGGCGCGCCTGATCGCCGACGAATCCTCACGCCTGTACGACGCCATGCACAGCATCATCCCGCGCCTGTCGCCGCTGGTGCTGGACCGCTTCGGCCTGGCCGATGCCCTTGCGGACCTGGCCGAGCGCACGCGCCGCAGCCAGGGTGCCGAGGTGCAGCTGCAGGTAGACCTGGGTGACGTGCAGCTGCAGCCCGACACCAGCCTGGCCCTGTACCGCGCCGCACAGGAAGGCATGAACAACGCCGTTCGCCACGGTCAGGCAACGCGGCTCGACCTGGCGCTGAAGCTGCACGAAGGCCAGCTGCAGCTGGACCTGGCCGACAACGGCCGGGGCCTGCCCATCCCGCCGGAAAACGCCGGTGCCGGCCACCATGGCGTGCGCTGGATGGCCGAACGTGCCCATGCCCTGGGCGGGCGCTTCAGCCTGCAGCCGCGCCCCGGCGGCGGCACTTTGCTGCGGCTGGAGTTGCCGGTGGTGCCGGTGGTGCCGGTGGTGCCGACATGATCCGCGTGATGCTGGTCGACGACCACGCCCTGGTGCGCATGGGTTTTCGCATGCTGCTGGCCGATGCGAAGGTGGAAGTGGTGGCCGAGTGCGACAGCGGCGAACAGGCCTGCAGCGACTACCCGCGCGTGCAGCCCGACGTGGTGGTGATGGACCTGTCGATGCCTGGCATGGGCGGCCTGGAAGCGGTGCGCCGGCTGCTGGCACAGGACCCGAAGGCACGCATCCTGGCTCTGTCGGCGCACGAGGACACCGCCCACCCGCGCCGTGTGCTGCGCGCTGGCGCGCTGGGCTATCTGGCCAAGCGCAGCGCACCCGATGCGCTGATCGCCGCCGTGACGGCCGTGGCCGGCAACCACGCCTATGTCGACGCGTCGACCGCCCAGGCCATGGCGCTGGCCCAGGTGCATGGCGAGACCAGCCCGGCCGACGCGCTGAGCGAACGTGAATTCGCCATCTTCCTGCAGCTGGCGCGCGGCGCCAGCGTCGCCCACATCGCGCAGAATCTGAACCTGTCGCCCAGCACGGTGGGCACGCACCTCTACAACATCAAGCAGAAGCTGCAGGCCACGAACCAGAGCGAGCTGACCCTGGTGGCGCTGAACTGGGGTCTGCTGCAGACCTGAGCAGGTGGCCCGGACTCAAGCAACCCATCGCGACCCGCCAGCGTCGTCGCCCTGCGGGTTCAGCGCTCTTGCCAGATTGCCCAGCCGGCTGCAACCGCATGCGCGCCGAGCCGCTCGTCGGGACACACCGCCACCGGGTTCGTCACCGCCTGCAGCAGGGGCAGATCGCTGGCGGAGTCGCTGTAGAACCAGCTGGCATCGAAGGCCTGCAGGCCGGCGTCGAAACCCAGTTGCCT
>JBBQIB010000547.1:0-2343 GCA_038324515.1 Burkholderiales bacterium
CAGGCTATGCCGGTGAAGAGAAACATCGCGGCTGCCAGAAGCAGCCGGCCCTGTGTGCGTGTCATGTGTCGTTTCATTTTGATTGTCGAATCGGTGTGCAAACTCATCGTGCCCACACACCCAGGATGGCCGCAATGCGCAGCCACGACCAGTAGGCTGCCACGGCGCCCATGGCGTACAGCGCCACCGTGCGCGCCTGGCCCAGGCGCGGCAACTGCGCCAGCACGCGCCACAGCACCCAGGCGGCGAAGACCATCAGCAGCTGCCCGATCTCCACGCCCAGGTTGAAGGTCAGCAGCGCCAGCAGCAGATGCTCTTCAGGCAGGCCGATCTCCTTGATCGCCCCGGCGAAACCCAGCCCGTGGATCAGGCCGAAACCGAAGGCCACGACCGCAGGCCAGCGCCGCGCCAGCGTCTGCCGGCGGTGCAGCGCTTCGGCCGCCACCAGCACGATGGACAACGCGATCACCGCTTCCACGGGCGGCGAGCGCAGCGCCAGCCAGCCCATCGCGCTCAGGCCCAGCGTCAGGCTGTGTGCGACGGTGAAGGCGGTGATGGTCCACACGAGCCGGCGATTGAAGCCGACCAGGAAAAGCAGCGCAACGACGAAAAGCAGGTGGTCCAGCCCAGTGAGGATGTGGTCGATGCCCAGCGTGGTGTAGGACCACGCAATTTCGACCAGGCCGCGTTCGTCGTTGGCGCTGCCGAAGAGCTGCACCTTGCCCTGGCCCTTGGTGAGCGTGTAGACGCGCATCTGGCCGTCGAGCCAGTGGATCTTGATGAGCGCAGCTGAATATCGTTTGCCGACGCCTTCGACGCTGAGCGGGCCCTTCAGCCCACCGGCGCCACAGCGCAGCTGGTTCATCTCGCCTTGGCAGCCGGTGGGCCACACCGGCGTCAGCTCGGACGCCGCGGGCTTGCCGCCGCTGGCCGTCCACTGCCAGATGAATTCGCCGCGCGCGACTTCGCGCATCTCCATCTCGGCCATGCTCAACTCATGCGGGTGGCTCACGGTCGGCAATGCGAGACCGCCCACCAGCGCCAGCAGCAGGCGCAACAGCAGTCGCAAGCGCACGCCCAGCATCAGACCCTGCAGCAAGCCCCTCATGACGCCGCCTGCTCGTACTTCAGCTTGTACTTCTTGCCGCGTTCGCGCACGGCCTCGGTGCGCAGTTCGGCCATGGTGGCGTCGGTCCAGTCCTGCAGCACTACATTGCGCACGCTCTCGAACACCGCGGCCCGGGCTGGTGTGGCGGCGTCCAGGAGCATCACGCGCCAGCCGTCGCGGGTCTGCAGGGCGCGCCACTCAGCCACGGCGCCCGCCTCCAGCGCCACCGCGAACTCGGGCCCGTAGCTCTGCACCAGGTTGGCCTGCGGCCGGCCCTTGAACACACGCAGGCCGGCGCGCGCGTCGCCGGGGGTGCCGGTGTTCAGCATCAGCGCAAAGGCCTTGGCGCCGGCTTCGGTGTTGTCGTCGGTCAGCACCGCTTCCTGGAAGTCGTAGCGCGCCGGTTCGTCGTACTTGTCGCGCTGGGCCTCGAACCACTTGCGCAGCGTGGTGTCGTCGGCCGGCGGCAGCTTGATGCCCGTCTCCACCACCATCAGCGACTTGAAGATCACGCGTTCGCGGATCGCCGAATCGCCTGCGTCCACACCCAGCGCGATACCTTCGCGGAAGAGGACCTCGTTGTCGATCCAGCGCCGCGTCAGCGCTTCCAGTTCCTGGGGGTTGGGGTCGCGGTTGCGTGAACTGCGAAAGACCTTCTTCGCCTCGTCTACCACGGCGGCGTCGACGACGATGGTGTTGGGGTCGGTCTCGCGCGCCACCAGCGCGTAGTCGGCGGCGAAGAGCAGGCCACCGAGCAACACGAAGTGCAGCAGCGGTTCACGCCACCAGGCCTTGCCTTGGGCATCAGTGAATATGGGTTCGGACATCGGCAATGAAAAACAGAAAAGCGCCGGCGGGAATGTGCGGCGCTGGTGGGTGCACGCGGCACCCGATCAAGCCTGGAGACGCCTTACTTGACGCCGGCCACGATGGCAGAACCGGCCACCTGGATGTAGATGGGGTTGCTGTAGAACCAGAGGTCGGCCCAGGCCGCCACATCGAGCGCCGAGAACTTGCCCGTGTACTTGCCCAACGTTTTGGTCGGCATGTGCGAAGGGCAACCGTCGTACTCGGTCGTGCCCACCGTCGTGCACGGGATCTTCAGGAAGAAGTTCTCCGGAAAGCCGTCGCCCGCAGCCGCGGTGGTGGCATTCACGGCCGCCGAGTTGGTTTCCAGGTCACGCAGCGGGTTGCCGCTGCCGTCGGTCTCGAAGGGCACGCTCGGCGGCAGGTTG
>JBBQIB010000548.1:0-2337 GCA_038324515.1 Burkholderiales bacterium
GTCGTAGATCTGAAATGCCACCCGCGAGTGGTACAGCAACGCGATGGCATGCGGGTCCATGGTCTGCGGGTCAAAGGCCGAAGCGATGCGCAGCGAGGGGCCAGCGTTGGCACTTTGCGCTTGCAGCGGCGAGACAGTCAAGCTGGCCAGCGCCAACAAGCATGGCGCGATCCAGCGGCTCCGCGCTGCCGGCACGGCCCCTCCAGCGCTTGCGGTACTGGCGGTACTTGCGGCATTCACGCCACTCGCTGCATTCACGCCACCCGCGGCACGGAGTACCCGCAGGAGCGACTGGGTCAAGGTGGCGAGAAGGTGAATGTTCATGGTTCAGCTCAGCTGCAACTATTGTGCCGGCATGCATTGCGCTTGTGACCGCCTGCTAACCCGCACAAAGCTGCGTCACTAACCTTGAATATTGACTGATCCCCCCGAATGGTGGCCGGCGCGCCTGGCCCGCTCGCTCAGCAGCCTTCAGGCGGGCCGCGCGGCCCAGTTTCAGTCAGCTGCCGGGTCTTCGCCAGCTTCTGCGGCTTCGGCCCGTGCCTTGGACACGCGCTGCTGCAGGCCTTGCGTCATGCCCTCCATTTGCTGGACCAGTGCCTGAGCCGGCTGCGGCGTCGACAGCTGCCAGGCGGGCAAGGGCAGGGTGCTCATGTAGGGCGGTCGGCTGAAGCGGTCCGTGGCGTTGTGTGTGAAGGTCAGGATCACGGCGCTGCCCGAAAGCAACGCCATCACAACGGCCAGCGTCATGCGCCGCGCCTGTAGCGGCAACAGCAACGTCAGGTGCTGGCGCACCAGGATGGCAAACAGCAGCACCTGCAGTGGCACCACCCACCGCCACAGCAGCGGCCAGCCCCAGGCTGCGGCGACCTGTGGCAATACCCATTCCACCGCCTCGATGGCCAGCAGCCAAGGCAGCGCCACCTGCAGGTGGGCCAGAAAATCAAAGCGGTGCTGAAACAGTTTGGACATCAAGGCCCAAATTGCGCACCAGGCCACGATGGCGCCGGGCGTACCCACCAGCACCGGCAACCAGGCGGTGGCGTCAGCCCCCGGGTCGAGCTGCAGCGCATGATCGGCCAGCACCAGGGCCAACAAGGCCAGCGCTGCCAGCCAGGCGTTGCGGCTGCTGCTCAGGCTCAGAATCGGCAGGGGGCGCTCGGGCGCCAGGGCCTCTCCAGGCTGACGCAGTACCAGGCGAGTTTGGCCTAGCAGCAGCGTCGTGGCAGGCGACATCAAGGCCACACTGCTGCCCCTGGGGTGCATGTGGCCCTGCAGCCTGACGCCGTTGTCGGTATCGCCCACCAGCAAACGCAAACTGCCGTTGTCGTCTTGCGTCACACGCGCATGCTGTGCCGCCACGAAGGGGTCATCCAGCACCAGTTGCTGGTCCAGTGCGCGGCCGATGCTGAACGGCCATTGCAGCACGTCGGCGCTGCGCAGCACACGGCCGTCGCGGTCCAGCACCTCGATCAGCGCCAGGCGTTGCGTCATGTCTGCGCCTTGCATCAAGGGGTGGTGTTGCGCGCAGAAGGGGCGCTTTGCTGCGTCTTCCAGGCAAAGCCGTCCAGATAGTGTTGGGTCAGGCGCTGTGCGCTGGGCAGGCTGACGCCAAAAGCGTCCAGGCGGCCCTGCACACCTGCTGAGCTTTTGTCCAGCGTGGCGACCAGCACCGACAAGTCGTACAAGCCTTCGAGCTTCTTGTAGGCGCGAAGGCAGACCACAGCACGCAAAGGCAGCCCTTTGGCAGCTTCGGATCTGGCACTGCTGTCTGGGCCGTTTGCAGCGCCAGTACCGCCGCCCTTGGAGGTGGCACCCACGGTCTGTTCCAGGCACTGCCCGGCGGTGCGCTGGCGGTCGTCCAAGCCGATGAACTCGTTGCGAAAGCTGTCGCTGTAGCGCCGTGAGAAGCGCAGCGCCCCCAGTTTGCTGCCGTCATAGGCTTCGTGCCGCACGGTGATGAAGCCGGTCAGCAGCGAGCCGCTGACAAAAACGCGGCTGTCCATCTCGCAGTCTGAGCGTTCAAACTGCAGCCCCCGCACTGCCTGCGGCGAGCCGCGCCCCCAACAGCGCATGAACTGCTCTTGCGGCACCGGGATGCGATAGGTCGCATGGCCGGCCTCGCGCCAAGGCAATTGCACAAAACGCTCGCTCAAGTTGGCCTCATGCTGCAGCAACTGGCGCGTGATCTCAGGCCAGGCCGGGGCGACGATCGGCGCCTTGTCGCGGCCGCTCGCAACCAAACTGCGCACAAACTCGGCCGGCACCAAAAAACTCACCTGCTCGCCGTCACGCCGCGCCGCCACATTGACACCCACCAGCCGGCCCTGGTCATCC
>JBBQIB010000549.1:0-2318 GCA_038324515.1 Burkholderiales bacterium
CGGCCTATCATTTTCTCGCCTGCTGCTCACTGGCGCAGCAGGTGGCCTGGGCCGCGTGCTGCGGCCGCGTCTGAAGGCGTTGTGCGAGGTGCTGCGTGTCAGCGATCTGGTGCCGATGGACGCCGCCGGCCCAGGCGAAGAGGTGGTGCAAGCCGCGCTGCAAGACCGGGAAGCCGTAAGAGCGCTGTTGCAAGGCGTCAGCGCCGTCGTCCATCTGGGCGGCATTTCTACCGAGCATGCTTTTGAAGAGATCCTGCCGGCCAACATCGTCGGCACCTACCATGTCTACGAAGCAGCGCGTGAGCATGGCGTACCACGCATCGTCTTTGCCAGCTCCAACCACGTCACCGGCTTCTACGCACAGCGTCAGACAGTCAACCCGCAGATGCCGATGCGCCCCGATGGCTACTACGGGCTGTCCAAGGCCTTTGGCGAGAACCTGGCGCAGTTCTACTTCGACCGCTACGGCATCGAAACGGTCAGCCTGCGCATCGGCTCAAGCTTTCCGCAGCCGACCGACCGTCGCATGCTCGCCAGTTGGCTGAGTTACGACGACCTGGAGCGATTGGTCGTCGCTGCGCTGACTGCTCCCGTGGTCGGCCACAGCGTGATCTACGGCATGAGCGACAACCGGCTCACTTGGTGGGACAACGCGACGTCCAAGCACGTGGGCTTTCGCGCGCTGGACAGCTCCGAACCCTTTCGCGTCGCCATCGAAGCCCACCAGGCGCCGCTGGACCCCAGTCAACCGGCCACGATGTACCAGGGTGGGGGCTTTGTCACCAAAGGGCCGTTTGTGGCGCTTGTGCCTCTTGTGCCTCTTGTGCCTCTTGTGCCTCTTGTGCCTCTTGTGCCTCTTGTGCCGTCTGAATCGCTTCTGCCGTCCATGCCACCTGTGTCATCGGTACCGCTTCCTCCTGGCGGCTGATCGGGTGCACGCTGGGTCCGCTGGCTGATCCACCCGGTCTCAATGCGGATGCCTGCCAGATTCTGCCTTCTCCCTTGCAGTCCCCTACGCGCGCTGCCCTAAACTGTTGCCACGATGCTGGTGCTGGGTATTGAATCTTCTTGTGACGAAACAGGCGTGGCACTGGTGGACGCCGGCCAGCCTTTGCCCAAGTTGCTGGCTCAAGCTCTTCACAGCCAGGTGGAGATGCACGCGGCTTACGGTGGTGTGGTGCCCGAACTGGCTTCACGCGACCACATCCGCCGCCTGGTGCCGCTGGTGCGGCAAGTCGTGGCCGAAGCTGGCCTCCACCTGTCGGACATCGGCCTGATCAGCTACACCCGCGGGCCGGGTCTGGCCGGCGCCTTGCTGGTGGGTGCCGGGCTGGCCGTGGCCCTGGCGGCAGCGCTGAAGGTGCCGGCCTTGCCGATCCATCACCTGGAAGGGCATCTGTTGTCACCCTTTCTGGCTGAAGCTGCGCCACAGTTTCCGTTTCTGGCGCTGCTGGTTTCAGGCGGGCACACGCAACTGATGGCGGTGCAGGGGGTTGGCCGTTACGAGCTGTTGGGCGAGACCATCGACGATGCTGCTGGTGAAGCCTTTGACAAGAGCGCCAAGTTGATGGGCTTGGGTTATCCGGGTGGTCCGGCCTTGGCTGCATTGGCGTTGCAGGGCAACGCGCAAGCCTTTGCTTTGCCACGCCCGCTGCTGCACAGCCTCAACCTAGACTTTTCGTTTGCCGGCCTGAAAACGGCCGTGATGACACAGCACCGCAAACTCGGGCCTGCGCCTTCAGCGTCGCAGTTGGCGGATCTGGCAGCCAGCACGCAAGCGGCGATCGTCGAAGTTCTGGTCGCCAAGTCTTTGAAGGCGCTCAAGGCCAGTGGCTTGAAGCGCCTGGTGGTCGCCGGTGGCGTCGGCGCGAACCTGCGTTTGCGCCAAACACTGGATGCCGGCGCTCTGCGACTCGGGGCCCAGGTTCACTACCCGCCGCTGGCGCTGTGCACCGACAACGGCGCGATGATTGCGATGGCTGGCGCGATGCGCTGGCAAGCCGGCTTGGCCGAGCTGCAAACCGACGGCGCCTTTGCAGTGCAGCCGCGCTGGCCGTTGGCCCAGACCAGCGCTGCGACCCTTGTCTGAGTCTGCTGGGGTGGCTGATGCGGGTAGCCATCTGCCGCTGCTGCTGGCTCGAACAGGCACCAATCTGCCCTTTGACGCGCAGTGCTTTGAATCACCCGCCGGCCTTGCGGCTTGCGGGCGATCAAAAGTGCTTTGAGTGGCTGAGCTTCAGTCGACAGTGATCTGCGCAGCAGCGCGCGCGCCGCGCTTGGGCAGGCGCAGGTTCAGCACACCCAACTCCAGCTTGGCT
>JBBQIB010000550.1:0-2311 GCA_038324515.1 Burkholderiales bacterium
GCAGGTGGGCGTGCGTGAGACGCGGCGCATCCGCGGCCAGTACGCGCTGACGGGCGAAGACGTGCTGGGTGGCGCGCGCTTCGATGACTGCATCGGGCTCAACGCCTGGCCGATCGAGAACCATGTCGCAGGCCGCATCGACTGGCAGTTCCCGCGCGACCCTGACAACGCCTACAACCAGTTGCCCTGGCGCATACTGGTGCCGCATCGGGTGACCAACCTGTTGGTGGCCGGGCGCTGCGCCAGCATGACGCACGCCGGCCAGAGCGCAGCACGTGCCAGCGGCGCTTGTTTTGTCATGGGGCAGGCGGCAGGCACGGCTGCTGCGCTGCGCTTGAAGGGCGATTTTTCGGTGGCTGCGTTGCAACAAATGCTGCGCGCTGATGGCGCCGATCTGGACTGAGAGGCTGAGGGCAAAACGTGGCCATCCAATCCAGCCAGGCGATGGTCGAAGCCGCCCTGCGCGAGGTGCAGACCTTGGAGCCTCAGCAGGCGATAGCGCTGTGGCAACAGCCCCAGGTGCTGTTCGTAGACATCCGCGAGACGGCTGAACTGGCGCGCGAAGGGCTGATCCCGGGTGCGCTGCATGCACCGCGCGGGGTGCTCGAGTTCTGGGTCGACCCGGCCAGCGATTGGCATCGGCCCGAGCTGGCCGTGCCGGGGCAGAGTTTGCTGCTGTACTGTGCCATCGGTTGGCGCTCGGCGCTGGCGGCACAGGTGCTGCAGCGCATGGGTGTGCCCCGGGTCAGCCACCTGGGCGGCGGCTTCAGCGCCTGGCGCGCAGCGGGCGGGGCGGTCGAGAGGCTGGCAGACAAGCCCTAAGATTCGGCCTTGAGATCAGGCCGACAGCGCCGCCGAAGCTCCTGAGGCGCTGAGGCCCCGAGTCATCAGTCACAGCCCCTGTGCCGAATTCACACACCGTCGTGGCCCAAAGCCACAGCAGCCACAGCAGCCCCAGCCAGCGCCGCAAGCATTCGTGGCCCGAGGAATCCACATGCCGACCTTGACCAGCAAGCTCAACCCGCGCTCAGAGGCCTTCAAAGCCAGTGCCACGCTGATGCAAAGCCTGATCGACGATCTGAACCAGCGCCTGCAGCAAATCGCCCAGGGCGGCGGCGAAGCCGCGCGCGCCAAGCACCAGGCCAGAGGCAAGCTGCTGCCGCGCGAGCGCGTGGAAATGCTGCTCGACCCCGACACACCGTTTCTGGACATCGCGCCACTGGCAGCACTGGACATGTACGAAGGCGCAGCCCCTGGCGCCGGCTTGATCGTCGGCATCGGCCGCGTCAGTGGTGTCGAGTGCCTGATCGTGTGCAACGACGCCACCGTCAAGGGTGGCACCTACTACCCGCTGACCGTCAAGAAGCACCTGCGCGCACAAGAGATCGCGCAGCAAAACCGCCTGCCGTGCATCTATCTGGTCGACAGCGGTGGCGCCAACCTGCCCAACCAGGACGAGGTCTTTCCCGACCGTGACCACTTCGGCCGCATCTTCTACAACCAGGCGCAGATGTCGTCGCTGGGCATCCCGCAGATCGCCGTGGTGATGGGCTCTTGCACGGCAGGTGGCGCCTACGTGCCGGCAATGAGCGACGAAGCCATCATCGTCAAGAACCAGGGCACGATTTTTCTGGGCGGGCCGCCGCTGGTCAAGGCTGCCACCGGGGAGATTGTCAGCGCCGAGGACCTGGGGGGCGGCGATGTGCACACGCGCCTGTCGGGTGTGGCCGACCACCTGGCAGAAAACGACATGCACGCCTTGGCCATTGCGCGTGCCGCAGTCGCGCGGCTGAACTGGCGCAAGCCCGATCAACTGCTGCTGGCCCAGCCGCGCCCGCCGCTGCTCGACCCTGCCGAGTTGCACGGCGTGATCCCGACCGACCCGCGCAAGCCTTTTGATGTGCGCGAGATCATCGCGCGCGTCGTCGACGGCTCGGATTTCGACGAGTTCAAGGCGCGTTACGGGGCCACGCTCGTCACCGGCTTTGCGCACATCGAAGGCATGCCGGTGGGCATCATCGCCAACAACGGCATCCTGTTTGGCGAGAGCGCACAAAAAGGCGCGCACTTCATCGAGCTGTGCTGCCAGCGGCGGGTGCCGCTGATCTTCTTGCAGAACATCACCGGCTTCATGGTCGGACGCAAAGCTGAAAACGAAGGCATCGCCAAACATGGCGCCAAGATGGTGACGGCAGTGGCCACGGCCACGGTGCCCAAATTCACCGTCATCATCGGCGGCAGTTTCGGCGCTGGCAATTACGGCATGTGCGGCCGCGCTTACTCGCCCCGCTTGTTGTGGATGTGGCCCAAC
>JBBQIB010000551.1:0-2294 GCA_038324515.1 Burkholderiales bacterium
CGGCCGCCAGCGCGCAAGCCGTCTCGACCACCTGGTCTGCAACCACCTGGTCGAACAGCTTTTGCCCAGGCAGCGCGCCCAGTACATCACTCATCACCGGCTCGCCGCTGACGATCATGTTCAGCGCTGTCTCGACACCGAGCACACGGGGCAGCCGCTGGGTGCCGCCAGCGCCCGGGATCAGACCGATCTTGACTTCAGGCAGTGCCACCGGCACGCCGGCCACGGCCACGCGGTAGTGGCAGCCCAGGGCCAGTTCCAGCCCACCGCCCATGCACACGCCGTTGATGGCTGCCACCACCGGCTTGCCTGCATCTTCCAGCAACTTGATCAGTGACTGCAGATTGGGCTCGGCCAGCGCCTTGGGCTGCCCGAACTCGCGGATGTCGGCACCACCTGAGAAGGCCTTGCCGCGGCCCGTCAGCACGATGGCCACCACAGCCGCATCGGCCATGGCCTTTTCAACGCCGGCTGCGACGCCGGTACGGGTCTCAAAACCCAGGCCGTTGACGGGCGGGTTGTCCAGGCTGATGACGGCGACGTTGCCGCGCACTTCGTAGGTGGCGCCCATGCTGACTCCTTGATCGACTTGAATAGAAAAAGAACGTACGTACTATTTTAGAAGCCTGTTCAAGCACTGCCTTGTCCCGGCAGCGACAACGCCCAAAAGTGCGACCGCTCCTCACCGCCTCCAGCAGGGCCTGATCTGCCGTCGCGGTTGAGTTTGCAGGTGCCGATGGCAAAGAGCTGCACGATGTCGTTCGGGCTGTTGAGGGCACGTCCTTCAAAGTGGCTGGCCAGCACGGTGATTGATCCGTCGGGCTCTGTCCGCGTGACTCTGCTGCTCGCGTGTTCGCAAGTCAGCAAACGCCCTTCGCGATCCCAGGCGTTGCCGTTGGCCATCTGGCTGGGCTGGCGGAAACTGCGCAAACCCTGCTCAGCATCCCAGCGGTGCATCTGGTTGCCGATGATGTCGCTGAACAGCAGGTACGACTGTTCGCTGTGCCCCAGCGCGCCTTCGGTGAACACAAATCCGCTGGGGCCATCGCCGGGCCAGCGCCTTTGTGAGATGTCTCCTACTTTGTTGATGTCAGCGGCACCGTCGGCCGATCAATACTCGAGTGCTGTGACCCCATCCGAACCAGGGGCTGCAGCGTCTCTGAGCCCTTTGGTGAAGATGCTGGTGGTCACATTCAACAGATAGTTCGCGCCCCAGTTGGCCAACTTGGCGGTGTCTTGCGGCGTCAACGCCAGCGTGCCTGCGCATTTGCCGGCAGCCACTGCAGCCCTGATGGCTTTCTCGATCGACGCCTGCACGGGCGCACAGGCCCAGTCGCTGCCGTAGCCCATGGTGTGCGAGAGATCGTTGGGCCCCACAAACACTGCATCCACACCCTCGACCGCGGCAATTTCCGCCGCGTTGGCCACCGCTTGGGGGGTCTCCAGCATCACGATCAGGGCAATGCCTTGGTTGCTGCGCTGGGTGTGCGGCTCGCCGCCGAAGGCACCGTACCCTGCCGCCCGCGAGCTGAAAGCGCTGCCGCGCTGGCCCAGGCCGGGGTAGCGCACCCGCTGCACCAGCGCACGCGCCTGTTCAGCGCTGTCGACCATCGGGATCTGCACGCCGCTGGCGCCCATGTCGAGCACCCGTGCGATGTCCTGCGCAAAGCAGCGCACGATGGGTGTGATGCCGCTGGCCCGTGCTGCGCGCAACATGTGCTCGGTCGTCTCCAGATCTGCAGCGCCGTGCTCGTTGTCGATGACGATGCAGTCAAAGCCCGCATAGGCGCACATCTCGACGATCGCAGCACTGGGCAGGCTGTTGAAGATGGCACGCACGGGCTGGCCGCTGCGCAGCAGCGCCGGCAGGCGGTCGTCCAGCGGGTGGCGGATCGTCCTGGCGGTCATGGCCTCAATCCACCACCAGGTTGTTGGTCTTGATCAGTTGCGCGAACTTGGCAGTCTCGGCCTGGATGAACTGGGCAAAAGCTTCATGCCCCATCGGCTTGGGCACGAAACCCTGGGCGGCCAAGCGCTTGGCGACCTCGGGGTCGTTCAAGACCGCAACCACCTCTTTGTTCAGGTACGCGACCACTGGGGCCGGCGTGCCCGCTGGCGCCAGCAGCCCCAGCCAGGTCACGGCCTCAAAGCCCGCGACACCCGCCTCGGCAAGGGTCGGTACTTCGGGTGCCAAGGGCGAGCGCGTAGAACTTGTGACGGCCAATGCCTTGGCCTGCCCGCTCTTGGCAAATGCCAATCCGGTGGCCAGGTTGTCGAACTGCATGTCCAGACGA
>JBBQIB010000552.1:0-2281 GCA_038324515.1 Burkholderiales bacterium
GGGCTTCGAGGGCCACATCCTTGAAGTCAGCGCTACTTCGCTGGTGCTTGAAACCTCCGCTGGCCGTGTACTGCTGCCAGGTCGGGTCCACCACGATGAAGCGATCCTGGTGCTGGCGAAGCAGCGCAGCGATGACTGAAGCCAGCCCACGCCCGCTGAGCCTGGCTTTCATGCGTGGGCACCCTGCGCAAGCGGCCTTCGTGCTGGAGCAACTGCTACCCCGCGAAGCCGCCGAGCTGTTTGCACAGACACCCGCACGCCTGGGCAGCGCGGTGCTGGCTGCGATGTTGCCGCAGCGCGCAGGCCAATGCCTGCAAGCACTGGATGACCAGCGTGCCCTGGAGCCGCTGTCGCCGATGGGCACCCAGGCCACGGTGGCCCTGCTGCGCCAGCTGCCTGCAGCGCGGCGGCAACAGTTGCTCAAAGGCCTGCCAACGGCCACTGCACTGGCCACCACCTTGCTGTTAGGGCATGGCCAGGACACCTTGGGTGCCTGGGCCGACCCCGACGTGCTGCTGCTGGGCGCGCAGCGCCGCGCCAGCGAAGCACTGGCCCAGGTGCGGGATTCCGCGCCACTGCACTCGCTGATTTTTGTGGCGGGCGCCGACCGCCGCTGGCGAGGCACGGTGTCGCTGGCCGAACTGCTGCGCGCCCCCGACAACGCCACGCTGGGCAGCCTGGCGCAGATGCCGCAGCAGGTGCTGTCAGCGCAAACGCCGCTGGCGGGTGCCGAGGATCACCCGGCCTGGAGCCAGGCGTCGTTGCTGCCGGTGCTGGAAAGCGGCCAGCGCTTGGTCGGCGTGCTCAGCCACGACGCGCTGCGCCGCGCGCAACGCATGGCGACACCGGCGACGCCGGCCGCAGCAGCAGCAGCGACCGGTCAGCGTGCCGGTGTTGACCCAGCTCGATGACGAAGAACGTGAGCGCTGGCTGATCCGGTTGAGCAAGGACGTCGAGTGCGAGCTGCGTGGCCTGCTGGCCTATCCCGAAGACAGCGCCGGTCGCATGATGGACCCGCGCGTCAGCCCCTTGCGCAGCGGCATGACGGTGGCCGAGGCCATCGAGCGGCTGCGCCAGATCCCACGCCAGGGCTTGCGCGAGCTGTTTGTGATCGACAGCGACGGCCGCCTGGCCGGGCGCGTCGAGGTGCAGGATCTGGCGCTGGCCGAGGCCACCCGCCCGCTGGCCGAGATGACGCTGCCGGTGGTGGCGCAGGTCGGCGAGCTCGACCCGCGCGAAGACGTGGTCGAGATCCTGCAGGCGCAGTCCATCACGGTGCTGCCGGTGGTCAACGCCAATGGCCGCTTCATCGGCCTGATCCGCCAGGCCGAGCTGATGGCGGCGGTGGAAGAAGAATCCAGCCTGGACATCCAGACCATGGCCGGCGCCAGCGCTGACGAGCGCGCCTTGTCGTCGCCGTTCTTTGCCGTCAGGAAGCGCTTGCCCTGGCTGTAGATCAACCTGTTGGAGGGCCTTTCTGGCCGCCGCCGTGGTCGGTTTGTTCGAGAGCACCATCGCCCAGTTCACGGCGCTGGCGGTGCTGTTGCCGGTGGTGGCGGGCCAGAGTGGCAACGCCGGCGCGCAGGCGCTGGCGGTGACGATGCACGGCCTGGTGCTGCGCGAGATCAGCCTGCGTCACTGGCCCGCTGTGTTGGGCAAGGAGGCGCTGGTCGGCCTGACCAATGGCATCGCGGTGGTCGCGACCACGGGCCTGGCGGTCTACGTGTGGAGCCGCTCTTGGCCGCTGGTGGCAGTGATCGTGATCGCGATGGTGATCGCGATGGTGATCTCGATGTTCACCGCCGGCCTGGCCGGTGCGCTGGTGCCGGTGCTGCTGCGCCGCCTGGGCCTGGACCCGGCCACCGCCTCGTCGATCATCCTGACCACCGTCACCGACGTGGTGGGATTCTTCTCTTTTCTGGGCATTGCAGCGCTGTTTGCGCCGATGTTGGCCAAGAGTCTGGGTTGAGCCTGGCTTGAACCCGGATGCCGGTCGGGGGGGCCAGTCGGATGTGCAGCGGGCTTGCGACAACCCTGTCCATCGCGGCGCTTTTGGGGCAGTTTGCGCCGCACTGTTGATATGCTGCGCTACCTCATCACCCGGGCGGCGCTCGATGCCGTTTTTGACATGCCTTTGAAGCACACCTTTCTGGCCGCCATGACCGTGGCCCTGACCACCCTGTCTGGCGCTGCCCTGGCCACGCCCGCCGTCATCTACGACATGGGTGGCAAGTTCGACAAGTCCTTCAACCAGTCGGGCTTTGACGGCGCCGAGCGCTGG
>JBBQIB010000553.1:0-2272 GCA_038324515.1 Burkholderiales bacterium
GAGGAAGGCCTGAAGGCAAACGGCATGGTCATGGCCGAGACCGCCAGCTTCAAACGGGGCGCCACCGACTTCTCCTCGCAGATGCAAAAGCTGGCCGCCGAGAAGTGCGATTTCGTGGCCATGGGTACCCTGATCCGCGAAACCATCGGCGGCATCGCCACCGCCAAGCGCCTGGGCTTCAACCCCACCTTCATGGGCTCCAGCGGCGCTTACACCGACCTGATCCACAAGTTGGGTGGCCCGGCCATGAACGGCTTCTACGCGACCATGGCAACACAGCATCCCTATGCCGACGATCCTTCGCAAAACATCCGCTTCTGGGCCAACAAGTACCAGACCAAATTCAACGAAGAGCCCACCGTTTTCTCGGTCTACGGCTACCAGTTGATCGATGCGTTTCTCAAAGCCTCGGCCAAGGCGGGCACCAACCTGACCACCGATAGTTTCATCAAGGCGATGGACACCATGGTGATTCCACCCGACATGTTCGGCACCGGGGAGATGACCTTCAGCCCCACCAAGCGGCTGGGCAGCGACGCATCCCGCATGTCGCAGATCCAGGACGGCAAATGGAAAGTGGTGTCGGACTACATCGTCAGCAAATGATCTGTCGCGCCGCCTGATCATTCAGGCCCTGCGTGAAAGCCGCCTCGCCCCGTGCGACGGCGGCTTTTTTTGTTGTACGCCTGAACCACGCCTCCCTGATCCAGGAAACTGCCCTGCTCCTGGCCCAGGGGTTGCGGCGGGCCGCGTGCTGCGCCAGCGCGGCGGATCAGTTGCCGGCGATCGCCAGCGTGGCCCAGGAACTCCCTGCATCCGGCCTCGCATCGAGCGATAGCCTCGCGGTCGATGCGAACCGGATGCGCCAGACCGCTGCCGACCCTTTTTGCGGAACGCACGAAGCGATGCCGCCCAGCCGGAAAAGCGCCCCTGTCCGTCTGAGCCACAGCAACAGGGCCCTTGCTTGCTCCTGCACCTCTCGGCCTCCGCTACCATCCCCGCAATCGCGCCCATCCGGGTGCACTTTGGGGACCAGATGGAGCCGATCATGATCGCGCTGGCGTTTGCCGCCGGCTTTGCAGCGCAGCTGGTCAAGCTGCCCCCGTTGATCGGCTTTCTGGCCGCCGGTTTTGCGCTCAACGCGCTGGGCTTCGAGCGCACGGCGACGCTCGACACAATAGCCAACCTGGGCGTCACGCTGTTGTTGTTCACCATCGGCCTGAAGCTGGACATCAAGACGCTGATGCGCGGCGAGGTCTGGGGCTCGGCCACGCTGCACATGGTGGGCTCCACGCTGCTGCTGACGGGTGTGCTGTTCCTGTTCAAGTCGGCCGGCCTGGCCCTGGCCACCGGTCTGGAGTGGACGGCGATGGTGCTGCTGGGCTTCGCGCTGAGCTTTTCCAGCACCGTCTTCGCCGTCAAGGTGCTGGAAGACCGCAGCGAGCTCAACTCGCTCTACGGCCGCATCGCCATCGGTATTCTGGTGATGCAAGACGTGTTCGCGGTCATCTTTCTCACCGCCTCCAGTGGCCAGCTACCCAGCCCCTGGGCGCTGGGTCTCATCGTGCTGTGGCCCGCTGCCAAGCTGATGAAAATCATGCTCGACCGCGTGGGCCATGGCGACTTGCAGGTGCTCTACGGGGCATTCCTGTCGCTGGTGGTGGGCTACAGCCTGTTCGAGGCGGTGGGCGTCAAGGGCGATCTGGGCGCGCTCATCGTGGGCATGCTGCTGGCGTCGCACCCAGCCACCGCGGGGCTGGCGAAGTCGCTGTTTCACTTGAAGGAACTGTTCCTGGTCGGCTTTTTCCTCAGCGTGGGCCTGGGCGCCCTGCCCGATCTGTCGATGGTGCTGATGGCCTTGTTGCTGCTGCTGGTGCTGCCGCTCAAGAGCGGTCTGTACCTGCTGGTGCTGATGCGCTTTCGGCTGCGCACGCGCACCGGCACGCTGTCGACGCTGTCGTTGACCAACTATTCCGAGTTCGGGCTCATCGTCGCCGCCGTGGCCGCCACCGCCGGCTGGCTGTCGGCCGACTGGTTGGTGGTGATATCGCTGGCGGTGGCAGGCAGCTTCGTGCTGGCCGCGCCGCTGAATGCCGCCAGCGAACGCATCTATCAGCGCTTCAAGCTGCCACTCAGCCGGCTGGAAGCGCCCAGCCTGCTGGCCGCCGACCAGCCCATCACCCTGGGCGACGTCGACGCCGTGGTGCTGGGCATGGGGCGCATTGGCGCTGGCGCCTACCAGCGGCTGGCCACGCAGCACGGCATGAAGGTG
>JBBQIB010000554.1:0-2271 GCA_038324515.1 Burkholderiales bacterium
GCGCGAGATCGACGCCAACATCGGCGAGCTCGATGCGCTGGTCGAAGAAGTTCTGTTGGCCAGCCGCCTGGATGCTGGCTACCCCCCCGGCACGCCCGACAAGCGTGAACCCGTGGATCTGCTGGCGCTGGCGGCCGAGGAAGCGGCGCGTGTCGGCGCCAGCGCCCAAGGCGAAGACCTGCAGGTGCAGGGCGACGAGCGCCTGCTGCGCCGCGCGCTGCGCAACCTGTTCGAGAACGCGCAGCGTTATGGCCAGCCGGCCGGGCCCGCTTCAGCCGCTTCAGCCGCTACAGCCGCTTCAAGCAACGCTGACGAAGTCGCAGACACCCCCATCCAGGCCAGCGTGCACCGGGTGCCGGGGGGCGTGGAGTTGCGGGTGTGCGACCGCGGACCGGGTGTGCCCGAGGCCTACCGCGAACGCATCTTCGAAGCCTTCTTCCGCATGCCCGGCCATGCCGAACGCGAAGGCGGTGTGGGCCTGGGCCTGGCCCTGGTGCGGCAGATCGCGCAGCGCCACGGTGGCACGGTGAAGTGCGAAGCGCGCACTGGCGGTGGCAGCTGTTTCGTGCTCAGCCTGCCGCTGCGCTGAACGCCGGCCGGGCTGCGACTTCCTGGGCGCGCAGCACCTTGGCCAGCAGCGCGGCCAGCGCCAACCCGGCCACTACCAGCCCGGCCGTGGCCGCGAACCAGAAGCCCGGCGCACCCTGCAGCGCGGCGGGCACGCTGCCTGTCAGGTTGAAGGCCAGCACATAGCCCCCGCCCAGGCCCACGCCCCACAGCGCGGCCACGTAGATGAGCATCGGCAGGGTGGCGATCTTGAAGGCGCGCAGCACGAATGCAGCCACCACCTGCACCGCGTCGGCGATGTGAAACAGCACCACCCAGGTCAGCAGGGGCAGGGCGGCAGCCAGCACAGCGGTGTCTTGCGTGTACAGGCCCAGCACCGGCGCGCGCCCCAGGAACAGCGCCGTGCCCATCAGCGTGGCCACACCCACACCCAGCCACAGGCCGTGCCAGGCCAGGCGGCGCGCATCGGCGGGGTCGTGCGCGCCCACCCGCTGTGCCACCAGGGTAGCGGTGGCGTTGCCGATGGCCAGCGGCATCATGAACATGATCGTCAACAAATTCATGGCCAGATGGTGCCCGGCCACCGCCGTCATGCCCAGGCGGGCGATGAACAGCGCGATGAAGGCGAAGGCGGTCACTTCCACCAGGATGGACGCCCCCATCGGCACCCCCAGCTTCAGGTAGGCGCGCAGCGCAGCGAAGTCGGGCCGGTCCAAACGCCAGCCCCAGCCCCGGCCCAGGCCAGCGCCACTCTCGAAGATCTGGAAGCGGCGGTAGAAGGGGTCGCGGGCCAGCACCACCAGGGCGGCCAGCAACTGCGACCACAGCGCCACGGCGGTGGCGATGCCGCAGCCCACCACGCCCAGCGCCGGTATGCCCAGCGACGGCACGCCCGCCACCAGGGCCACCGACAAGGGAATCTTCACGCCCAGGCTGCCCAGTTGCAGCAGCATCACCATCTTCGGTCGTGACACCGCCGTGTTGAAGCCGCGGTAGATGGTGAACAGCAGCGCTGCCGGCAGGGAAACGGCCAGCGCCAGCAGGTAGCCGCGCACCCGCGTTTCCACCTCGGGCGTGGCCTGGGCCAGCGCCAGGAAGGGCGCCGGGAAGGCCAGCAGAGAACAGCCCAGCAGCGCCAGTGCCAGCGCCACCCACACGCCTTGATGCACTTGGCGCCCAGCCTCGTGCAGCTTGCCGGCACCGTAGAGCTGGCCGACGATGGGGCTGATGGCCAGCACCACGCCCATCAGGCCGATGAAGACGGTGATGTAGGCCGCCCCGCCCACGGCCAGCGCCGCCAGGTCCACGGCGGCGTGGCGGGCCACCAGCACGGTGTCGATGGTGCCGAAGGCCAGCACCGAGACCTGGCCGACGAACACCGGCCAGGCCAGCGGCGCGATGCGACGTGCGCTGGCAATGACGGGGGAGATCAAACGGGAGATCAAACGGGAGATCAAGAAGTTGATCAAGCGGGCGATCAAACGGGCGACCAGCGGGCGACCAGCGCGCCGCGCGCCACTGCAGTGCTGCGGCTCATGGCCGGGACGGTGCGTTACTTGAGAGCGCTGCAGGCTCCAGCGCGGCCGCTGGCGGGTGGTCTTCACCACTGGCGCGGCGTGCGCGTTCGGCGTAGCGGTTGAAGCGCCAGGCCGTGCCTTCCTGGGTGATGCGTCGCCACACCATGCGCTTGTCGGCCGGGCTCAT
>JBBQIB010000555.1:0-2268 GCA_038324515.1 Burkholderiales bacterium
GCGCCGTAGTGGTCCATGCGCTCGCGGCTGATGTTGTAACGCTTGGCCACCTGCTCTGCGGTTTGCAGCATGTTCCAGTAGATCTCGGGCTTCATCTTCAGCAGCGCGGGGTCTTGCAGCATGTGCGTGTTGACCTCTTGCTGCACGCAGCTGATGCTCTCTACGCCACCGCCGATGAAGACATCTCCCTCGCCGGCGATGATGCGCTGCGCAGCCAGCGCAATCGTCTGCAAGCCGCTGGAGCAAAAACGGTTGACCGTCACGCCACTGGTGGTGACCGGCAGCCCGGCACGCAGCGCGATCTGGCGCGCGATGTTGCTGCCTGTGGCGCCTTCTGGTGTGGCGCAACCCATGATCACGTCATCCACTTCAGCGCCTTCAATGCCGGCGCGCTCGACTGCGGCCTTGACCACGTGCCCGCCCAGTGTGGCGCCATGGGTCATGTTGAAAGCGCCCTTCCAGCTCTTGCAAAGCGGCGTGCGGGCGGTGGAGACGATGACGGCTTGGCTCATGGGGCTTTCCTCGGGACGGGCTGCAAAGTGATTGGATTCAAAGCAAAGGGCTTCAAGGGTGGGCGCCAGCGCTGGACTGCAGCAGGCGGTGATAGAAGCGGACCATGTCCGCCAGTTGTTCAACGGCGATGCGTTCGTCGGTGCCGTGCACCCGCTGCAGATCGACCGACTTGAAGCGGATCGGCATGAATCGGTAGCTCTGTTCGGCAATGACGTCGAAATGGCGCGCGTCAGAGGCTGCCAACATCAGTCCTGGGGCGACCAAAGCATCAGGAAATACCTCTCGCACAGTGCGCTCGATGATTTTGAAAGCAGGATCATCGGCCGATGCCAGGCGCGAAGCCTCGGCGCCAGGGCCCAGTGGCTGGACTTCTATGCGTTCATCGGCCACCACGGCTTTCACATGCGCAGTGACTGAAGCTACGCTGTCGCCAGGCAAGATTCTGAAATTCACCACGGCCTCGGCCTGGCCAGGCAAAACGTTTTCCTTGTTGCCGGCGTTGACGATGGTCAGCGCGGTGGTGGTGCGCAACATCGCGTTGGTGGCAGCACTCTTGCCCAGCATGTTCTCCACCACCGGCCGCAACAGCCACAGGTTGGACATCGCCAGGCGCTGGCCAAACGGCAGCTCGGGCGCCACCGCACTGAACATGTCGGCTGCGGCGCCTTGGATACCTCCTGGCATTTGCTGCTGCTCCAAGCGCGCCAAAGCCACGCTGAGCCTGCCGATGGCCGTGGTGCCAGGCGCGGGCGGCATCGACGAGTGACCCGGCGCGGCGCTGGCCTTGAGCTTCAGGGACAGGATGCCCTTCTCTGCCAAGCCGATCAGCGCCAGCGGCTTGGCCACCCCGGGCAGGATGCCTTCTGTGACCGCCAGTCCTTCGTCCAGCACCCAGGCCAGTTGGATGCCGCGCTGCTGCAGCAATTTGACGATGGCCAGCGCGCCCTGACCGCCGCCCACTTCTTCGTCATGCCCAAACACGAAGTACACCGTGCGCTGTGGCTTGAAGCCCGACTTGAGCAAAGCCTCTACCGCCTCGAGTTGTGTGATCAGGTTGCCCTTGTTGTCCAGGGCACCGCGGCCCCAAACGAAGCCACCCTCTTGCACGCCATCAAAAGGCGGCTTGGCCCACAGTCTTTCAGTACCAGCGGCAATCGGCACCACATCCTGGTGCGCCAGCAAAGCCACCGGCTTGGCGGCCGCATCGCTGCCGGCCCAGGTGTAGAGCAGGCTGTGGGCACCCACCACCTCGCGCTGCAGCGTGGCATGCACCAGCGGATAGCGCTGCTGCAGATGGGCGTGCAATTGCTCAAAGGCTGCTGCGGTGCCCTGCGGGTCGAGCAAGCCGCTGATGGTCTTGGCGCGCAGCGCAGTGGCCAGCGAGTCAGCCACCGCTGCCGTATCCACAGTCAGCGGCGGCAAGGCGGCCACTTGCAACTGCCTGGAGCCCTGTCGCAGCGTGTTGCCCACCAACACCAGCGCCAGCACTGCCAGGAGCAGCGCCAGGCCCAGGGCAGCGCGCTTGATCATCCCGTGAAACTCTTGCCTTCAGCCACCAGCTTGGCCAGCAGCGGCGCGGGTTGCCAGAAGCTGGCATCGTCCAGCGGGTTGGCCGCAAAACGCTTCATCGTTTGCACGACGTTGAACAAGCCCTGCTGGTCGGCGTAGCACATCGGCCCGCCGCGGAACAGCGGGAAGCCGTAGCCTGTCAGATACACCATGTCGATGTCGCTGGCCTTGCTGGCAATGCCTTCT
>JBBQIB010000556.1:0-2264 GCA_038324515.1 Burkholderiales bacterium
GTCCAGAAGTTCATCAGCCTCGAACTGCCCCCCGGCCAGCGCGGCAACTTCCAACAGTCGGCGGGTGGCGGCGCCCAGCCGGTCCATGCGCGCGAGCACGGCGTCGCTGACGCTGTCCGGAATGGGACAGTCAACAATTGATGCTGCTGTGCCAGCGGGTTGTGCGCGCAGTGTTTCCTGCAAAAAAAATGGGTTACCGCCCGTGGCTTTGTGCAAGCGGCTGAGCTGACTGTCAGCCACCGGGTTACCTAAGGCCACTGCCAATGCGGCCACGTCTTGCAGTGCCAGCGCGGGCACTTCTACAAGCTGCACCAATGCCGCATGCGCCACCCGCTGCAACGCTGCGTCCAACGCCGGCGGCGCTTCCGCCAGGCGCAGCGTGACGATCCGCCTGGCTGGCCCAGGCAGGTGACCGGGCGGCCACAGCGCCAGCGTGCCAGGGTCGGCGTGATGCCAGTCGTCGAACAGCAGCACCGCAAGCCCAGGGGGTTGCAGCGTCTGCCACGCCGCTTGCAGCGCAGCGTGCAGACGGCGCAGGTCGGGGCTGTACGCAGGGGGTGGTTGCAGCTCAGGCAGTTCTGCGGGCAGCAGCCGGGCCAATTCGCGCCTTACCCAGTCGGGCAGGTTCTGCGCCTTTTCGGCAGACCACCAGCGCTGCAGAGCGCGTACGGCAGTCGCAAAAGGCACCACTTCGTCGCCAGGGTGTGCTTCCACCCGGGCCCAGCTGCCAAACCGCAGCGCCGCTTCGATGGCCAGGCGGGTCTTGCCGATGCCGCCCTCGCCATGCAGCCAGACCTCAGCCTGCGTGGCAGCCAGCCGTCTGAGCAGCTCGGCACGGCCGACCAGCGAAGCGTCCACCTGCTGCGGCGCAACGGGCTCTGCTGTGGCGGCTTTGATCGACGTCATGGCGTCACCGCGCCGGATGGTTTCGGCCAGGGCCAGGGTTTCGGGCATCGGTCGCAAGCCCAGTTCATGACCTAGGCGCTGGCGGCAGCGCTCATAGATGCGCATCGCTGATTCGCGCTCGCCCAGCGCTGCATGCAGGCGCATGGCGTGTCGAAAGTGCTGTTCATGCAAGGTGTCGAGTGCGATCAACTTCAACACCTGGGCCAGCGCTTCACGCTGGCTGCCCGTGGCTTCGTGGTGTTCGGCCAGCCCGAGCGCGGCCTGGCGATGGCGTTGCGCCAGCCGCGCGCGCGCCGAAGCCGCCCAGCGGTCGAAGTCGTCGCTGGCGCTGATGTTGAAGCCGTCGAGCAGCGGACCGCGGTAAATCGCCAACGCTCCAGCCAAGTCGGCACAGGCCAGCGCGGCTTCGAACTGATGCACGTCCACCACGGTCCCCGGCGCCAGCGCCAGGGTGTCGCCGCGGGCGACCAACCCAGCGTCTGCGCCGACTTCACGCAGCCGGTGCAATTCGCGCCTCAGGTTACGCCGCGCGCTGGCGGCGTCCAGTTCAGGCCAGAACAGCGCCGCCATGCGTGCCCGGGTGGTGTTGCCCTCCAGCGCCAGCCAGGCCAGCATCGCCAGGGCCTTGCGTGACCCGGCGTCGGCTGGGGCGCCACCGATGTGCAAGGTTGGCGCACCGAGCAACCGAAGGACCAAGCCCGCAACAGGCTTGGCCACTGCACCAGCTGGTTCGATCAATGGCCGAGGCTCAGTGGACTTCACGTGACGCAATTCTCCCAATGACAAGTCGCCTCATCGTAGCTACGCACGACTGCTGTTACGGCACCAAAGATCATGCATCAGATGCCCAGCATGCTTGCCGCTGGCAACGCTGCCCACTGCCTGGAGGCTGGAGGCTGCAGGCGGGACGCTGACAGACATGCAGCGGTCGGGATTTTCTGCGACTGGCAACCGATCGAAGGGCTCTGCTCACGACAACTCGGTGTCGGCGATCGATGGCAACAGCGGGAGGATAGGAAATTCAAACGCACTTTTTTTGCTCTCAAAGGCCCTCCGGCAAGGCTCTCGATCACCCACTGAACCGGCCCTTGGGTCTATTTGGGTTCAGGTCGTCGAAGTGCGGCCAGTAGGCGCAGCCGGTGATCCAGCGCGTGGCGTCCACATGGTCCGCTGCGCAGGCGTAGGAAAGCGGCAAGCCGTCCGGGCCTCGCGCATCCGAGAGGATAGGAAATTCAAACGCACTTTTTTTGCTCTCAAAGGCCCTCCGGCAAGGCTCTCGATCACCCACTGAACCGGCCCTTGGGTCTATTTGCCGCACGTTGAAGGCCGATCCCAGCGCCGAAGTGCGTCTCTCGAAG
>JBBQIB010000557.1:0-2263 GCA_038324515.1 Burkholderiales bacterium
CCCACGTACTGCAGCATCGCGCGCAGGTCTTTCATGTCCAGGATCAGCAGCCCGTTGTCGTCGGCGATCTTGAACACCAGATTCAAAACGCCGGCCTGCGTATCGTTGAGCGCCAGCATGCGCGCCAACAGCAGCGGCCCCATGTCACTGACGGTGGCACGCACCGGGTGGCCTTGCTCGCCAAACACGTCCCACAGCGCGGCCGGGCAACTGGCGCTGGTGGGCAGCGCCAAGCCGCGTTCTTGCAGGATGGCGGCAATCTTGGGCGGGATGGTGCCGGCCTGTGTGATCCCCGTCAGATCGCCCTTGACGTCGGCCATGAAGACCGGCACGCCACGCTGGCTGAAGCTCTCGGCCAAGGTTTGCAGCGTGATCGTCTTGCCGGTGCCGGTGGCCCCGGTGATCAGGCCATGGCGGTTGGCCAGGGCCGGCAGCAGGTGGCATTCGATCGTGCCACGTTGGGCAACCAGGATGGGGTCGGACATGGCAGTTGGGTCGGCTCTGGGCCGGGTTCTATCGATGCCCGGCAGTCTAAGGGCTGGCGCGCTGTATCAAACCCCATCAACCCATCTCAGCCCATCTCAACCCATATCAGCGCGGGCAAGGCTCTTGGGCATCGTTGAAAATCCAGACGCTCTTGGCGGGGTGGCTCGCTTGTCCAAGCCGCTCGCCTAAACTCAGTGCCCTGCAACTTTTCTGGCGCTCAGCACACCTTATGGCCGGTCATTCCAAATGGGCAAACATCCAGCACCGCAAGGGACGCCAGGATGAAAAGCGCGGCAAGGCCTGGACGCGGGTCATCCGCGAGATCACGGTGGCCGCGCGGCTGGGCGGCGGTGACCCGGCGGTCAACCCGCGTTTGCGGCTGGCCATCGAGAAGGCCAAGGCCGTCAATTTGCCGGTGGATACCGTCAAACGCAACATCGACAAAGCCACCGGCAACCTCGAAGGTGTGAGCTACGAAGAAGTGCGCTACGAGGGCTACGGCATCGGCGGCGCCGCTCTGATCGTCGACTGCATGACCGACAACCGCGTACGCACGGTGGCCGAAGTGCGGCACGTGTTCAGCAAACACGGCGGCAACATGGGCACCGAGGGATCGGTGGCTTTCCAGTTCCAGCACTGCGGGCAATTTGTGTTTGCCCCAGGCACAGACGAGAACAAGTTGATGGAAGTGGCACTGGAAGCCGGTGCCGAAGACGTCATCAGCGACGACGACGGCACTTTGGAAGTGCTGTGCCCGCCGGCCGAGTTTGAAGCCGTCAAGGCCGCGCTGGAAGCGGCAGGCTTGAAGGCCGAGGTGGCCGAGGTCACGATGCGGGCAGAAAACTCGATTGAATTCAGCGGCGAAGACGCCGAGCGCATGCAAAAACTGCTGGATGCGGTGGAAGACCTGGACGATGTGCAGAACCTGTACCACAACGCGCTGATATGAGGGTGCTGACATGAAGGTGCGGACATGAAGGTGCTGGTGGTCGGCAGCGGTGGCCGTGAGCACGCATTGGCCTGGAAGCTGGCACAGAGCGAGCGTGTGCAAGCGGTGCTGGTGGCGCCAGGCAACGCCGGCACGGGGCTTGAGGCCGCAGCGGGCACGGAATCAGGCACCCGTGTGGCGATCCGCAACATCGCGTTGAGCGATCCTGTGGCGCTGGCCGACTTTGCAGAAGCAGAAAAGATCGGCTTGACGGTCGTGGGCCCCGAAGCACCGTTGGCGGCTGGCATCGTCGACTTGTTCAGAGCCCGTGGTTTGCGTGTTTTTGGGCCTACGCAGGCCGCTGCGCGGCTGGAAAGCTCCAAGGACTTTGCCAAAGACTTCATGGTCCGCCATGGCATCCCCACCGCGCGCCACGCCAGCTTCACCGACATCGCAGCCGCCAGCGCCTATGTGCAGGCCCAGGGCGCCCCGATCGTCATCAAGGCAGATGGCCTGGCCGCTGGCAAAGGTGTCGTCGTGGCCACCACGGTCGAGCGGGCGTTGGCCGCCGTCGCCGACATGCTGGGCGATAACCAGTTGGGCGTGCAGCACAACGCGGGAGGCGCACGCGTCGTGATCGAAGAATTCATGGCTGGTGAAGAAGCGAGCTTCATCGTGCTGTGTGACGGCCAGCATGTGGCCACGCTCGCCACCAGCCAGGACCACAAACGCCTGGGCGATGGCGACAGCGGGCCCAACACAGGCGGCATGGGCGCTTATTCACCAGCGCCCGTGGTCACGCCCAACGTGCATGCCAAGGTGATGCAAGACATCATCCAGCCCACCGTG
>JBBQIB010000558.1:0-2261 GCA_038324515.1 Burkholderiales bacterium
ATTGTTCGGCATTGGGGCGGTAGCCTTCATGGATCTGGTGCGCTTCAAAGGCCCACACCCAGTCGGCATGCAGCTCTTGCGCCAGCATCAAACGCCATTGCTCGCGCACCTGATGCACGCGCTGGGGGTCGACGCTGGGCAGTTGCTCGCTGAGGTAGTTGGCTGAAGGGATCGACAAACTCAATTCTTTGAGCGCCGGTGCCAGATGCGGATGGCGCAGCACCGAGCGCAGCGCTGACAGCATGGCCTCGCCCAACATCGGTGCCTGGCCGTGTTGAATGGCTTGCAGCAGGCGCGCCAGCACCAATTTCTGACCTGCCTCAAAGCGGTTGAAAGGGTCACTGTCATGGGCCAGCAAGACCAGGTGTTGGTCTTCGCGCAAGCCGTCGTCCAGCCACACGGGGGCCGAAAAACCTCTGCTCAGTGACAGCACCGGCTCTTGCTGGACATCTGCAAAGACGAAGCTCTGCTCGGCCTGGTCCAGCACCAACAGCCGCTCTGAGGCAAGCGGCTGGCCGTCGGCAGCAAACAAGGCTGCTTGCAGCGGGATCACAAAGGGCTGCTGATGGCCTTGCGCTGCACCCACACCAACGCCACTGCGCTGGGCGAGGCGCAGCGTGTAGCTGGCGGCTTGCGCGTCATAGCTGCCATGGGCCGTGACCCTGGGCGTGCCCGCCTGCGCGTACCAGCGCTTGAAAGGCTCCAAACGGCTGCTCAGCTCGCTGCCGGGATTGGCGTCGGCCATGGCCTGCGCAAAGTCGTCGCAAGTCACGGCTTGGCCGTCATGGCGCTCAAAGTACAAACGCATGCCGTCGGCAAAACCTTCGCGGCCGACCAGGGTGTGCATCATGCGCACGACCTCAGCACCCTTTTCGTACACCGTGGCGGTGTAGAAGTTGTTGATCTCCAGGTAACTGTCAGGCCGCACCGGGTGCGCCATCGGGCCTGCGTCTTCAGGAAACTGTGCGTTGCGCAACCGCCGCACGTCCTGGATGCGTTTGACTGCACGTGCCGATTGCGCGGCAATTCCGCCGGTGGGCAGGCCGGTCATGTCCATGCTGAATTCCTGGTCGCGGAAGACCGTCAGCCCTTCTTTCAGCGACAGTTGAAACCAGTCGCGGCAGGTGACGCGGTTGCCCGTCCAGTTGTGGAAATACTCATGTGCGATCACCCCCTCGACGGCGGCAAAGTCGGCATCCGTGGCGTTGCTCGCGTTGGCCAGCAGCAAGGCGGTGTTGAAGATGTTCAGACCCTTGTTTTCCATCGCGCCGCTGTTGAAGTCTTCGACGGCAACGACCATGTAACGCTCCAGATCCAGCGCCAGGCCAAAGCGCGCTTCGTCCCAGACCACGCTCGCCACCAAGGCTTGCATGGCGTGTTCGGTCTTGTCCAGGTCCTGCGGCCGCACATAGATCTGCAGCAGGTGCTCAGCACCGCTGCGGCACTTGATGCGTTGCTCGCGTGCTGCCAGCTGCCCGGCGACCAGCGCAAACAGGTAGCTGGGTTTGGGGTGCGGGTCGTGCCACTTGGCAAAGTGGCGGCCGGCGGGCAGCTCGCCTTGCTCGACCAGGTTGCCGTTGCTCAGCAGCACCGGGTAGGCCGCTTGGTTGGCTTTCAGCGTGACGGTGTAGACCGCCATCACATCGGGGCGGTCCAGGAAGTAGGTGATGCGCCTGAAGCCTTCTGCTTCGCACTGTGTGAAGAAGCCGCCACCGCTGGTGTACAGGCCCAGCAGCTCGGAGTTCTTGTCGGGCGCGCAGGTGTTGCGGATCTCCAGCGTGAAGCGGTCTTTGGCGGGCACGCTGTCGATCACGAGTTCGTCGCCTTCGTGCCGAAAGCTCACACTCTGGCCGTCGATCAGCACACGCAGCAGGTTCAGCGCTTCGCCTTGCAAGCGCAGTGGCAGGGCCTGGGCGGCCAGAGCCGGATTGCGCTCGATCTCAAGCCGGCTGGCGACGATGGTCTTGGCTGGATCGAGGTCAAAGACCAGATCGACGCTGCGAATGAAATATGCGGGTGGCGCGTAATCCAGGCGCTGCACGGGCACGGTATTGGCTTCACGCATGGGCGTGTGGTCTCCAGGGCGGGTCGGGCGGGCTGTCTTGATCTGAAAACCAGATCAAAAAACTACAGGCCCTGTTTCAGGCTGGCGACGATGAAGCCGTCCAGGTCTCCGTCCAGCACCTTTTGGGTGTTGCTGGACTCCACGTTGGTTCTCAGATCCTTGATGCGGCTTTGGTCCAGCACATAAGAGCGGATCT
>JBBQIB010000559.1:0-2259 GCA_038324515.1 Burkholderiales bacterium
TGCTGCGCGAAAGCAGCAACCCGCAAGCGCAGTTTTTGTGGGCGATCCTGCGCGACAGCTTCCACTACGCGGCTGTGCATCTGGAAGCGATTGCCGACAGCGCGCGCGATGTGGACTTCGCCATGCGTTGGGGCTTTGGCACCAGGCAGGGCCCGTTCGAGCTGTGGCAGGACGCCGGCTGGTTGCAAGTGGCACAGTGGGTCAAGGCAGACATCGATGCCGGCAAGGCACTGAGCCAGGCGCCACTGCCGGCTTGGGTGTTTGAAGGGCCGGTGGCCAAGGCGGGTGGTGTTCACACACCCGAGGGCTCATGGAGCGCATCGCGCCAGGCCTTCGTGGCGCAAAGCCAGTTGCCGGTCTACCAGCGCCAGCACTTCAGGGAGTCTGTGCTGGGCAGTGGCGCTGCAGTGGCGCTGCAGTCTGGCCAAGAGATTTTCAAGAACGAAGAAGTCCGTGTCTGGACGCTGGACGGCGAAGTGCTGATTGCCAGCATCACCGCCAAATTGCACCTGATCAGCCCCACCGTGGCTGAAGGCCTGATGCAAGCGCTGGAACACGCCGAAGCCAGCTACCAGGGCCTGGTGATCTGGTCGCCGGATGAAGTGTTTTCTGCCGGCGCCAACCTGGAAGCGCTGATGCCGATCTTCATGAAGTCGGGCGCCAAAGGCATTGCGCCGGAGATGAAGAAGTTTCAGGATTTCATGATCCGCTTGCGCTATGCGCAGGTGCCGGTGGTCAGCGCGATCCGCGGTATCGCTTTGGGCGGTGGCTGCGAGTTGGCGCTGTACTGCAGCCGCCGGGTGGCTGCGATGGAGTCGTACATGGGCCTGGTGGAGGTCGGCGTGGGTCTGGTGCCGGGCGCCGGTGGCTTGACCTACATCGCGCGCCGCGCCGCAGAGATGGCCAATGCCGCCAACGCCGGCGCAGACATCATGAAGTTTGCGACCGATGGCTTCACCAACGCCGCGATGGCCAAAGTGGGCACCAGCGCGCTCGAATCCCGCAAGCTCGGTTATCTGTTGTGGAGCGACATCGTCGTGCCCCACAAAGACGAGTTGCTGTTTGTCGCGAGCGCGCAAGTCAAGGCGATGTTCGACAGTGGCTACCGCGCACCCGCCAAGGCCTTGTTCCCGGTCGCTGGCCGCTCGGCCATTGCCACCATCCAGGGCCAGTTGGCCAACATGCGCGACGGCGGCTTCATCAGCGCGCACGATTTCCACATCAGCACCCTGATTGCCGAAGTGGTGTGCGGCGGTGATGTGGACGCCGGCTCGCTGGTCAACGAGGAATACCTGATGCGCATGGAGCGCGAGCGTTTCTGCGCTTTGCTCGAACACCCCAAGAGCCAGGAACGCATCATGGGCATGCTGCAGACCGGCAAACCGGTAAGGAATTGATCATGACTAAACAGCTGCAAGACGCTTATATCGTTGCTGCGACACGCACGCCCATCGGCAAGAGCGGGCGCGGTTACTTTCGCAACACGCGGCCCGACGACTTGCTGGTTGCAGCGGTCAAGAGTGCTTTGGCGCAGGTCCCCAACTTGGACCCGAATGCGATTGAAGACGCGATCATCGGCTGCAGCTTTCCCGAAGGCGAGCAGGGCATGAACATGGCCCGAGTGGCGATGCTGCTGGCGGGGCTGCCGCATACGGTGGGCGGTGTCACCGTCAACCGCTTTTGCGCCAGTGGCTTGACCGCTTTGCAGATGGCGGCCGACCGCATCCGCGTGGGCGAGGCCGACGTGATGATCGCCGGGGGCGCCGAGAGCATGAGCATGGTGCCGATGGGCGGCAACAAGCCCAGCTTCAACCCTGAAGTCTTTGCGCACGACGAAAACGTCGGCATTGCCTACGGCATGGGCTTGACGGCCGAGAAGGTGGCGACGCAGTGGCAGGTCAGCCGCGAAGCGCAGGACGCATTTGCGCTGGGCTCGCATCAGAAGGCGCTGGCGGCGATGGCGGCAGGCGACTTCGCGGCCGAGATGACCCCGGTGACGGTGGTCGACCGCTACCCGGATCTGGCGAGCGGCGTGGCTGCCACGCGCACCCGCACGGTGAACCTGGACGAAGGCGCCCGGCCCGACACCAGTCTCGAAGGCCTGGCGCGACTGCGGCCGGTGTTTGCTGCCAAGGGCAGCGTGACGGCAGGCAACAGCAGCCAGACCAGTGACGGCGCAGGCGCACTGATCCTGGCCAGCGAGAAGGCCATCAAGCAGTTCGATCTGAAGCCGCTGGCCCGTTTTGTCAGCTTTGCTGC
>JBBQIB010000560.1:0-2236 GCA_038324515.1 Burkholderiales bacterium
TGCAGCACGATCTGCTCGCCCGTGCCTTGCTGCACCACCGCGCCGTCGCGCAGGATGGCGATGCGGTGGCCCAGCCGCAGGGCTTCGTCCAGGTCATGCGTGATGAAAACGATGGTCTTGCCGGTTTCCTGGTGCAGCGCCAGCAGCAGCTCTTGCATTTCGCTGCGTATCAGCGGGTCCAGCGCCGAGAAAGCTTCGTCCATCAGCAACAGCGGCGCCCCAACGCACAAAGCCCGGGCCAGGCCCACCCGCTGCTGCATGCCGCCCGAGAGCTGATGCGGGTAGCTGTGCTGGTCGCCCGCCAGGCCCACACGCGCCAGCCACTGCAGGGCCTGCTGCTGGCGCCTGGGTGCCGGCACCGCGCGCATCTTCAGGCCAAAGGCGACGTTGTCCAGCACGCTCAAATGCGGCAGCAAGGCGAAGCTCTGAAACACCATCGCGGTGTGTTCGCGCCGGTAGCGCAGCAGGGTCTGGGGGTCCATCTGCAACACGTCTTGCTCGCGCCCGTCCAGCCGCACCCACACTTGTCCCGCCGTGGGCGCGATCAAGCGGTTGATGTGGCGGATCAAGGTGCTTTTGCCCGAGCCGGACAGACCCATCACCACCTGAATTGCGCCCATGGGCACGTCGATGTGGACGTCGCGCAAGGCCAGCACATGGCCGTGTGCGGCTTGCAGCTCTGCTTTGCCGATGCCGCGCTGCACCGCCGCCAGAAACTTCTGCGGCGTGGGGCCGAAGATCTGGGTCAGCTGGCGGATGCGCAGCGCCGGCTCAGCCACGTGGCCTTGGCAAATGCTGCTGCAGACGTCTGCCGTAAGCCTGCGAGACACGGTCGAAGATGATGGCAATGCCGACGATCGCCAACCCGTTGAGCAAACCCATCGTGAAGTACTGGTTGGAGATCGCCCTGAGCACCGGCTGGCCCAGCCCCTGCACGCCGATCATCGACGCAATCACCACCATCGCCAAAGCCAACATGATGGTCTGGTTGATGCCGGCCATCACGGTGGGCAGCGCCAGCGGCAACTGCACATGGCGCAGGCGCTGCCACTTCGAGCCGCCAAAGGCCTCGGCGGCCTCCAGCAAATCCTTGTCGACCAGCCGCAGGCCCAGGTGGGTGAAGCGGATGACAGGTGGGATCGCGTAGATGACCACCGCGATCAACCCCGGCACGCGCCCGATGCCCAGCAACATCACCACCGGGATCAGGTAGACAAAGATCGGCAGCGTTTGCATCACATCCAGCACCGGGTTGACGATCGCCTGCAGGCGTGGCGATCGGCTCATCGCGATGCCGATCGGCAGCCCCAGCAGCAGCGCCACGAGTGTGGCCACGCCGATCATCGCCACTGTTTTCATGGTGTCTTGCCACATGCCAAAGAGGCCGATGGTGAGCAGCGTCAGCACCGTGCCCAACACGATGCGCCACGACCTGGAAGCGGCCCAGGCCAACGCTGCCATTACCGCCACCACCAGCGGCCACGGCGCCTGGGTCAGCAGTTTCTCAGTCAGCAGCAAGAAGTCGCGCAAGGGCTCGAAGGCGCGCTCCAGCGTCGCGCCGTGCTCGCGTGTGAAGGCTCTGAAGCTGCCGTCGATGTGCAGCCGCAACGCGGCCAGCGTCGCTTCGCTCAACGCTGGAAAGTCTGGTTGCAACAGTGCCATGGGTTTCAGAGCTGGGCTTGCAACTTGGCTGCTGCTTCGGGTGTCACCCAGGTCTTCCACAGCTCCGGCTGGGTCTTCAAAAAGTGCCTGGCGCCGTCGGCCCCGCTGGCTTGCTGTGCGCTCATCCAGGCCATCAGTGTGTTGACGGTCTGGTGGTTCCAATTGCGCTTGTTCAAGTAGTCGAAGGCAGGCCCTCCCGCTTGTTTGAAGCGGTCGGTGACAACCGTGCTGACCTGTGCCCGCGCCCAGTCATTCTTGGCCGGCTGCAGGCACTCCAGCTTGGCGTTGCAGTTCTCCCAGGCCGCCGGGTCATGCGGCACGCCGGCGTCCAACTTGACCATCGCGTAGCGGCCCAGAATCGACGTCGGCCCCCAGTAGTAGCCGAGCCAGGGCTGCTGCCGCTCGTAGGCTTTGGCGATGCTGCCGTCCAGCGCCGCAGCCGAGCCCGGGTCGACCAGCACAAAGCCTTTGGCTTTGGCATCCCAGGCTTTGAAAGCATTCCCCACCGTGATCTGGCAGGTCCAGCCCGACGGGCAACCGTAGATCGCACCTTTGCCTTTGGCCTCGGGCGCAG
>JBBQIB010000561.1:0-2214 GCA_038324515.1 Burkholderiales bacterium
ACCCCGACACCGCCAACGGCCTGCCCTATGTGCAGCGCGACGGTCAGCGCAACCCTGCGGTGGCGGGCGAAGCGCTGGACTCGATGCGCCTGCAAGCGATGCTGGCCGACACGCGCGACCTGGCGCTGGCCTACACCTTCAGCGGAGACAGCCGTTACGCGGCGCAGGCTGCAGTGGTGCTGCGCACCTGGTTCCTGGCGCCCGCCACGCGCATGAACCCGAATTTGCGCTTTGCGCAAGCGGTGCCCGGTGTGGCCGAGGGTCGCGGCATCGGCCTGATCGACACCCGCGACTTGTGGTGGGTCTTCGATGCGCTGGTCTTGATCGAGCCGGCCAGGACGACGCAGCAGCTCAGCGCCACCGAGCAGTCGGCCTTGCGCCAGTGGTTCGTCGACTACGCGCAGTGGCTGGACACCAGCACGCTGGGCCGCCAGGCAGCCGCCGAACGCAACAACCACGGCATGTTCTACGACGTGCAGATGGCCGCGCTGTGGCTGCACACGGGGCAGCTGGCGCGGGCGCGGCAGCTGTTGGCCGACGTGTTGTTGAAGCGATTCGTGGCGCAAATCGACACCCAGGGCCGCCTGCCGCTGGAACTGGCGCGGACGCGGCCTTTTCACTATCACACCTTCACGCTGGAAGCGATGACGCGGCTGGCGCACTACAGCCGCGTACTGGCTGCACGCACCGGCTCGCAGCCGCCGCCCGCCGACCCCACCTGCCTGCGCAGCCCGCAGCCCTGCACGCCCAACCTGTGGCGGGCCGAAGCCGACGGGCGCAGTCTGGGTGCCGTGGTCGCTTTCATCTCTGCTGCCGTCACGGCCCCCGAGGCCTGGCCCTATGCCACCGCGCTGGAACGTAGCCCCGTGCTGCCACCCGCCGTGCCGGTCCTGCTGCAGGCCCAGCGCGCCTTGCCGACCCCCGGCACTGCAGCGGCTTTGGCCGCGCTGCGAGTTGTGGCGCCCGACCATGTCGCCCGGCTTCTCTGGCCCGTGCCTTGAATCACTTTTCATCATGAAACCAGCCATGTCCGAAGCCACTACCAAACCCTTCCATCGCCTGCTGCTCACGGGTGCCGCTGGCAACCTGGGGCGAGTGCTGCGCCCGCGATTGAACGCGCTGTGCCATGTGCTGCGCGTCAGCGACCAGGCGCCCTTGACGGCAGCCGGGCCCGCAGAAGAAGCCGTCAGCGCGCCGCTGCAGGACAAGTCAGCCGTGCGCGCCCTGCTGCAAGACGTGGACGCGGTAGTGCATCTGGGCGGTGTCTCCACGCCGCATTCCTTCGAAGAAATATTGCCGGCCAATATCGTTGGCGCCTACCACGTGTACGAGGCGGCGCGCGTCAACGGCGTGCGGCGCATCGTCTATGCCAGCTCCAACCACGTCACCGGCTTCTATGAGCAGAGCCGCACCATCGACACCGCCGCACCGATGCGGCCAGACGGCTTCTACGGTTTGTCCAAGGCCTTCGGCGAAAACCTGGCGCAGCTGTACTTCGACCGCTGGGGCATCGAGACCGTGAGCCTGCGCATCGGTTCGAGCTTCCCCGAACCGGTCGACCGCCGCATGCTGGCCAGCTGGCTGGCCTATGAGGACCTGGAACGTCTGGTACGCGCGGCGTTGACGGCGCCGCATGTCGGGCACAGCGTGATTTATGGCGTCAGCGACAACCCGCGCCGCTGGTGGAACAACGACAGCGCCAGCCACATCGGCTTTCGGCCGCAGGAGAGCTCAGAGCGCTTCACAGCCGCGGTTGAGGCGCGTACCGCCGCCGCCGACCCTGCCAGCCCCGTCGTGCGCTACCAAGGTGGCAACTTTGTTGCTGAAGGGCCCTACGACTGAAACACCGGATGCGCCTGGCGTCTAGATTGACTGCTTTCGTTCACGTGAGGCGGCGGAGATGTCGAGCTAGACGGCCGGTTGTAACCCTAGAAAAAGCAGTTGCTCCCGTGCAATAGGTCGGGAAGTCAGCACTGGCGCGGTGATGGGTTGATTTGGCAGACTCACCCAATGGGTGAGTCAAAACGCAAGCAAAAGGTGGCGCTTTCCGAGAGCGCCGAGGGCGGCGATGCGCCACCGGTTGTGGACACGTTGGGCGGGCGCATGCACGTGCGTTGGGATCGGGATTGAGCACGAGCACCAATCTCGGTGGGCCAACACCTGAATTTGATCAAGTTGCGTGATGGCCCGGCCTCGTCGACCTTCATCAATCGT
>JBBQIB010000562.1:0-2199 GCA_038324515.1 Burkholderiales bacterium
CTACGCCTTGCTGCTGGCCTGGAACGAATACCTGTTTGCCTTTTTGTTGCTGTCCAAAGAGCGCGATCTGACCCTGGCAGTGGCGCTGGGCAACTTCTTGTCTGCAGACGATTCGCCCTGGGAGGTCTTGATGGCCACTGGCCTGATTTACGCGCTGCCCCCTGCAGCCATTTATTACGCCTTCAAGCGCTACATGGTCTCGGGCCTGACTGCGGGTGCCGTCAAGTCCTGACGCAGGCTTCTCAGCCGGCCCTGCGTGACATGGCCAAACCCACACAACTCTACGAAGAAGACTTCACAAGATGGCAGCCGTCGAATTCAGGCAAATCCGTAAAGCCTTCGGCAAGGTCAAGGTCATCCACGGCATCGACTTCGGTATCACCGATGGTGAATTTGTGGTGCTGGTCGGCCCCAGCGGCTGCGGCAAGAGCACGCTGCTGCGTATGCTGGCCGGGCTGGAAGAGATCACCGGCGGCGAGATCCTGATCGACAACAGGGTGGTCAACGAGCTGGAGAGCAAGGACCGCGACATTGCCATGGTCTTTCAGAGTTATGCCTTGTATCCGCACATGACGGTGCGCGAGAACATGGGTTTCAGCCTGCGCCTGCGCAAAGCAGATGCTGCGACCACGGCGGAGCGGGTGGAGAACGCCGCGCGCATCCTGAACCTGGACAAGCTGCTTGACCGTTATCCGCGCGAGCTCAGTGGCGGCCAACGCCAGCGCGTGGCGATGGGCCGCGCCATCGTGCGCAAGCCCAAGGTGTTTTTGTTCGACGAGCCACTGTCCAACCTGGACGCCAAGCTGCGGGTGGCCATGCGTGCAGAAATCAAGGCCATGCACCAGCGCCTGAAGACCACCACGGTCTACGTCACGCATGACCAGATCGAGGCCATGACGATGGCCGACCGCATCGTCGTGATGCACGACGGCATCGTCGAACAGATCGGCACGCCGCTGGATCTGTTTGACCATCCGGGCAATCTCTTCGTGGCCCAGTTCATCGGCTCACCATCGATGAATGTGATGCAGGGCAAGATACGACACAGCGGCTTTGACGCATTGGGTCAAACTTGGCCCTTGCGTGCCGGCTTGGGTGCGCAAGGGCAAGTGGTGCATTACGGCATTCGTCCGACCGACATCAACTTGGCCGACACAGGCATCCCCGCGCAGGTGGTGGTGGTGGAGCCCACTGGCGCCGAGACCGAGCTGGTGGTGCGGGTGGACAGCCAGGAGCTGGTGGTGGTGATACACGGCCGCACGCTCGCCAAACCCGACGACCTGGTTCATTTGTCCATCGACCCGGACAAGGCGCATGTGTTTGACATCCGAGACGGTCAGCGCTTGGCAGAGACAGCCAGCAGCTCCTGAAAGCAAAGCGGCGATGAGCGAAGTGAGAGTCCCACGCGTCGTGGTCATGGGGGTCAGCGGCTGTGGCAAAAGCACAGTCGCGCAAGCGCTGGCAGATCGCCTGCAGGTCGCTTTTGTTGAAGGGGACGCCTTGCATCCGCCGGCCAATGTGGCCTTGATGGCTGCCGGAACACCGTTGACCGACGAGCACCGCAAAGAGTGGTTGGACGCTGTTGCGGCCACGCTGGAGGCTGCAGCCAGCGCTGGAGTAGTCGTCACCTGCTCTGCACTGAAGCGCGCATATCGTGACCGTTTGCGCCGCAGCGCCCCTGATCTGCGGCTGGTGCACTTGCACGGCCTGCCTGAGATGCTGGCGCAACGCATGCAGATCCGGACCGGGCACTACATGCCACTGTCGCTGCTGCAAAGCCAGCTTGACACCTTGCAGTGGCCGGCGCCAGAAGAAGCTGCCATCGTGCTGGACATCGCCCCCGGCCCGGCGGAGATCGTGACCGCTGTGTTGCGTGAACTCGACTGGCACGCGCCGGGTGTGCCCCACTGATCGCCTGACTGAGCTCCCCACTGAGCGACCCACCTGATGCACTTCAGCCGCGTGATCCTCTTCACCGACAGCGATGGCCGCGCCCGCTTTCGCGAAGAGCCGTTGCCGCTGGACGAAGGCCAAGCCCAGGCCCGTCTGAGCCGCTTGATGCCCAGCGGGGGCTTGCAGTTGCGTCAAAGCCCGGTGGGTTTCAAGAGTGACTTTCATTGCACCCAAGATCCGCAGTGGGTGTTCATCCTGGCGGGGGAGATGGAAATCGGTTTGCAGGATGGCGGCTCACGCGTTTTC
>JBBQIB010000563.1:0-2191 GCA_038324515.1 Burkholderiales bacterium
GCAATCTGCCAGGCGTTGCAACTGCCAGGCGTTGTCCAGCGCCTGGGCCAAAGGCAAAGCCGCCGGCAGCGGCTCGCAGGCCAGCGGCGCGCTGCGCCCGGTGCCACGCTGATCGACCAGCACCACATCACGCCGGTTGCCCAGCCTGGACATCAAACGACTGATCTGTGGCGCCAGATCAACGGCACTTTGGCCCGGGCCACCGGCGAAGAAAAACACCGGGTCAGGCTTGCGGTTGCGCGCCAGCGCCGGCAGCACCGCAAAGTGCAAGTCAAAGGCAGTGCCCAGCGGTACAGCCGGGTCCAGCAGGCGGCGCAGCTGGCCACACCAGGCCTCGTGCTCGACGCCTGGCAAGCGACAAGAAGTCAGGCCCAGTCGGGCGTCAGAACTGCCGGCAGCTTGAGCTGGGCCGATGGACTGCAGCAACGCCGCTGCCAGCACCGCAACGCATGACAGCGCACACCCCAGCGGCCCGCGCGCCTGCCGCTTCATCAGCCGAGTGAGCGCTTCAACTCACCACTGTCGATCAACTTGATCATGTCTTCAGCACCTCCCACCAGCACACCTTTCACGAACACCATCGGCAGCGTCGGCCAACCACACCACATCTTCAACGCGTTGCGTCGCCGCCAATCGCCGAAATAGCTGCCGATATCGATGTCATGGTGCTGGATGCCCGCTGCGTCCAAAGCCTTGCGCGCCTTCTTGACGAAGGGGTTGCTCGTCATGCCGATCACCACCACCGGGTGACTGGCGACGGCCTGCTGCACTTGCTTGAGCGTGTCGGCGTGGTGGCTCGCCACGCGCTCGCGGATGGCTGGGTGAAGGTGTTGTTCTTCGAGGATGGGGCGCGGCATGGTGGCTTTCTAAAGGGGGTGGGAGGCTGGCTTCAGGCCGCTGCTTTGGAGGCAGCCGCTGCGGCTGGTTTGAACAACGCCTCGCAAGCCGCACGCTGGCCATCGGCCGTGTCGACTTTCGGGCACCAGGCTGCAGACAGCCTTTGCAGTCTGGCCAGCACCGCCGCATGTTCGCCTTTGGCATTCCAAGCCAGCAACTTGTTACTGATGCGCTGCAGCGAGCGTGCACTGCGCGCCTCAAAAGCGCTGCTGTCCTGACGGGCCTCGCTCAGCAACTGGGTCGCTGTCTGCTCGATGCGGCGCGCGGCCTGGGGGCTGAGATCCACCAGTGCCGACAGATAACCCGAGCCCCATTGCAGCCGGGTGGCCGGGCCTTCGCTCTTCTGAAACGCTTGGGCGTACCAGTCCAGCGCTTCTTGGGTGCGCCCTTGCTTGCGGGCGTTGCTGCCCAACTGGCTCATCAAGTAGTAAGGCGAATGGCTCTTGACCAGACTGGCTTTGAGCAAGGCATCGCTGTCTGCCCACAGGCCCGCGCGGCCGAGCGTGTAAGCCGCCGCCGTGATCACGGCCTGCCGCTCGTAGCCGTCGGTGATCTCGCGGTCTTGTCTGGCGACAAAAGAGCGCACTTCTGTCGTCAAGGCTGCAGGCAGCTTGGCCTGGGCACTGTCTTTGGGTTGCTCCAGGCGCGCCAACTCGATGCGTGACAACAGCGCCCCCAGCCGGTCGGCGCGCGACAGCGTGGCGTCGGCCTGCAAGCGCTGCAAGCCTTGGTCAAAGGCCGTCACCAGACCGTCGCGGGCAGCGCCCGGCTCAGGCTGCAAGCTGCTGACCAGTTGGCTGGCGCCGTTGCTCAGCACGTCGCTGTGCGTGCGTGTCAGCGCCGGCTCGCTCAGGACCTGCAGCACCATGCGGCGCAGGTTGTCGTCGGCCTTGACCCCTTGGGCCTCGTTGCTGGCTGCCAGCGCTTTGAGCCACAGACGGGTGGAGATCTCGTTTTGAGCACCCGCGCGGGCGCTGGATTCGCCGGGAACTGTCGCACTGAGCCGGGCCAGTTTGGCCAGCGTGTCGGCCAACTCGGCTTTGGGCACCAGCTGCTGCTCATCGGTTTCCCACGAATAAAAAGACAGCAAACGCCATTCGGCCGGCTGCAAGGGTTTGGCAGCCAGCGCGTCAGCCAGCACCGCCTTGGCCGTGCGACCCCCGGCCAGACCGAGCTGCAACACCGCCATGACCTGCTCGGCCTCGACCTCGCCCGGCAATCGGGTGATTTCGACGCCCTCGGCGCTCATCACAACGATGGTCGGGTAGCCGCTGACCTTGAAGCGGCGGCCCAG
>JBBQIB010000564.1:0-2189 GCA_038324515.1 Burkholderiales bacterium
AGCAAGGGCAGCTGGCAACCGCGCAGACCCTGCTGGACGCAGCGCAGATCGAGGCCCTGGACAAGGCGGCCAAGGCGCGTGACCCGGCCCTGTCTGAGAGCCAGGCGGCGGCGGCCAACAAGGCGGCAGACGACGCCCAGAACACGCTGAAGATCAGCCGCGGCGAGTTCGAGGCACGTGGGCGCAAGGTCGAGGAAGCCAAGCTCGCCCTGGCTGAAGCAAACACACGGCTTCAAGCGGCCCAGGGCCGCCTGCGCAAGGCCGCAACTGATGTCGACACCGTCGTGCAGCCGCTCATCACCACCACCACCCAGCGCCGGCTGCGCCTGGTGGAAGAAACAGAAACGGCTATCAAGGTGATCGGGCGCAGCGCCGCCCCGGCCAAGGCCCCATGAAGCCGCTGGCCCGGCTTCAACCGCGGCCGCGCCGCCTGGCTTGCTGGCTTGCAGCCTCTGTGCTGGCCTGCCCTTGGGCCGTGCTGCTGCCCCAGGCGGCCGGGGCGCAGGTGCTGCAGGAGCAGAGCCTGGGGCACATCAAGCTGCAGGGCAGCCTGTCCGGCCCCCATGTGCTGGCGCCGGATGGCAAACACATGGCACGCCGCGAACGCGTCGGCACGCAGGAACGTTATGTCACCCTGGCTGGCGCGCAACCCTGGTTCGACCGCATCCTGCCCGGCGCCATCTGGGTGGGTGACCGGCTGGTCTACTACGCACTGGAAAACGGCAAGACCGTCTGGGTGGACGGCAAGAATAGGCCCCCGCTGCTGGGGCAGCCGACCTCGCCCGCGCTCGCCGGCAGGCCCTGGCCGAGTCGGGACCACGGGCGCTACCTGGCCTTCAGTTCGGATGGTCAGCGTGTCGCCTGGTACGCCAATGGCGTGGTGCAGCCCCAGCGCTTTAATCGCCTGGCCCTAGTCGACATCACGCAGCCACAGGCCACGGTGCTGTTTGCGGGCTACAAGGGCTGTGACTTGCAGTTGGTGGGCCACCCTGCGTCAGCCCAGGTCCGCTGGGACATGCTGCACTGGGCGCGCGCCACGGCCGACGCGGCGCAGGTGTACGTTTATGGCCAGCGCGGCGGTCTGCCCCAGCTGCACCGCAACGGCAAGCGCATCCTGAGCCAGCCGCTCGCAAGCTTTTCGATGAGCAACGACGGCTCCCAGTGGATGGCGGTGGCCGATCACTCCACGCAAAGCCAGCCCCACACCAGCCTGTGGCGCAACGGCTTGCAGATCGATGAGGCCCAGGCCGACAGCTCGCAGCAAACCCTGCACCTGAGCGCGGATGGCATGCGCTGGGCCTGGCGAATCATCGACGCCGACTATCTGGCCGCAACGGTGCGGCAAAGCGGTCGGCCTGAGCGACGCCTGGACCCCGACCCGGCGGAGTACCTGTGGTCGACCGACGGGCTGCATGAAGCCCAGTTGCGGTTCACCCGCGACGCGCCTGCGCGCACCGAAATTCTCATCGACGGGAACGTCGTCGGCACCCATGCGGCCGTGCGCGGCCGCACCCTGCAGGTGCTGCCCGGCGGCGCCTGGCATTACGTGGTGGACATGGCCGGCGGTGTCCGCGTGCATAGCCACCAAGGCGAGGGTGAGGTCTTTGACGAGGTCAGCCAGATCATCGCCCTGCCTGACGGCCAGCCCGGCTACGTGGCGCGCCGGGGCCAGGAGCGGTACCTAGTTTGGGGGCAGCGGGCCGTGCTCACGACAGCAGATGACGTGCATCACCTGCAGACGCTGGCTTGGCGCGACGGCGCCTTGAGTGTGACGGCACAGCGGGCCGACGAGGTGCTGTTGTTGATGCTCAAGCCTGCGCCTTGACCAGATCCAACCGGCCCGGAACGGCACCCTCGAGATCGCTGCTGTGGCTTTAAGTGCGAGGTCGCCGTGGCGCTGCCTTGGAATTGAGGTTCTCGTGGTCCATCGCCGCCACCTACCTCAACGGATCAGCTTTGCACGGATGAACGTCGACGGACTGGTGGCATGGGTAACCATTTCCGCGCTCCGTGAGTTCCCACTTAGGAATGCGACGCAATCTCCGGGGCAGCCGGTGACTGGCGCTTGGGATAGCGCCTCCAGATCAGTGATCCTTTGAGTCGTGCGCCTTGACGCCCCCTGCCCCCCGATTGCCTGAAATCGCAGTTCACCGCAAAGCTGCCGGTGGCAATCGGCAGGTTGTGGCCGG
>JBBQIB010000565.1:0-2169 GCA_038324515.1 Burkholderiales bacterium
ATCGGCGCCGCGCACGCCAGGATTGCCCCGGTTGAGGTGGTTCCACAGCGGGGTCCGGCCGCTGGAGGTGGGGCTGCGTTGGCGCAGGATGCGGATGAAATTGGGGTGGGCGGCGTGGCGGCCGTCACCGTGCTCGTAAGCATCAAGGGCCGCCTGGATGACGGTGACCACGCCTTGCAGCCCCGCTTGCGGTGCGCGCAGCAGCACCTTGCCATGGCTGCCCTCCAGCACCACGCGCACGCCGTACGCCTGGCTCAGCCGACGCAGCAGGGCCTGGTTGGGGCTTTCCAGCACCAGCGTTTCGGTCAGCAGTACCGTGCACTCTGCCGCGCCGCCGGTCAGCACGGCCAGTCGGGTGTCCGGCTGCAGATCGTTGAACAGCGGGGCCAGCCGCTGGTGCTGCGCCTGCACAGCCTGCATCGCATGCTGGGCATGGCTGACGGGGGTTTCGGTGCCCGGGCCAGAGGAAGTTGAACCTGAGCGGCTGCGGCGTGCAGGTTTTGCAGCCGCCGCTTCGCTTTCGAGGTCGACGGCCTCGGTGCGAAGGCGGATCAGTTTGCCGTCGCTGTAGTACTGCAAACTGCTCAATCTGGCCTCCTCTGGGTGCCCCTTCAGGACGCCCTTTCAGGCGGCCTGGGCGTGGACCCTTGGCGTGGACTTCAGCGCTGGATGTCCAGCAACTCCACTTCAAACTGCAGGATGCTGTTGGGCGGGATGGTGCCGGGCGCCCCACGCTCGCCGTAAGCCAGGGCTGAGGGGCAGGTCAGCTTGGCTTTGCCGCCCACCTGCATGCGCTGCACCCCTTCGGTCCAGCACTTGATGACGCGGTTGAGCGGAAAGCTGGCGGGTTGCCCACGTGAGTAGGAGCTGTCGAACTCGCGCCCATCGGTGAAGCTGCCCCGGTAGTGCACGCGCACGGTATCGGTGGCGCTGGGCGAGGCGCCTTTGCCTGGGCTCAGGCTGCGGTACACCAAGCCGCTGGGGGTGACCAGCGCACCTTTTTCTGCGGCGGCGCGGGCCAAGGCCTCGGGTACGGGGGCGGCTGCCGCCGATGTGGCAGCAGGCGCGGTCTGCGCATAGGCGCTGAAGGCCAGCACGGCCAAGGGCGCAAACAGAACACGCAGGCACAGGCGCAGAGGGCGTGAAGAAGACGGCAGCAAGGAATATCCTTTAATTTGAAACGCGAAGTCTGCCATGGGCTGTCTGGCCGGGGATGGGGAGAGGGAATGGGGACAGCGAACTTGAACTGAAGTCAGAAAGTCAGAGGCAAGCTCACTGCACCTCGAAATTGCTGCTGAACCAGCGCTCGAGCATGCGTTTCTCGTAAGCCAGTTCGCCGTGCTGACGGCCCAGCGTGTAGCCGATATCGGAGAGCTGTACATCGCCAGAGCGCAGCACCTGGCCTGCAGAGAGCAGTTGATAGCGCAACTGCACACGCGGCGCGTCGGCTCTGCCGTTGAGCACGCGCACATCGGTCCAGCCCAATCGTCCGGGCCAGGGTTCGATGCGGCCCGCCAAGTCCAGGTCCAGCACCTGCAGCTTCAGGCTTTGCTCTGGCGGCAGACGCTTGCCCCAAGTCTGGGCGTACTGACTCAGCGTTGCCAGCACTTGTTGGCGATCGATCGGGTGCTGACCCGCATCGCTGAAGCGCTCGGGCTGCACAAATTCCACCTCGACTTGGCCCGCCCGTACGGGGCTTGACAGCCACAGGGCACTGCCCAAGGTGGCTGCGCCCGCCATGGCCACCCCAGCCAGCAGGTGGGGCAGCGCGGAGAGCAGCGGATGCGGATGGCAAAGATGCGCTGATCGAGGCATGTTCAGTCCTTGGCAGTCATGGGAATCCTGTTCGAGTGCTTCGCCAGAGCACTGGTTCCATGTTCACCCCGGTCAGGCGGGCTGCGCCGCCTCTCCGGATGCCAAAGCGCACGAGGGCCGGGCCCGGTGGTTGGCGGACCCGGCGCTGATCGTCAAGCGTGCTTGGCGATCAGCGTTTTGGCGGCACTGAACAACTCGCGGCCCTTGAAGCCGCGCTTGTCCATGTCGGCCACCCATTCTTCGTCGATGGCGCTGGAACGTTTGATGAACTCTTGCGTTTCATCGTTGTTCAGGGTGTAGATGGTGTTGTTGCGGTCCATCGCGCTCTTGCGGCCGTTGGGGTCGTTGCCTTGC
>JBBQIB010000566.1:0-2160 GCA_038324515.1 Burkholderiales bacterium
CAGCTCTGCATAGGGCTTCCAGGCGTGCATATGGTGATCGGAGTGGCGCTGAAGGTTGATCAGCATGCAGTTGGTCAAAAGGTGGTCAGCGTTCCAGGCATGGCGCAAACCAAAGGCTTCGCGCTTGCCGTTTTGCTCACGGCGCTGCAGCCCGTAGTGCTCGACATAGTTGATCGTTTCAAGCAAGAAGATCGCTTGCGCCGACTGCACCAGCCAAAACAGCACAGCCAGCGGCCCCAGCAGCGCCCACAGCAGCACCAGCCACAATGCTTGAGAGACCGAAGCCCACAACAATGCGCTGCTGCCCCAAGACAGCTTTTGCTGCTGCAAGCGCGCAGCCTCCAGCCGCCAGGCGCTGCGCAAGCTGCCCAACAAGGTGCGAGGCAAGAAGCGCCACAAGCTTTCGCCACGGCGTGCCGATGCCGGATCGTCAAAAGTAGCTGCCCGCACATGGTGGCCCCGGTAGTGCTCGACCATGAAGTGCGCGTAACACACGCTGCCCATCAACAACCAGCCAAGCACGCGCTCGGCCCGCCGGCGCGAATGCCCCAGCTCGTGCGCAAAGGTGATGCCTTGCCCGCCTGCAACGCCACCGATGCCCAGGCCCAGCAACACCACGGCCCAGATCGGTTGGCCGGCTTGCGTGGTGACCCACAAGCCCAGCGCCAGAAGGGCCGCTTGCAGCAGCACGTGGCCGCGCAGCACCCAGCGGTGCAGGCCAGCAAAGGTGGCAGCGGGCGGCGAGTGTTGCAGCGCCGGCACCCGCTCGGCCAGCGCCACTGCAATCTGGATGCCCAGCATCGCTGCCCAGGCCGCCACTGGCGACACCCAGGCAGCAAAGCCGACGGCCACAGGTATCGACCAGGCCAAAAAGAAACGCAGTTTCAACGGATCTTGCATCTGCCGATCATCGCCTGCATCCGCGCTTTTTCCAATCCTCGGTGGCTGCTCGGCGCGGCCACAGTCGGCACCATGGACCAGCAGCGCCCACCAGCAGCACCCTCCCGCAGCACCCTCCCGCAGCACTCTCCCGCAACAACCACGAGCGCCCCATGCAGGCTCAAAGATAATCCCCAGCGATGAACCCCCGCCTGTCGCTGCTGCACCCCTACCCTTTCGAGCGCTGGCGCCAGATGACCCAGGACGTGGTGCCCAACCCGGCGCTGAGACCCATCAGCCTGGGCATCGGCGAGCCCAAACACGCAACGCCGGCCTTGATCGAGCGCGCACTGATCGACGCTTTCCCGGGCTTGTCGTCCTACCCGGCCACGGCAGGCGAGCCGGTCCTCAGGCAGGCCATTGCCGACTGGGTGGCGCGACGCTATGGCGTCAAGCTGGACATCAGCAGCCAGTTGCTGCCGGTCAACGGCTCCAGAGAAGCGCTGTTTGCCTTTGCCCAGACCGTCATCGACCCCAGCCGCACAGGCGCCACGGTGGTCTGCCCCAATCCGTTTTATCAAATCTACGAAGGCGCAGCGTTGCTGGCGGGTGCGCAGACCCACTTCGTGCCTTGTTTGTCCAGCCGCAACTTCGCCAGCGACTGGGCCGCCGTGCCCGCCCATATCTGGGCAAAAACCCAGTTGCTGTATGTTTGCTCACCAGGCAACCCCACGGGCGCCGTGATGCCGCTGGACGAGTGGCGCGAACTGTTTGAATTGAGCGACCGCCACGGCTTCGTGATTGCCAGCGACGAGTGTTACTCCGAGATCTACTTTCGCGACGAGCCGCCGCTGGGCAGTCTGCAGGCTGCCGCAGCGCTGGGCCGCAATGACTTTCGCAACCTGGTGGCCTTCACATCTCTCAGCAAACGCAGCAATGTGCCTGGCCTGCGCTCAGGCTTCGTGGCGGGCGATGCGCAGCTGTTGAAGGCCTTCTTGCTGTACCGCACCTACCATGGCAGCGCGATGAGCCCCATGGTGCAGCGTGCCAGCGCCGCTGCCTGGGCAGACGAGGCCCATGTACAGGCCAACCGCGACCTGTATCGCACCAAGTTCTCCCAGGTGCTGCCGGTCCTGCAACCCGTGTTGGACGTGGCGTTGCCCGACGCCGCCTTCTACCTTTGGGCCGGCCTGCCCGCCAGCCTGCCGCCGCGCATGCAAGACGATGTGGCTTTCGCGCTGGCGCTGTTGGCTCAATACAATGTCAATCTCCTGCCCGGGT
>JBBQIB010000567.1:0-2159 GCA_038324515.1 Burkholderiales bacterium
CCGCCGCGCCAGTCGGCGCAGTACAAGTTGCCGCTGGCGGTGGCCAGCACACATTCGGGACGCTGCAAATCCTGGCCCCGCCAGCCCAAGGCAGCGACGCTCCAGTTTTCTGCAGTCTTCAGCGTGTGCGTTGGCGCGTTCATTAACGCATACGTTAGCGTACGCAAGAATTCGCGGCTCTATCGTTTTCCCGGGTTTGAGAGGCAGAAAGCCGGCAGCCCGCGCCTGAAGCACCATCATGTGCTGGCAGCTTCGGGCCCGACCTCGAAGCGTGAAACACTTGCGCACCCAGGCCAAAGCCGCTTCCCATGAACGCCACCCCCCGCATTGAATCCAGACAATCTGGCGACCGGCTGCTGCGCGCAGCCGTGCTGGGCTGCAAGCGGCTGCTGTCCGAGCGCGGCGAAACCAACAGCATGTCGATCGCACGCGGCCTGGTGCTGCGCCTGAAGCAGCTGGAAAGCTGGCAACTCGACGCCTTCTTCGACTACCTGGCCAAGGACCTCAGCCCCGAGCCGCAGGCGGTGCTGGCCAGCGCCCGGGCCTATGCTGAAAAACCCGACGCTCAAAACCTGATCGCACTGAGCCGGGCTGCCGAGCCGCCCCGCCAGGAGCTGCTGCGGCGCTTGAACCGCGCGCCCGAAGGCACGGCGACGATCCTGCGACTGCGCCGCGAGCTGCTGCACCGATTGCCCAAGCGGCCCGAGCTGGCGGCACTCGAATCCGACCTGTTGCACCTGTTGTCGTCGTGGTTCAACCCCGGCTTCTTGAACATGACGCGGGTGGACTGGAACTCGCCCGCCAGGCTGCTGGAGAAGATCATCCAGCACGAGGCGGTGCATGCACTGGACGGCTGGGACGACTTGCGCCGCCGCCTGCAGCCCGACCGCCGCTGCTTCGCCTTCTTCCACCCGCAACTGCCCGAAGAGCCGTTGATCTTTGTCGAAGTGGCCCTGCTGCCTGAGATGCCGCCAGCGATTGCCCCGCTGATCGACAAGTCCAGCACGCCGATGCGCGCAGACAGCTTCAGGGTGGCGGCGTTTTACAGCATCAGCAACTGTGAGCCCGGCTTGCGCGGCGTCTCTTTGGGCAACTTCCTGATCAAGAGCGTGGCCGAACAACTGCAGCGTGAGCTGCCGCGTCTGCGCATCTTCTGCACGCTGTCGCCGTTGCCGAGTTTTGCCCACTGGCTGCTGGCCAAACCTGATCTGTCTGCGCTGCCACGCATCAAACGCAGCCAACTGCAAGCGCTGGAAAAAGCCCACGCGCTGTTGCTGCAGTCGGTGGGCGGCGATCTGACGCTGCTGCAGCACAAGGCGGGGCAAGACAAGTTGGAGGCGCCCGCAGGGGCTGCCCTGCTGGCCTTGGCTTCGAGCTATTTGCTGCACTTGTCACCCACCACAGAAGGCGACCCGGTGGCACGCTTTCATCTGGACAACGGCGCCCGGCTGGAAAGGCTCAACCTGGCCGGCAATCTCTCAGCGAAGGGCCTCAAACAATCCTTCGGGTTGATGGTCAACTATTTGTACGACCTGGACAAAATCGAAGCCAGCCACGAGAAGTTCAAACAAGGTGAGGTGGCGCGCTCGCGTGCGGTGGGTTCGCTGTTCTAAGGCCAGGGCTCGCTCGCCTGACACAACGACCGGAGCTTTGGCAAAGACCCTTCGGCACAGACCCTTCGCCGCAAACCCTTTGGCACAGACCCTTCGGCACAGACCCTTCGCCACAGACGATATGACTCCCTCAGCGATGAAAAACCACAACATCTACGCCGCGCTGCGCGCCAGCTTTCCCGCCCAACTGCGGCGCACGGCCATCGAAACCGCCGACGGCCCGGGCGCGCCGCGCTTCTACACCTGGGCCGACCTGGACGCAGGCAGCGCCCGGCTGGCCAACCTGCTGAAATCACTGCGTCTGCCAGCGGCTGCACGGGTGGCGGTGCAGACTGAGAAGAGTGTTGAAGCCTTGATGTTGTACCTGGCGGTGCTGCGCGCAGGGCTGGTCTACCTGCCGCTGAACACCGCTTATCAGGCGGGCGAAATCGAATACTTCTTGGGCAATGCCGAGCCTGCGGTGGTGGTCTGCACCGACAAGACGCTGCCCTGGGTGCAGCCGATCGCCCAGCGCACGGGCGTGGCGCATGTCTTCACGCTCAATGA
>JBBQIB010000568.1:0-2137 GCA_038324515.1 Burkholderiales bacterium
GTCGCTCAGTGCCCTCAGGTCGGTGAGGTCACAGCGGACGAAGCGCGGGGCATGGCGTTCGTGCCTCAGCGTGGCTGCCAGGGCCAGTGATTCGTCGGTCGCGATATCGAAGAAATGAACCTTCGAGCCCTGCTGCGCAAACGCTTCGACGAAGGCTGCGCCAATGCCTGTGCCGCCGCCGGTGATGAGCACGTGGCGGTCTTGCAGGCTGGGGTAGCGCGCGTGTTCGAAGCCGGTGGAATCGGCAGCGCCTGTCATGGCTGCGCTTCCCGCAGCAAGCCGCGCGCGGCCAGGTTGGCCATCAGCGCGCGCACGCCGAAAGTCCACGGCGGCAACTGGTGACTGCGCTGCACGGTGTTGACCAGCGCGCCGAGCGCCGGGCTGCTGATGGTGACGCGGTCGCCCAGGTGGTGCGTGAAACCGGCGCCGGGCGCGTCGCGGTCTTGAATGGGCGAGAACATGGTGCCCAGAAAAAGCATGAAGCCGTCGGGGTACTGGTGGTGTGGGCCGCAAGTCTGGCGCACGAGATCCAGCGGGTCGCGGCTGATCTCGCGCATGCGGCTCACGCCTTCCAGCACGAAGCCGCCATCAATGCCCTCGATGGCCAGGCTAACCTCGGCGTTGCGCACCGTGTCGAGCGTGAAGCTTTCGTCGAAAAGACGGATGAACGGGCCGATGGCACACGACGCGTTGTTGTCCTTGGCCTTGCCCAGCAGCAAGGCGCTGCGGCCCTCGATGTCGCGCAGGTTGACGTCGTTGCCCAGAGTGGCGCCCACGATCTCGGCCCGGCTGTTGACAGCCAGCACCACCTCGGGCTCGGGGTTGTTCCAGTGCGAATCGGCGTGCAGGCCCACGGCCGCACCCCAGCCCACGCTGGACATCGGCTGCGCCTTGCTGAAGACCTCGGCATCCGGTCCGATGCCGACTTCCATGTACGGCGACCACAGACCGCGCTCGATCAACTCAGCCTTCAATCTTGCTGCGCTGGGTGATCCGGGCTTGATCTGCGCCAGGTCGGTGCCCAGGGTCTGGTTGATGGTCGCGCGCAGCGCGTCAGCGCGTGCGGCGTCACCGCCGGCCTGGGCTTCGATGACACGTTCCAGCAGGCTGACGGCGAAGGTGACGCCGGCTGCCTTGATCGCCTGCAGGTCGCACGGCGCCAGCAGTTGCAGCGGGCCCATGGGCTGGGAAAGCGCTGCTGACACCAAGCCAACGACATCGCCCAGGCGTTCGCCCGGGGCCGTGCGCGCCAGGTTCAGGCAGTCGGGCTGGTCCAGCAGTTCGGACATGGTGGGTGCATGGTGGGTAATGTCGAACACCTGGCCGCTGCGCACCGCCACCACGCAAGGCCCGGCGTGCGGGGTGCTGCGCCAGACGCGGCCCACCAGCAAGGCATCGTCCAGGTCGTGGGGCAGGGCGGCGGCGGGCGGGAAGGGCTTCATCAACATGTCTCGTCGGTTGGTTGTGGCCAATGCTGCGGCAGTGATCAGACGCGTTCCAGCAAGCGCGCACCGGCAGCGGCCTGGCACAGATAAGCTCTGCCAGCCAGGCCTTGCGGTGAGCGGTATTCGACCGCCACCCGGGCCATGGCCCGTTCAGCGCCTTGTTGGGTGGTCAGCGCTACCACGCAGCCGCCGAAGCCGCCGCCGGTCATGCGCACGCCGCCCTGGCCATCGATGGCGCCGCCGATGATCTGCACCAGGTGGTCGATGGCCGGCGTGGTGATCTCGAAGTCGTCGCGCATCGACACATGCGACTCGGCCATCAAAGTGCCCAGCGCGTGCAGGTCGCCTTCTTCCAGCGCCTCGGCCGCGGCCAGGGTGCGGGCATTTTCGGTGACGATGTGCCGCGCACGGCGCAGCACGGTGGCGTCCAGCCCGGCAGCGCCGGCCAGCAGCTGCGGCATTTTCAGGTCGCGCAGCGCCACCACGCCGTAATGGCGCGCTGCCGTCTCGCACTGCTGGCGGCGCAGGTTGTATTCACCATCCACCAGCCCGCGCTGCACGTTGGAATGCACGATCAGGATGACCATGTCGTCGGGCATTTCCACAGGCCGGGTCTTCAGGCTGCGGCAGTCGATGAGCAGCGCATGCCCGGCCTGGCCACGCGCGCTGATGAGCTGGTCCATGATGCCGCA
>JBBQIB010000569.1:0-2100 GCA_038324515.1 Burkholderiales bacterium
CGGCATTGCCGGGCTGGCCGGCTGCGCTTTGAGCCAGATCGGCAACGTCGGGCCCGACCTGGGGCAAAGCTACATCGTCGATTCATTCCTGGTCGTCGTGCTGGGCGGTGTGGGCCAACTGGCCGGCACGGTCTGGGCGGCCTTGGGACTGGGCATCCTGAACAAGCTGCTGGAAGGCTGGCAGGGCGCGGTGCTGGCCAAGATCATGGTGCTGGTGCTGATCGTGGTCGTGATCCAGAAGCGCCCGCAGGGCCTGTTTGCGCTGAAGGGTCGGAGCGCAGAAACATGAACACCGCACTCGGCGCCAAGGGCTGGGCCGCTGTCGGCGTGTCGGCTGCCGTGGTGGGCATCCTGATCCCGGTGCTGAACCTGCTGGTGCCGCCCAGCAGCGCGTTGCACCTGGGTGACTTCTACGTCAGCCTGTTGGGCAAGATCCTTTGTTTTGCCATCACCGCATTGGCGATGGACCTGATCTGGGGTTACACCGGCATCCTGTCGCTGGGCCACGGGCTGTTCTTTGCCCTGGGCGGGTATGCGATGGGCATGTACCTGATGCGCCAGATCGGCACCGATGGGCAATACAAGTCGCTGATGCCGGACTTCATGGTGTTCCTGAACTGGAAGGAATTTCCCTGGCACTGGGCGCTCAGCGACAGTTTCATCGCGCAGATGCTGCTGGTGGTGCTGGCGCCGGGTTTGCTGGCCTTCGTGTTTGGCTGGTTTGCATTTCGCTCGCGCATCAAGGGCGTGTACTTTTCGATCATCACGCAGGCGCTGACATTTGCGGCGATGCTGCTGTTCTTCCGCAACGAAACCGGCTTTGGCGGCAACAACGGCTTCACCGACTTCAAGCGCATCCTGGACATCCCGATCGACCAGCAGATGCGTGTGTTCTTGTGCGTGCTCAGCGGCTTTGTGCTGATCGGCTTTTTCCTGATGTCGCGCGCCATCGTGCACAGCAAGTACGGCCGCGTGCTGCAAGCCATCCGCGACGCCGAGACCCGGGTCATGTTCACCGGCTACGACCCTGTCGCCTACAAGCTCAGCATCTGGACGCTGTCGGCCATGATGTGCGGCGTGGCGGGTGCGCTGTACGTGCCGCAGGTGGGCATCATCAACCCCAGCGAAATGAGCCCGGCAGCTGGCATCGAGATCGCCATCTGGGCCGCCGTGGGCGGGCGCGCGACACTGATCGGGCCGATCATCGGCGCCTTCTTTGTCAATGGCGCCAAGAGTTGGTTCACGGTGGCTTTTCCTGAGTTCTGGTTGTTCTTTCTGGGGGCCTTGTTCATTGCCGTGACGCTGTTCCTGCCGCATGGCATCGTCGGGCTCTTCCGGTCCAGGAAGAAACCAGAATGACAGCGGCAATGAAACCAGGCCGCAGACCCCAGCCATGACACCCGAGCTGATGGCCTCCGGCGCGCGCGCCAAAGCTGCTTACGACGCACGGCGGGCTGCCGAGAATTTGCAAGGGGGCTCAGGCGGCCGCGCCGCCAACTACGGTCGCATCCACAAGGCCGGCGAGCCCGACTTCACCCAAGGTGTAGCGCTGTATCTGGAAGACTTGAGCGTCAGCTTTGACGGCTTCAAGGCGCTGAACCATCTCAGCCTGACCATCAACGTCGGCGAGCTGCGCTGCATCATCGGCCCCAACGGCGCCGGCAAGACCACGATGATGGACTGCATCACCGGCAAAACCAAACCCGACTCAGGCAAGGTCTCGTTCGGCTCCACCATCGACTTGCTGCGCCTGACCGAGCCACAGATCGCGCAGATCGGCGTCGGCCGCAAGTTCCAGAAGCCCACGGTCTACGAGCAGCTCAGCGTGTTCGAGAACCTGGAGCTGGCGCTGCGCGCCGACCGCAGCGTGCGCGCAGCGCTGTTCCACCGCTTGAGCAGCGATCAGCACGACCGCCTGGGCGAAATCCTGACACTGATCCACCTCAAGACCGAGGCGAGCCGCGAAGCCGGCCTGTTGAGCCACGGCCAGAAACAATGGCTGGAAATCGGCATGCTGCTGGTGCAAGACCCGAAGCTGCTGCTGTTGGACGAGCCCGTGGCCGGCATGACCGACGAAGAAACCGAGCGCACCGCAGAACT
>JBBQIB010000570.1:0-2091 GCA_038324515.1 Burkholderiales bacterium
CCCGGACGGTGCGCTGAGCCATCAGAGCCTGGCGCCGGTCTTGACCCAGCTGTTTTTGGGCGGTGTGCAGGCCGTGGACGCAGACCTGGGGGCGGTGGCAAAGCCCGACGTAGTGCGTCAGAGCCCTGCGCCGTGGCCTTAGGATGAACCCGCTCCCAGCCGTCGATAGCTTGAGCCTCGGACAGGTACAGCGTTCGCTTGCCTGCCAGATCAGCGCTTGCAGCCTGCTGCAGCAAAGCTTCGGTGCCTCGCTCGCCCAGGCTCAGCACCAGGTGTGTCCAGCGGCGCTGCACGCGTTCTTGGCACCAGGCGTTTTCCAGCGCTGAGCGCAAGGCGGCGCTGTCACTGCCCGCTTCGATGACGCGCGGCGCCATCGCACCGATGAAGAGGTTGAAGTCCTGGCGCAAGCTGTGCTCTGGCAGATGTTTGCCCAGCCCGCTGCAACGGCTGGCCCAGCCAGGTTTCATGAAGTTCAAGCTCAACAGCGCCTGCAAGCCCTGAACGGCGTTGAGCAGTCGCACCCGATTGGGCGGCAACACCGCCAGCGGCAGCCGGGCTGCTTCGGCAAAGGGCAGTGGGGTGGCAAAGGCGCGCAGTGTGGCCAGCCGCCACCAAAAGTGGGCTGAGGCGGGGCTGGGTTGTGCTTGCGACTGCCCCTGCATCCGCCCCTGCATCCGCCCCTGCACCTGCACCTGCACCTGCACCTGCACCTGCTGCGTTGGCGCTTCTGGACTGCAGGTGTCGGTGTGCACGCGCTGCTCTTGTGCTCGGGCACGGCGCACCAAGTCCATCACCGTCAGCCCTTGCCAGGCCTGTGCTGCAGCCTGGCTCATCTGCGCCACGTTGCCCGCCACGAAACCTGCCGCTGGGTTCAGTCGCTCCAGCACCAGGCTGTCGGTGCGGCCCGGCAAGCCCTGCAGCAGTTGCAACGACGCGGGGCAGCGGGCAGCTTGGATCTGCTGCAGGAAGTTGGGGCTGAGTTGCTCCTTGTCGAAGTCTTGGTGGTTGCGCCACGCCAGCGTGCGCCAGTGCAGCCACTGGCGTGTGAAGTGCGTGCTGCTGAGTGTGCGGCCGCCAAATACCGCGCGGCCAGCCAACCAACCCTGGCCGATGGGGTTGTCGGCCAGCAGCAACCCGGGTTCAGGGACCAGGCCGTGGTGGGCATGGTCCCAACCGATCTCAAATGCTGCGCGCTGCTGCGGCGAACTGTCGTCAACGCGGTTGTGGTGGGTGCCAAGGGCAAGCTGAACCTGGTGCATGGTCTTCTCCGGCTGGGCCCACACACCTTGTGTGGGATGAAGCCAGTGTCTGATCCAGGTGGCTCATAGGATGAGCTACTTCAGGCTGCCGTCGAAGAAGTTTTGGCCTGGCTTCAGCGTTGCTGTAGCGCAACACGGCGCAACATGGCCACTACCAGCAGGCCAAAGCCGATGCCCATTGCATCAGCCAGCATGTCGCCCCATTCCGCTTCCCGGTGAGGCAGTTGGGTCTGCACCAATTCGATGAAGCCGCCGTAAGCCAGCAGGGCTGCTGCGATCCACCAGCCCGCCCTGCGGCTGGGTGAAGCGGCTGCGCATCCGATGATGCTCAGCACCGCAAAAGCGGCCAGATGCTTGAGCTTGTCGAAATGGGCAAAGCCAGCGCCGCCGTCACTGTCACGAAATGCCAGCCAGCTGATCAAGCAGAGCAGGCTCAGGCACAGCACAGCCCAGCGCGCCCGGTGGCGAGGATCGAACAAACTTTGGCTCATGGCAATCAGCATGCCGGCTATTTTGCCTGGCAGTGCTGCTGCCACAGGTACGTAGCGGTGGCTTGCAACAGCACAGCGGGCAGTTCGACACGCCGACGCCGGTCATGCGCGGCGCAGGCGTTGATCATGAGATTCAAGCGTTACTCAAGCGTTACTCAAGCGTGACTCCAGCGTTACTCAAGCGCCACACAAGCGCCACACAAGCGCCACTCAAGCTCAGTTGGGTATGCGCATCGTGCCGCCATCGATCGTGATCTGGTCGGCAGTGGGTGGTGAGGTGGCCAGCGCGGGCATGTTGGCGGCCGTCAGCGGGTTCGGCGCACCGGGGTTGCCGCCACGCG
>JBBQIB010000571.1:0-2087 GCA_038324515.1 Burkholderiales bacterium
TTGGCGCTGAGATCGCCGTGGGCGTTCTGGGCCAGCGAGGCGACCGAATCGAACAGCACGACGGTCAAAAGAAGGGAAGCAACGGCGGAGATCAGGCGGGGGGTGGTGTTCATGGCGGGGGTCCTTTGCGGGGTGGTGCACGGAGGTGCGTTGTCGATGGATGTATGGTGTTCCCGCAGCCGATTTATGTCCTTTATCCGACGTAAAACGTTGTGAAAGCCGTGCACCTGGCGTCTTTCACAAAGCGCTCAGGGGCTCATGGGCCGCAGTAGGGCTCTGTGCTGCGCACGGGGCACTTGGATACCCCCAGGTGCAATTGCACCGCGTCGCGGCTCACCTGCCGAGCAACAGCAAGCCTGCAGGGCCTAGCGCGTGCCCAGCGGCGCGGGCCGAGAGTTGGAGTTCAGCCCGCTGCTGCGGCCGCGGCCGGTGAGGCTCTGCTTGGACTGAGCGGTGCGGGCTGAAGCTGAAGCGGGTGCCGGCACTGGAGCTGCATCCGAGGCCGAGGCCGAGGCCGAAGCCGAAGCCGAAGCCGGGGCTGGGGTTGGGGCTGGGGCTGGGGCCTTGTTTGATGCCACAGCATCCACCCCTGGCGCCGCCTTCGCCCGCTCAGGCGTCACTGCAGGCTCGGTCCCGAGCTGCCTGGGTGCTGTCAAAGCAGTGCCGGTCGCCCCCTCATAGCCCAGTTGCCACAGCACCGCCAGATCGGCGCTGTCTTCGACCCCTTCGGCGATGGCTTTGAGGCCCAGCAGACGGATCAAACCGGCCAGGCTGTGCGCGTAGGCGCGCACATGGGTGTTGGTGGCGGCACCCCGCAGGTGCAGTGCATCGACCTTGACATAGTCCACACCCATGTCGCGCCAGCGGGGCAGCTGCTCGGGCGCGCTGCCGGCGTGCTCGACGCCGATTTGCACGCCCAGCGCACGCCAGCAGGTGGTGGCCTCGCCGGCAGCAGCCCAGTCGCCGCTGCTGGCGCCTTCGGTCCATTCCACCCACAGGTGTCTGGCGGCGCGCGGCGCTGCTGCAAGCCGGGCAGCCACGGCTTGCACAAAGCCAGGTGCAACCAGGGAACGCAGTTCGACGTTGATGGCGCGCGCCTGGCCGTCGCGCTCGATGGCGCGCAGCGCCAGCGTCAGCGCACACAAGTCCACTTGCGGCGTCAGACCTGCGCGGCGCGCCAGCGCCAGCCATTGGGCGGCGGGCTGGAACTCGCCCGATGGTTGCAGCTGCAGGCGCAGCGGGCACTCCAGGTGCAGCAGCCGGCCCTGGGCGTCTTGCACCTGAAACTCGCCCAGCGCCGCGCGCCCCTGCGCCAAGGCCTCGCTCAGTGCCTGCACGGCCTGGGCCTTGTGGGCTCGCCTGTCAGTCGGTTGTGTTGCCGGGTCTGGCGTCGGGTGAGGTGCCGGCTGTGTCGCAGCTTGGGCCAAGGGTTGGCTGGCGGCTGGCCTGGCGGGCGAAGCAGAGCTCACGACAACTTCTGAAGCATCGGCGTCTCGCCGCAGCATGCACAATCCCCCGCCGGCCTGCGCCTGCGGCAGCTGGGTGCGCAACAAGGCCAGCATCTCTTCGGCGCTGTCGGCTGGCGCGCCGTCATAGGCCACCACCAGCAAGGGCTGGCCCAGGCCCAGCGGGGCGAAGGCCTGGCGCAGATCTTCGTACAGAGTTTCGTACAGACGCGCTGCCCGATCGCAGGCGCGCTCCGAGGGTGGCAGCAGCAGGGCCATCTCCGGCCCTGCCAGGCGGCCTGCAAAGGTGTAGGCATCGACACTGCTGTGGCGCTTCAACACTCCGGCCACGCAGCGCAGCAGGGCATCAGCCTGCTCGCGGCCATGCGCCGCGTTGATGGCGGCCAAGCCCTGCACGTGCACCAACAACAGCGCGACGTGGTCTTGCTGCACCTGGCGGCGGCTCAGCACCTGCAGCCATTGCGGCTGCAGCGCAAGCCCGGTCAGCGGGTCCAGCTGCGCCTGGCGCTGCAGATGCACCACTTGCTCGGCCTGAGCTGCAAAGGTCTCGCGCAGTCTGCCCACAGTGATGTTCATGCTGCGCGTCAGCTCCTGCAACTCGGGCAACGAAGGCAGATCGGC
>JBBQIB010000572.1:0-2077 GCA_038324515.1 Burkholderiales bacterium
CCAGCGCGCAGCGCACGCTGTGCCGCACGCGCATCTTCGCGGCGTGCCCTGGCTTGCGCCAGCACCGGGCCCAGCATCTGCTCGTGAAAACGGTCGCAGCCGATGCACAGATTCTCGTAGGGCGTGCCGTCTGGCAAGGTGGTGCGCGAAGCTTCGATGAAACGCGCTTCGTCCCAGCCATGCGCCAGGCCCATCCGCTCGGGGTGGCCGGCGGTGATGGCTTCAAACGCCGGCACGCCGACCAGCGAATCGAGGATTTCGATCAGCGGCTCTTCGTTCAGGTTGCCCAGCGGCAGCTTGGTCTTGACGCAGCAAGCGTAGACGCTGCCATCAGGCTCGACCGAGATCTCAGAGCCGCTGTACTGGTGGCGCAAAAAGTTCAGTCCCCCCGACCAGCGGTTGCAGAAGTTGTCGGCCACGGTCGAGCGGGGCAGGCTGTTGTCCCAGGCCCGGCCGCGCGGCCACAACTTGCCGATCCACGAGTCAGGCGTGGCGCCGAAGAAGCCGTACAGCGGACCTTCTTCTTCGTGCCAGTTGCGGGTAGTGGCCGACAAACCAGAAGCCTTCATGCCGTGGCGATCGAACATCGCACTGAGCTTGTCCACAAAAGCCTTCTGCTTGACCTCGCCCTCCAACCCGACGTGAAAGTCGTCGACGCTGGCAATCGAGATCATGTAGACCCCGCGCTCAAGCAACTCACCCACGATGCGGTCGGTCAGCAGATCCCCGGTGGTCTGCACGACGATCTTGACGCCACCCTGGTTGCGGTAACGCTGCTGCAAGCGCTCGATGACGGGGTAGGTGACGGTCTCGCGCACCGCGTCGAGCAGACTCTCGCCGCCTGACAGGATGATGCGTCCGGTCTTCTCGGTGTGCTGGCCCGGGCCCTCGGCCAGATCGATGTAGCGCATGCGCTCAGGAAAGTGATCGATGATGCGCGCGTAGCTGCTCTGCGCTTGCTCCACCACCTCGGCCAGTGCACCACGCACATAGGGCCTGAAGCGGTTTTCATAACAATGCTTGCACTTGCGGTGGCAAGCCCAGGCCATGACGTAGTAGATGGATTCCATGCGCTGTAGGGTCGTATAACAATCCCGATGCTTACACAGCCTGGGATTGACCCACAGCCTGGCCGGATGATCCCGAGCATCGCCCTGCCGAAATCCCGCAGTACTGACCCGCCCCATGCACAACCCAGACTCAGCCAACATCGCTCGCCGCCTGCCCAAAGTGCTGTTGCACGACCACCTGGACGGCGGGCTGCGGGTGGCCACCTTGCTGGAGCTCTTGATTCAGCGCGGCCTGCCTTCCCCGGCACCCGATGTGGCAGCGCTGCAAGCCTGGTTTGAGAAGAATGCCCACGCCGGCAGCCTGGCCAAGTACCTGGAGGGCTTTGCGCTGACGGTGGCGGCGATGGCCACACCCCAGGCCATGCACAGGGTGGCGCTGGAGTCCGCGCAAGACGCCCACGCCGATGGCGCCGTACTGGCCGAATTCAGAATTGCGCCGCTGCTCTTCGAAGCCCACGGCATCAGCGGCGAGGCCGCCGTGGAAGCCATGCTGGCTGGATTGGCCGCGAGCCCGTTGCCGCTGCTGCACCGCTCGGGCCTGATCGTTTGCGCCATGCGCCACCTGCCGCCGCAGGAGACCCTGCGCGCAGCGCAACTGGCGTTGCGTTACCAAGGCCAGGGTGTGATCGGCTTTGATCTGGCCGGCCCTGAAGCCGGCCACCCGCCCGCCGAACATGACCAAGCCCTGCGTCTGGTGCGTGGGGCTGGCCTGCCGATCACACTGCATGCCGGCGAGGCGGATGCCGCCGTGCGCGTGCTGGAAGCCGCCCGCCAAGGCGCCAGCCGGATCGGCCACGGCGTGCGCCTGGTCGATGCGCTGCACGATCCCGCCCAAGCCCACCTGATCGAAGAAGCCAAAGCCCTGAACCTGCACCTGGAGGTCTGCCCGACCAGCAACGTACACACTGGCGCAGCAGCAGACTTGTCCAGCCACCCGATCACCGCGCTCTGGCAGGCCGGCATCAGCCTGAGCTACCACCCCGACAACCGCTTGATGAGCTGCATCA
>JBBQIB010000573.1:0-2074 GCA_038324515.1 Burkholderiales bacterium
TGGTTCAGCCCGGCCAGTGCCACATCGTTGCGTTGGCCGGTGAGCTGCGCCTGCGCATCCACCAGATGCTTGGGCACGATGAACAGCGACAAGCCCTTGGTGCCGGCCAGCAGCGTGCCGTCAGGCTGCGGGATCTTGGCCAGCACCAGGTGGACGATGTTCTCGGTCAGCTCGTGCTCGCCGCCACTGATCCACATCTTGTTGCCACGCAGGCGGTAGCGCGGGCCCAGCGGATCGGCTTCGAAGTCTTGGCCATCCGGCAGCGCACGGGTCGCGACATCGCTCAAGGACGAGCCGGCTTGCGGCTCGCTCAAACACATGGTGCCAAACCAGCGGCCTGAAAACTCGTTGCGCGCGAAAACTTCCTTCTGCCTGGCACTGCCATGCGCCATCAACAGATTGGCGTTGCCGCTGGTCAGCATCGCGTAGCCGCCCATCGAGACACTCGCTTTACTGAAAAACGAATTGGCTGCCATCTCGATCACGCAAGGCAGCTGCATGCCGCCGATCTCGAAGTCTTGAGCAGCTGCCAACATGCCCGAACCCACATAGGCCGCCAGCGCGTCGTGGGTGGCTTGCGGCAGATGCACTTTGGCGCCGTCAAAGTGCGGCTCTTCGGTGTCGCACAGCCGGTTGAACGGCGCGAACTTGTCGCGCGCGATGCGTTCGCAGGTGTCGAGCACGCTGGCAAAAGTCTCGCTGCTGTGCTCGGCGAAACGGGGGCGCTGCAGCAAAGAGGCCACGCCCAGCCAGTCGTTGAGCAAGAAGTCCAGCGTGTGGCGCATCGTCATGGTTGTGGTTGTCCTGACACCGGCGCTCCCCGTTCTTTGGGCACCAGCGCCATCGTTGCCGAAGCCTTCATCACCAGCGTGCGCTGGCCTGCGATTTCGGCATACACCTCGGCCTCTGTGAAACTCAAAGTGCGTCCGGCCTTGACCACCCAGGCCTCACAGATCAGCGCTTCGCCTTTGCCTGGGCGCAGTTGGCTGGTCTTGAGCTCTGCGGTCAGCACCCAAAAGCCGGCAGGCGCCAAGGTCTGGGCGGCGCTGCCCATGGTGTGGTCGGCCATTGAAGCCATCACGCCTGCGTGTACCTGCCCGGTGTGTTGAAAATGCCGCTGCTGCACTTGCAAAACCGTCGTCAGCCTGCCTGGCTGCACGGCGGTGGGCACCACACCCAGATCCACCATGAACGGTGAAGCCGCAAAGAAACCCTTGACCGAGTCCAGGTCTGAGCCAAGCTCCAAACTCTTGACAGATTCGGCTGCGCTCACAGCACCTCAAAAACGCCGGCTGCACCCATGCCGCCACCGATGCACATCGTCACGCACACCCGCTTGGCACCTCTGCGTTTGCCTTCTATCAGAGCGTGCCCCGTCAGGCGCTGGCCACTGACGCCGTAAGGGTGGCCCACAGCAATGGCACCACCATTGACGTTGAGCTTGTCCATCGGGATGCCCAGCTTCTCGGCGCAATAGAGCACCTGCACCGCGAAGGCTTCGTTCAGCTCCCACAGGTCGATGTCCTGCACGCTCAGGCCCAGGCGCTTGAGCACCTTGGGCACGGCAAACACCGGGCCGATGCCCATCTCGTCAGGCTCACAGCCCGCTACCGCGAAACCCAGGAAGCGACCCAGAGGCTTCAGGCCCTTGCGCTCGGCGACTTTCTCGTGCATCAACACGCAAGCACCCGCACCGTCTGAAAACTGGCTGGCGTTGCCAGCAGAAATCACACCCCCCGGCACCGCAGGCCGGATGTTGCAGATGCCTTCATAGGTGGTGCCGGCGCGGATGCCTTCGTCGTTGGCCACCGTCACCTCCTTGCTGCGCAAGCCCATCACTGCGTCAGCGACACCGGCCGTCACCGTGATCGGTGCGATCTCATCCTTGAACAGCCCGGCTTCCAGCGCCGCCGTGGCGCGCTGCTGCGAGCCGGCGCCGTAGTGGTCCATGCGCTCGCGGCTGATGTTGTAACGCTTGGCCACCTGCTCTGCGGTTTGCAGCATGTTCCAGTAGATCTCGGGCTTCATCTTCAGCAGCGCGGGGTCTTGCAGCATGTGCGTGTTGACCTCTTGC
>JBBQIB010000574.1:0-2043 GCA_038324515.1 Burkholderiales bacterium
GAGAGCGCCCGAGCCAGTTCAACAAGTCGCACCCGTGGTGCCAGTCGCTGTTCCAGTAACGCCAGCAGCCCCGCGTCCTGCGGCTGCGCCGGTCGCCGTTGCGGTGGCGAACGGTTTGCCGGTCGTGAGCGCTTTTGTCCTGCCCATCGAAGAGATGAACCAAGTGGCACAGGCCAGTGGGCTGGAGTGGGTGAACTCCAACGCCGATAAGGTGGCTCAGGTACAGGCGGCCATTGCTGCTGAGCCGCGCCCCATCCACGTGCCGCGCGAGCCCAAGCCGGTGGTGGTACTGGACGAAGGTTCGCTGGTGCTGGTGGAAACGCGAAAAGACCTGCGCAACATGACGCTGCCGTTCGAAACCCCATCGGCAAACTGAAGGGGCTGATCAACCACCTGACCTGGGCCAGGTGGGGTGGTGCACAAAAAAAGCCGGCATGCGATGTCGGCTTTTTTTCGTCTCCATGACAGTGAACGGGCGCGCATGGATGGAAGTATCGACCATAGCCTGCCCCTGGCGGACATCGCTGCTCAGGCGCACCAGGCGCTGTCACTCAACGCCCACCTGTTGCAATGGCCAAGGTGGCCAAGGTAGCCAAGGTAGCCAACCGTCGCCATTCACAGCGCCGAGCCGAGCAGGTTCAATCGAGCAGCGCTGCCTTTTTCCAGGCGCTTTGCGCTGCAACCGCATCGTCGCGTTCTTCGGCCAAGCGGGCCAGACTGCACCAGGTGCGGCGCAGCAGTGCGGCATCCTTCAGGCCATGACTGGCTTGCCCCAGCAGCTGAGCGGCCTTGCCCCACAACTGGCGTTGCATGCAAGCCTGCCCTGCGAGGTACTGCAGATACACATTGCCGGGCTGCTGGCGCTGCGCTTGTTCCAACAGGGCCAGGCCAGCAGCGTCCAGGTGCAGCAGGCCAGGCTCCAACGCGAGCACAAACTGGCGTTGCTGCAACGCGCTGAGCGAGGGCAGATTTGACCAAAGCGGAGCCAGCCAATGGCGCACCAACGTGGACGCTTGCTCGCGGTCCTGCTCGTCGGTCGATGGGTTGGCTGTCAGTTGGTGGGCTCGTTGACTCGCCGCCAGCGCCAGCTCAGGCAGGCTGCACTCGCCCGCATCGAAGCGCGACCACACCGACTGCAACTGCGACAGATCTTGTGCTTCGCGCAGGCTGTCCAACGCCAGGCCACGCACGATGCTGGCCGAGGCCTGGGGGGAAAACGCACGGTGCTTGGCCAACAGGCGCGCGGTATCCAATGCCTCGGCGGTGGCGCCACCCAGGCGGGCGATCCGAAGTTTCAGGCGCAGCGTCAGGCTGCGGCGCGCAGCACCTTGCGAAAGTGCGGCCAGGCGGCTGCGCGCCAGGTCGGCGTCGCGGTCTTCCACGGCCCAGAGCACCGCACGCAACAACACCCCCTCGTGGGCTTCGGGCGCGCTCTTGGCCAGTTGCGGATGCAAGGCCGATTGCAGGTGGTCGTCGCGGGTTTCGCGGTTTTGCAGCGCATGCGCGCTTTCGGCCACCAACAAATGGGCCAGCAGCTGCAACTGGCGCCGCCGCGACCATTGCGCCAGCGGCATGCCGTTGAGTGTCTCCAAGGCCGACCGGCCAGCCGCCTGGGCCCGAACAAACCGGCCCGCCAGCTGGTGCGACAGCGCATCGAGCACCGCCCCAACAGCAGCTCGCTCGACTTGCTGCGCACGCCAACGCTGTGCCTGGCGCGGCAGTTCGCGCAGCAGGCTGTACGCACGCAGCGCCAGGTAGATCAGCACAAACCCGGCCACGGCACAAAACGCCACGAAATTGAACGACAGGTCGAACCGGTAGGGCGGCCAAAACAGCGTGACCGTTGCCCGATTGCGACCCACCAGCAGCGCCAGCGCCACCGCCAGCGCGGCCAGGCCAAGCAACCAGAACACGCTGCGCATGGCGCCCCGCTGGCGTCGGTGCGACATCAGCGGCCTCCCGCAGCAGTGGTCAGGGCGGCCAGACTTTCGTCGGGCCGCGGCAGCTCCACCAGCCGCAGTTCATCGCGCAACTGGGTCAACG
>JBBQIB010000575.1:0-2043 GCA_038324515.1 Burkholderiales bacterium
CCGCGAAGCCGGCCTGTTGAGCCACGGCCAGAAACAATGGCTGGAAATCGGCATGCTGCTGGTGCAAGACCCGAAGCTGCTGCTGTTGGACGAGCCCGTGGCCGGCATGACCGACGAAGAAACCGAGCGCACCGCAGAACTGTTTTTGTCGCTCGAAGGCCAACATTCGCTGGTGGTGGTCGAGCACGACATGCACTTCATCGGCCAGCTCACCGAAGGCCGCAAGACCGTGACCGTGCTGCACGAAGGTCGTGTGCTGGCCGAAGGGCCGCTGGCCAAGGTGCAGGCCAACGAGCAGGTGGTCGAGGTCTATCTGGGACGTTGAATCTGCTGACACCGCCCCACCGATGTGCCACCGAATTTCCACCGAGGCGCCACCGAGGCGCTACAGAAGCGACCACCCAAACGACCACCCAACCCCATGCTCAAAGTCGAAGGCCTGAACCAGTACTACGGCGGCAGCCACATCCTGCGCAACCTGGGCTTCGAGGCGCGGCTGGGCGAGGTCACGGTGGTGCTGGGCCGCAACGGCGTGGGCAAGACCACACTGCTCAAGAGCCTGATGGGCGTGGTGCCGGTCAAGACCGGCAGCGTGCTGCTGGATGGCCAAGACATCACCCACGCCACCTCCTACGACCGGGTGCGCGCCGGTATCGGCTACGTGCCGCAGGGGCGCGAAATCTTCGGCCGCCTGACGGTCGAAGAAAACCTGCGCATGGGCCTGGCCTCCAAGCCCGGCAGCACGCCGCTGCCGCCTGAGCTGTTCGAGCTGTTCCCGGTGCTCAAACAAATGATCAACCGCCGCGGCGGTGATCTTTCAGGTGGGCAGCAGCAACAACTGGCGATTGCCCGCGCCCTGGCCTTTGGCCCCAAGCTGTTGATGCTGGACGAGCCGACCGAGGGCATCCAGCCCAGCATCATCAAGGACATCGGCCGCGTCATCCGCATGCTGGCCGACCGCAAGACCATGGCCATCGTGCTGGTCGAGCAGTTCTACGACTTCGCGGCTGAGTTGGCCGACCAATATCTGGTGATGGAACGCGGCGAAGTGGTGGTCAGCGGGCGCGGCGCCGACATGGCGGCGGACGGCGTCAAGCAGCGAATGGCGATTTGAGGGCGCAAAGCAAGCGCTGAATCTCAAGCGCACGGATGCCTTCAGCCCCAAGAACAGCAGCCGTTTCGAACTGCGCCAGCCATGAATCAGAGCACAGCTACCATCTGGCTCCATGAACGACCTACCCCCTGTGCCGCAAGCAAGACTTGGCAAATATCGCCACTACAAGGGCGGCGAGTACGAAGTCCTGGGCGTCGCCCGGCACAGTGAGACGCTGGAGCCGCTGGTCTTGTATCGACCTCTGTACGCAGGCTCTGGTTTATGGGTCCGTCCGTACTCGATGTTCTTTGAAAGCATTGAGATCGACGGCAAAGCGCAACCGAGATTTGCCCTAGTGCCATGAATGCGAGGCGGCACAGCCAGTCCCTGGTGCTGCGAATTGGTAACAGAAGCGACGTCCGCGACCAGCCCCTGGCTGGCAAGTCGTGTAAGTCTGACGCTGACTTTCGACGACGCAGCCACGGGCTCGCTCGAGCAAATGTTCTGGTGGCAAAGTGACGCAGGGTGGCCGGCGCAGTGAGTCGCCTGACGAGCGCCACTCCGGCCGCCCCGGCTCGCTTCGCGGGCTTGAGTCTGACCCACACTCGTCCCTTTGGGCGGGCTACCTCGCAGTGTCGGCAGTGTTACCCCTCAAGCCTTTGATAGATTCGAGGTTCGCGGTAGCGCCAAGTGCAGCCTGTGCGTGCGCAACCCATAAGCTGCTGGGCAGGTCGTGAGCCTGTCGCAGGGCCAGGGCGCTTCGCAGCGCGGCGTTGGCTTCGCGGCGCTGGCCGTTGGCACGCCACGCAAGTCCCAGGGCCAATGCGGTGTCAGCCTCTTGTCGCGGCCAGCGCAGGGGTGGCGCCAATAGCCGCAGTTGCGCCTGGGCCCCTTGTGCCGCTGCCAAAGCCGCTTCCGGTTGGCCAAGCCGCAGCAGGGATGCGGAGCGC
>JBBQIB010000576.1:0-2037 GCA_038324515.1 Burkholderiales bacterium
CTTCGCCAGTGAGCTTTGCCGGCCCCAAACGCGAAGTGCCGCTGCCCATCACGCTGCAACAACTGCCGCGCATCGACGTGGTGCTGATCAGCCACAACCACTACGACCATCTGGACCGCTCGAGCGTCATGGCCTTGAACGACCAGGCGGGTGGGCCGCCGCTGTTTGTGGTGCCGCTGGGTGTGGACCTGTGGATGCAGGCCGAAGGTGTCTTCAAAGTGCAGGCGATGGACTGGTGGCACACACTGGCGCTGCCGGCGCCCGGCGGCGCGGTGGCGCTGCACTTTGTGCCAGTGCAGCATTGGAGCAGCCGCAGCCCGTGGGACCGCAACGCCACGTTGTGGGGCGGTTTTGTGCTGCAGGCCCAGGTGGGTGGCGCGCCTTACCGGATGTTTTTCTCGGGCGACACCGGCTACTCGAAGGACTTTGCCGACATCAACGCGCGCTTTGGCGCTTTTGACTTCGCGCAGATTGCCGTGGGCTGCTATCTGCCGCGCTGGTTCATGCAGCGGCAACACATCAACGAAGAAGAAGCTGTGCAGATCCATCTGGACCTCAACAGCAAGCTGTCGCTGGGTGTGCATTGGGGCACCTTCAGGCTGTGTGACGACGTCATCGAAGCACCCATGGATGGCCTGCCCTTGGCACGCAAGAAACTGGGTGTGGCCGACGACGCTTTCGTGCTGTTTGCTCTGGGTCAGACCCAGGTGCTGAAACAGCTGTCAGGCACTCAGAAAACACGGCCTTGAGCCAATGAAGAGAGCGATGAGCCCCATCCCACACCCAAGCTCCAGCATGGGCGCCCCGCAGCCGCCCTACCCGCACCTGCTGAAGCCCCTGGACCTGGGCTTCACCACCTTGAAGAACCGCGTGCTGATGGGCAGCATGCACACCGGGCTGGAGGATGGGCGCGACCTGAGCAAACTGGCAGCCTACTTTCGTGAGCGTGCAGAAGGCCAGGTGGGCCTGATCGTGACTGGCGGCTTTGCCCCCAATGTGGCGGGCTGGACCAAGCCTTTTGCAGGCATGCTGGCAACTTCCGGCGCAGCGCGTCGCCACCGCGTGGTGACCGAAACCGTGCATCAGGCAGGCGGCAAGATTGCCCTGCAGATCCTGCACACCGGGCGTTATGCCTACAGCCCCTTGGCGGTGGCGCCTTCGCGCCTGAAATCACCGATCTCACCTTTCACCCCCTTTGCGCTGAGCGCACGGGGTGTCGAGCGGCAAATCAAAGCCTTCGTCAACTGCGCCCAGAAAGCCCGCGAGGCAGGTTATGACGGCGTCGAGATCATGGGCTCGGAAGGCTACCTGATCAACCAGTTTCTGAGCTTGGCGACCAACCAGCGCACCGACGCCTGGGGCGGCGACTACAGCCACCGCATGCGCCTGCCGCTGGAGATCGTGCAGCGCACCCGCGAGGCGGTGGGACGCGACTTCATCATCATCTACCGCCTGTCGATGATCGACCTGGTGCCGGGCGGCAGCAGTTGGGCAGAGGTGGTGCAGCTCGGCACAGCGGTGGCGCAGGGCGGCGCCAGCATCATCAACACCGGCATCGGCTGGCACGAAGCGCGCATCCCCACCATTGCCACCAGTGTGCCTCGCGCCGCCTTTGCCTGGGTCACGCAGAAGATGAAGGCCGAATTCAGCAGCGCCGGCATCCACACCCCGCTGGTCACCAGCAACCGCATCAACACGCCCGAGGTGGCTGAGCAACTGCTGGCCGATGGTGCTGCAGACATGGTGTCGATGGCCAGGCCGCTGCTGGCAGACGCGCACTTTGTGGCCAAGGCAGCACGCGGCCAGAGTGATTTGATCAACACTTGCATCGGTTGCAACCAGGCCTGCCTGGACCATGTGTTTGTCAACAAGATCGCCAGTTGTCTGGTCAACCCACGCGCTTGTGCAGAGACCGAGTTGAACTACCTGCCCACCCAGGCCAAGAAGCGCATCGCCGTCGTCGGCGCCGGGCCGGCTGGGCTGACTGCTGCCACCATCGCGGCCGAGCGTGGCCACGAGGTGCACCTGTTCGACGCC
>JBBQIB010000577.1:0-2037 GCA_038324515.1 Burkholderiales bacterium
CACCGCGAGCGGTGCGCATGGATGGGGACATACCCGGACGGTTCCACCGGGACACCAAGAACCAGGCGCTGCGGCGAGCTGCCCGCTGCATGCGATGAACCGGCAGCACCCCCGTCCAGACGCACAGCGCGACGCGCGGCAGCGCGCGGCGTGACGGTGCAGAAGTCAGCAAACGCCTTAGTAGGTGGCCAGGAGTCGGGCCGCTGAAGGGCTGAACAACGAGACACAAGGAGCAGACGATGCCGACCTCGAACGTACCATGAGCATGAGCACTTATCTTGGTGGGCCGACACCTGAATTTGATCAGGTTGCCTGATGGTTCGGCCTCGCCGACCTTTATCAATCTTGGACAAACAGGCGTGGTTGCACGCAGCGGGGCTGTTCTGATCTTCTTTCAATCGAGGCCCCTGCCGGGCCGTTGGAGGCGCCCCGGTTGAGCCATGGATTTCATGGTTCAACCCTCGTCCTGGGGCGCTGAGGGGTGAGGTGAGGATGGTGACCGTTAGCCATCACACCTGCTGTAGTTTGTGCAATTCGTCGGCAGACATTTGCAGGCAGTCATTCGCCGGCAGACATCCCTGCCAGAGCGCACGAGTGGCTGCGCAAACCCAATGCGGCGCCATTTTTGGGCGGCCGCTCTGCGCTTGACCGCATGCTGGCCGGGCAGGTCGCCGATCTGTTCGTGGTCAGGCAGTATCTGGACGCGGAGCGAGGCGGCAAGTCCTGAGCATGGCCGTCATGGGTCTGGAACTTGTCAGGCTGGATGGGTCGCTTTGTCACAGGCTGATCGCCAGCCGCTTTCCAACGGTCAGCCTGTTCGACCACATCGCGGATCCGGCTGACTTAGATGTGGTCTTTGCGATTGAGAGCCTGACCAATCCCAGGCTGCGGCAAGAGTTGGGCGAGCTTTCGCTGGTGCCGGTGCAAGAAAGGGTCTCGGGTGCGGGGGCGAAGCTGATCATGGCGGCTTTCACACATCTCAACCCACTGGGCTCCAGTTTCAGCGATGGCAGCTATGGCGTCTACTACGCGGCGCAGTCGCTTGAAACTACCCTGGCCGAGTTCAGCCACCACCGCGCGAAGTTCTTGTCGCGGACTGCCGAGCCCGAGTTGGATCTCGACATGCGCTGGTTGCAGGCTGAGGTAGTCGAGCCCCTCGGTGATCTGCAAGGCAAACAAGCTCGACATCCCGAAGCGTATGACCCCGAAGCTTATGACCCCGATGACTACGGCAGCGCCCAGGTGCTTGGGCGCGTTTCGCGCGACTCAGGCAGCGCTGGTTTGGTGTATGACAGTGTTCGCCATGCGGGCGGGCAATGTGTGGCCATTTTCAAGCCGAAGGCTTTGCGCCGCGCGCGGGCGGCCGGGCATCTGGGACTGCATTGGGAAGGACTGCGGATCACGCACTGGTTTCATAAAGGCGCGCCGTAGTCACTTTGAGTGGCGCAATAGATGAACCCCGGTCGAGTTGGCCATTGCTGGTGCGCAGGCTTTCGTCGTCACGCGCAACTTGCGCTGCGCGTCTTGACCCGTGCCGAACTCAAATTTCCAGGCTTGCGTTGCCTGGACCCAGCCGCGTTTTTGAAGGAGATTGCCGCATGAGTGCCCTGACCGGACGCTTTTCCAACGACAAGCACCAGCGCCTGCGTGCGCTGGCACAAAGCCGCGGCACCACGCCGAACCGCTTGATCGACGACATGGCCACTGTGATGCTGGCCGAGTTCGGGCGCCGCGAGGGACTTGTTCAGCGTTGCCCTTAGATGCCGAGACCCCTCTCAAGCAGCGCGCTGGGCGCGGGGCAGGGTGGGTGCAGCGCCGTCTGTCCTTGCTGGACAAGGCACCGGGGGTACCTGTTGCTGACGAGGCTTGACCGAGGCGAGCCCGGCGCTGATTTTGATGCTGATGCTGATGCTGATGCTGATGCTGATGCTGATGCGGCGCAGCGGCACGGGCTGCGCAGTCAAATCAACTGCTCCCCCGCACCACCAGACTCCACCCCAACGCCGTTGACCGCGCAGCGCGCTTTTGCTGCAGCGC
>JBBQIB010000578.1:0-2019 GCA_038324515.1 Burkholderiales bacterium
GCGGCTGGCGCGTGGGCGCGCCGGCATTGCCGCCGTGCCGCTGCTGGCCAAGATGAACGGCGCGGTGGGCAACTACAACGCCCACCTGGCGGCCTACCCGGAGGTCGACTGGGAAGCCTTCAGCCGCCAGGTCGTCGAGCACCACCTGGGCCTGCAGTTCAACCCCTACACGATCCAGATCGAGCCCCATGACTGCATGGCCGAGTTGTTTGACGCTGTGGCACGCACCAACACCGTGCTGATCGACTGGTCGCGGGATGTCTGGGGTTACATCTCGCTGGGCTACTTCAAGCAGCGCGTCAAGGCCGGTGAGGTGGGCTCGAGCACGATGCCGCACAAGGTCAACCCGATCGACTTCGAAAACGCCGAGGGCAACTTCGGCCTGGCCAACGCACTGCTGTCGCACATGAGCCAGAAGCTGCCGATCAGCCGCTGGCAGCGCGACTTGAGCGACAGCACGGTGTTGCGCAACATGGGTGTGGCGCTGGGTTACGCCGTGCTGGCGCTGGACAGCTTGTCGCGCGGCATCGACAAGCTGCAGGTCAATGAAGCTGCGATCAGCGCGGACCTGGATGCGGCCTGGGAGGTGCTGGCCGAGCCGGTGCAAACGGTGATGCGCCGCCACGGCCTGCCTGATCCGTACCAGCAGCTGAAGGTCTTCACGCGGGGTCAGCCGATCACACGCGAGCTGATGCAGGGTTTCATCGCCGATCTGGCGCTGCCGCAGACGGAGAAAGACCGCCTGCTGGCGCTCAGTCCGGCCAGCTACACCGGCCTGGCCAGCACGCTGGCGCAGCGTTGGCAGGCGCCTGATGTTGAGGAGCCTGATGTTGAAAAGCGGGGTACCGACATGCCCGATGCCGAGAACCCGGCTTGAAGGAGCAGGCTTGAACTTCAGGCAACAACTCGCGCAGACCGAGACCGCGCACAGCTCGATGCTGTGCGTGGGGCTGGACCCCGAGCCGGCGCGTTTTCCGCTGGCTTGGCGCGACGACCCGGCGCGCATGTTTGACTTCTGCGCTGCCATCGTTGACGCCACGCGCGATCTGGTGATTGCCTTCAAGCCGCAAATCGCCTACTTTGCAGCGCAGGGTGCAGAAACCCAGCTCGAGCGCTTGATCCAGCACATCCACCGGGTGGCGCCTGCTGTGCCGGTGATCCTGGACGCCAAACGTGGCGACATCGGCGCCACTGCCGAGCAATATGCGCGTGAAGTCTTTGTGCGCTACCAGGCCGACGCCGTCACGCTGTCGCCTTTCATGGGGCTGGATTCGCTGGAGCCTTATATGCGCTACGACGGCAAGGGCCTGATCGTGCTGTGCCGCACCTCCAACCCTGGCGGTGACGATCTGCAGGCGCAGGCTTTGGCGGCTGCGCCTGCAGCCAATGACGGCGCTGGCAACAGCGGTGACCTGCTGTACGAACACATTGCCCGCCTGGTGGCAGGGCCCTGGAACACAGGGGGTCAGCTCGGCCTGGTGGTGGGCGCCACTTACCCACGCGAGGTGGCCCGCGTGCGCGAGCTTGCGCCTGCGCTGCCTTTGCTGATTCCTGGCATAGGCGCGCAGGGCGGTGATCTGCAAGCCACCGTGCGGGCGGGTTGGCGCGCTGGCGCACCGATCATCGTCAGTTCTTCGCGTGCGGTGTTGTATGCCGATGCGCAGGCGCCCACCATCGAAGCAGCGGCAGCGGCGGCGCGCCGCGTAGCGCTCGACACCCGCGCCGCACTGCAGGCGGCGCGACAACGGGGTGGGGAGGGCTGATGCTGATGCGGGCCCGGGGCGCGCGCGCCAGAACCCAGCGCTTGGGGAGGCTTGACTTGCCCCCTTTCTTTGACGCTTCAAGATGGCGACTCTTCCCCTGACCGCGACACGGCGAGCCGCAGCCACCAGCCGCTTCTTTGTGCGGCAGCGCGCTGGTTTGCGGCCGGAAAACCGGCTGCTGCCGACCATGGTGCGGGCATTCCTGATCATCGCTGCACTGGCCTGCGCCAGTGCGGCGCTGCTGTTCTTCAGCGCC
>JBBQIB010000579.1:0-2013 GCA_038324515.1 Burkholderiales bacterium
AGTGACCTTCATCGGCGGCACCCGCTCGGATGAGGTGCACCAAGTGGGTCTGGAAGCGACGCGCCGCATCTGCCACAACCGGCTGGAATGGATCGCCGGCACACATCTGTTTCCGATGGAGCACCCGATCGAGACCGCTGAATTGGTGGCAAAGCTGCTGCGCAAGTACTGAAGGCTGCGCTGCGTGGCAATGCTCGGCGGTCCCGCTTTGGGGGGCCGTTCATGAAGTCTTCAGATCGCCTCAAAGCGCTTCAAAACGCCCCAGCCGCACGGCTGTGCCGCCCGGCTTGAGGTTCTTGGTGCCCGGCATCACCAGCACCGTGTTGTCGTAAGGCGTGGTCCAGACATGCTCGCCATCCTGCGCCAGCGGGGTGCCGGCTCTGGCAATCACACCCAAGCCTTCGGTGGGCACCAGGAAGCGGAACTCGCTGCTGCGCGCCACCACGGCCTCAGTCACCCGCACGAGTTGCTGCTCGGCTGGCAAAGGCAGCCGAACATGGCGCTGCACCCAGGCTGGATCCGCCACGCCGGTCAGACCCAGAAAACGCACCAGCGTGTCGATGGCGACATCGGCAGCAGCGCGCTCCCAGTGCTGGCCGCACTCCACCAGCAAGGCGCGTTTGGGGCTGGCCGGGTCGCAAAAGCCACCGCGCTCGATCATGCGCAAGCCAGCCGGGTGGCCGGTGTCGATCAGCAGATCGGCCGGCACACCCAATTCACGCGCATAGGCAGCGTTCTTGTCGGCAGTGCCGCAAACCATCAATGGCGTGCAAGGCTCACTCATGCTGTGGATGTCCAGCAGCAACTCGGCCGCGTCGACAAAAGGCTGCAGCTGCCTGGCCCGCCGCAACTCGGTGGAATCACGCGCGCCCAGCAGTTGATCGTCAGCCCAGACGCGGTTCATGTCCTCGTCGACATAACGCGATGGGAAAGGGTCTTGCGGGTTGAAAAGCTCATAAGCGGCAACGTTGGCAAAAACCAGGCTCAGCGTGCCTTGTTGGGGCCGCCAGCCAATTTGCTGGATGTGCTGCAGCAGCCAATCGAGCGCGATGGCGCCGCAGATTTCGTTGCCGTGTGTCAAGGCCTGCACCAGCACATGGGGGCCGGGCGCCGTAGCTGACCATTGATGGACATAGGGCACGCCGGTGGCACTGTCTTGCCAACGGCGGATGTCGGGGGCATTGAGTTCGATGGGGGGAACAGAAGCGTTCATGGGTGCTTTGAGTGGGTCAAGAAACTCGGTACACCGCGCAATGGCGACGGCGCAGGCAATGGATGAGGCTGCAAACTTTCATGAATCTGCATGACAGGCATGCCTTTTGCTAATCCGCTGGCTACAGTATCGCCCCGCCACCTACGGGGCGACCCGTATAGCGGGCAAAAAAGCAAAGGCTAGCATCACGCTCTACATCGCCGAATATGCCCCGAATTGGGGCGCGACGGCAATTGAACCCGATTGAACCGCCCCAAAGCCCCACCTCTCAGGAGATTCCCATGCAAGAGAAACAAATCCGTGCGCTGATCGAAGAAGTGCGCGAAGGCAAACTGCCCCGCCGCGGCTTCATCCAGCAAATGGTCGGTCTGGGCCTGACGGCACCGATGGCTTCGATGATGTTGATGCATTCGGGCATCGCGCAAGCGCAAAGCACGCCGATGTACAAGCCCACCAAGCGGGGTGGCGGCGGGGCGCTGAAGCTGCTGTGGTGGCAAGGCCCGGTGCTGCTGAACCCGCAGTTCGCCACCGGCACCAAAGAGCAGGAAGGCTCGCGCATCTTTTACGAGCCCCTGGCTGGCTGGGATGCCGAAGGCAACCTGGTCCCGGTGCTGGCCAGCGAAATCCCCAGCCGTGACAACGGCGGCCTGGCGGCCGACGGCACCTCGGTGACCTGGAAGCTCAAGCGCGGCGTGACCTGGCACGACGGCCAGCCTTTCACCGCCGACGACGTGATCTTCAACTGGGAGTACCACAAGGATCCGGCCACCAGCACCTCGTGGATCTCGACCTACCGTGAC
>JBBQIB010000580.1:0-2004 GCA_038324515.1 Burkholderiales bacterium
AGTTCATCGAGCGCTCCCCTTTTGTCTGCCTGGCCACCAGTGACGCGGCAGGCCATTGCGACCTGAGCCCGCGTGGTGATCCGGCCGGCTTTGTGCGTATCCTGGACGAGCGCACGCTGCTGCTGCCCGAGCGGCCAGGCAACCGGCTGGCTGATTCGCTGCGCAACATTTTGGCCAACCCCCACATCGGCTTGTTGTTTGTGGTGCCAGGCGCTACCGACACTTTCAGGGTCAACGGGCGCGCGACGCTGTGCAACGACGCCACTTTGCTGTCACCTTGTGCGGTAGAGGGCAAGCCGCCGTTGCTGGGCATCCTGGTCGACATCGACGAGGCGTACACGCAGTGCTCCAAGGCCTTCTTGCGCTCGCACCTGTGGGACGCCACGCGCTTTGTCGACCCCCGCCTGCTGCCCACGGGCGGCCAGGTGCACCGCGCCATCCAAGGCCAGGCCTTTGATGCCGAGGCCTATGACAGCGAACGCAACGAGCGCTACCGCAAGCGAGTGGGCTTCTACTGACCCCTGCGGCCAGGGCTTGATGGGCGCTGGCACTGGCTGAGCGCCGCCAACCTGGGGCCGCCATTTCCCAGCCGCTGTGCGGGCTGGGCGCATTGCAGGTACATTGTTTTGGATGACTCCCAACGAATCCATTGAACGTATTGCTGTGGTCGGCGCTGGCATGGCCGGCATCAGTTGTGCCAGGCGGCTGGCCGATGCTGGGCATGCAGTGCATCTCTTCGACAAGTCACGCGGTGTGGGGGGGCGCATGGCCACACGTCGCATGGCCTGGGCCGACCGGGATCACCAGCAGCAACAGGCCAGCTTCGACCACGGCACCCCATGGTTCAGCGCCCGCAGCCCGGCCTTCATCCAGTTTGTTGAGCAGGCCGAGGCCAAGCTGGGGCTGGCACGCTGGCAGCCCACCCTGGCGCCGGGCAGCTTTTCTGCGCTGGGGGGCCTGGGCTTGTGGATGCCCCAACCCGACATGCCTGCGCTGTGCCGCCAACTGCTGGGCGAGATGCCGATCCGCCTGTCTTGCGCCGTCGATGCGCTGGTGCCACAAGCGGCCGGGTCAGACAGCAGCGTCACCTGGGGCCTGCACAGCAAGGGGCAAAGCGTGGGCCAGGGGTTCAGCGGGGTTGTGCTGGCGCTGCCGCCAGCGCAAGCCGCCGCGCTGCTGCAGCCACATCGGCCCGATTGGGCCGCGCAAGCCCGGCGCGTGCCGATGTTGCCGTGCTGGACCTTGATGGGTGTGGCGGAGTTGAAAGAAGGAGCCCCACCCTGGCAGATCGCGTGGCCTCAGCGTGGCCTGCTGGCTTCGATCATCCGCAACGACAGCAAACCTGGCCGCGAGCTTGCGCCGGGTCATGCGCCGGGTCATACGCCGGGTCATGCGCCTGGTCATGCGCCTGGTTTTGTGCACTGGGTGCTGCACGCCACCGCCCCCTGGAGCCAGACGCACCTGGAGGATTCACCCGACGAGGTACAGGCCCTGCTGCAAGCGGCGCTGCAAGACTGGCTGGGCCAGCCGGTGCACTGGCGCCACGCGCAGGTGCACCGTTGGCGCTATGCCTCAGCACCGCGCGAATCGGCCACGGGGGCCGACCCGTGTTGGTGGGATGCGGGCGCCGGATCAGCACCTGGCCTGGGCGTTTGCGGCGATTGGCTGGGCGGCGCAGGCGTTGAAGGCGCCTGGACGTCGGGCCAGGCGCTGGCCAGCGCCGTGTTGGCCGCAGGGGGTCGGGTGGGGTGACTGCGGTTGGGGTGATTGCGGGTGCAGTGACAACGGGTGGGTTGACAACGGGCGCGCGTCTGGGCTTGCTGGCTGCGGTGGCTCTGGCGGGCTGTTCCGCCTTGCCCCTCAAGCCGCTGGCGCCTGAAGCTTCGCTGCCACCTGACGCTGCTCGGCTGTGTGAGCAGTTCTTTGGCCAACTGGACGAGGCCGTGGCGGCGGCGGGCGTGGCGGATGCCGAGTCATCACGGGTCAACAGGTTTGCGTACCTGC
>JBBQIB010000581.1:0-1993 GCA_038324515.1 Burkholderiales bacterium
TGAGCTGGCTTACGGCGAAGGCTTGCAGGCGCATGCCAGGGCGGCCGAGATGCGTTTGTCTTCCGATGCCAAGTCAGCAGGCGCAGTGGCAACGTCACCCCAAACCGCTTTGCTGGGTGAGTTTGCAGTGCGCGCGGTTGATGCCGGCAATGCTGACGCGTTGATGGCGCTGGACATAGCTGCAGGGCAGCGGGCTTTGGTGTCGCCGGTGACGCGCTCCTTGGCGCAGGCGGCTTACGAGCCGGCCGGCCGCCCGTTGGGCCTGTTTGTGGGCGAAACAGCGGTCGGCTTCTTGCTGCTCTACGACGCTCGCAACGACCCCAAGATGTCGGCGCAGCAGCTTTACGTCTGGCGGCTTCTGGTCGATGCGCGCTATCAGCGGCTTGGCCTGGGCCGGCAAGTGATGCAGTGGGTGGTGGCAGAGGCCAAACGCCAAGGCTTGGCCGTAGTGGGCCTGTCGCACCGCATGGACGACGGGCATGCGGGTCCGTTCTACGAGAAGTTGGGCTTTGCCTACACCGGCGAGATCGACGATGGTGAGCACGTGATGCTGCTGCGCTTGCCGGATTGAAGGCTGTTGACAGCAGCCAGCGCTTTTTCAGATCGTCTCCTTTCCTTGAGCTTGACCATGCCATTACCCCTGCCCACGCCATTGAGCGACCGCATCCACAAGACGATCCGTCAGGACATCCAGTCGATGCATGCCTACGCGATCCAGGACAGCCAAGGCCTGCTGAAGCTGGACGCGATGGAAAACCCCTTCAGCCTGCCGCCCGAGCTGCAGCAGGCGCTGGGCCAGCGTTTGGGCCGCGTGGCCATCAACCGCTACCCGGTGCAGGGCCCCGCGCAAGTGATCGAGGCGCTGTCGCGTTTCGTGGCTCTGCCCGCAGGCTGCAGCATGATGCTGGGCAATGGCTCGGACGAGTTGATCGATTTGCTCTCAGTGGCTTGCGATGTGCGCGGCGCCAGCATCCTGGCGCCGCTGCCGGGCTTTGTGATGTACGCCATGTCGGCGCAACTGCGGGGGCTGCAGTTTGTGGGTGTACCGCTGCGCCCTGACTTTGAGCTGGATGAGGCGGCGATGCTGCAAGCCATTGCACAGCACCGGCCAGCGCTGACTTACATCGCCTACCCCAACAACCCCACCGCCAATTTGTTTGACGACGCCATCATCGACCGCATCGTGGCTGCGGTGGGCCAGCAGCAAGGTTGGGTGGTGTTTGACGAGGCCTACCAGCCCTTCTCGTCGCGCAGCTGGCTGCAGCGCATGGCGCGGCACCCGCATGTGCTGGTGCTGCGCACCTTGTCCAAGTTCGGGTTGGCGGGTGTGCGTCTGGGTTATCTGTGCGGCCACCAGGCCCTGATCAAGGAGATCGACAAGGTGCGCCCGCCCTACAACATCAGTGCCCTGAACGCCGAGGCCACGCTGTTCGCGCTGGAACATGCAGAAGTCTTTGCGCAGCAGGCCCAGCAATTGCGGGACCTGAGAGCCGTGTTGATGCAAAGCCTGCAATCCTTGCCCGGTGTCACGCCGTTCACCAGCGAAGCCAACATGGTGCTGGTGCGGGTGCCCGACAGTGCGCGCTGCTTTGCGGGGATGAAATCGCGCGGTGTGCTGGTCAAGCACATCGCCGGCTTGCACCCGCTGCTGCACAACTGTTTGCGCCTGACAGTCGGCACGCCGCAAGAGAATTCGGCGATGATCCTGGCTCTTCAAGAAAGCCTCTGAGTGAATACTTCCACCAACGCTGAGCCGAAGCCGGGTGAGTTGCAGCGCCAAGCCACGGTGCAGCGTGACACCAAAGAAACGCAGATTCGGGTGGCGATCAATCTGGACGGCTCAGGGCAGTCGCAGTTGCACACCGGCATCGGCTTTTTCGACCACATGCTGGACCAGATCGCCCGCCACGGATTGATCGACCTGGACATCCACGCCAAAGGTGATCTGCACATCGACGGCCACCATACCGTCGAAGATGTGGGCATCACGCTG
>JBBQIB010000582.1:0-1981 GCA_038324515.1 Burkholderiales bacterium
TGTATCGCCCTACCTGGTGGATCGATACAGCGAGCGCAAGGAAACCGCCGAGGCCCTGATGAAGCGCGTGAACCAGACCAGCCTGTGAGCCGTGGCGTCAGGGCCTGAGAGAATACGGCGCTGTGACCCAACCCGAGACAAACACAACACGCCAGCTGCAATGCCATCAGGCCGCACCGGCGGGTATTGCGTTGGCTCTGTCGGTGGCGGTGAGTCTGAACAGCACAGGCTTGCAGCTGGTGTACGTGGTGGCGGGCAACTGCGCAGCGCTGCGCATTCCGCACGCCACAGACAGGCCCGGCCCGGCCGATGGCCTGTGGCGCCACACCTGCCTGGAAGCCTTCGTGGCGGTCGACGGTTATTCGGCTTACCGCGAATTCAACTTTTCACCTTCGGGCCAGTGGGCAATTTACAGCTTCGCCAGCGAACGTGTCCGGATGCCCGGTGAGGTTGACGCCGCGATGCAGCCGAAAATGCACATCCACTCGGGCAGCGAACAGCTGACGCTCACCGCCCACCTGCCCTGGACCGCCCTGCCCCCACGCGGTTCCGCACTGTGCATTGCCTTGAGCGCTGTGATTGAGGCGGCCAACGGCCAGCTCAGCCACTGGGCGCTGCAGCACCCCTGCGAGCAGCCCGATTTCCATCACCCCGCCAGTCGCGCCTTGCGCCTGGCGCTGCCCAAGCATTGAGCGCCATGAAACTCGGTATCGAACGCCTGCTCGAAGACCCCACCTTGCGCGCGCCGCTCGCAGGCCGCCGCGTCGCCCTGCTCGCTCACCCCGCCTCGGTGACCCGCGATCTGACCCACAGCCTGGACGCACTGGCCGCCTTGCCAGAAATCACGCTCAGCGCCGCCTTCGGCCCGCAACACGGCCTGCGCGGCGACAAGCAAGACAACATGGTCGAGTCGCCCGACTACCTGGACCCGCGCCACGGGATTCCGGTGTTCAGCCTGTACGGCGAGGTGCGCCGCCCGACCCCAGCCATGATGGACAGCTTCGATGTGCTGCTGGTCGATCTGCAAGACCTCGGCTGCCGCATCTACACCTTCATCACCACGCTGCGCTATGTGCTGGAAGCCGCTGCGCAGCATGGCAAGTCGGTCTGGGTGCTGGACCGACCCAACCCGGCCGGGCGCCCGGTGGAGGGGCTCACGCTGCGCGAGGGGTGGGAAAGTTTCGTGGGCGCCGGCACCATGCCGATGCGCCATGGCATGACGCTGGGCGAGCTTGGCCACTGGTTCATCGCGCAGCACCAGCTTGACGTGGACTACCAGGTGATCCCCATGGAAGGATGGGCGCCCGAAACAGCACCCGGTTTCGGCTGGCCGACCGAGCGCAGCTGGGTCAACCCCAGCCCGAATGCCGCCAACCTCTCCATGGCGCGCGCCTACGCCGGCACCGTGATGCTGGAGGGCACGACGATCAGCGAAGGCCGCGGCACCACCCGCCCGCTGGAGCTGTTCGGTGCGCCCGATATCGACAGCATTCGCCTGCTGGCCGACATGCAGCGCCTGGCACCGCAGTGGCTGCGCGGCTGTGTGCTGCGTCCCTGCTTCTTCGAGCCAACTTTTCACAAGCATGTGGGCCAGCTGTGCATCGGTCTGCAGATTCACGTCGAAGATCCCACGCACTACGACCATGCGGCTTTTCAGCCCTGGCGCTTGCAGGCGCTGGCTTTCAAGGCGATTCGTTTGCAGGCACTGGACTATCCGCTGTGGCGCGACTTCGGCTACGAATACGAGCACGACCGCCTGGCGATCGACCTCATCAACGGCAGCCCGCTGCTGCGGGAATGGGTGGACGACCGCGCCGCGACGCCCGCCGATCTGGATGCAGTTACGCGGCCAGACGAGACGGCATGGACTGAAGCGCGCAAGCCCTTCCTGCTCTACTGAGGGGTCAAAGCCACTTCTGCAGGAAGCCGGCTGTGCCCATGGCCGGGTCGAGCTGGTAACCCGCAAAGCCGATGCGCTGGT
>JBBQIB010000583.1:0-1977 GCA_038324515.1 Burkholderiales bacterium
GATGGGGCAAGTGGCGAAGTGGCCTTGAAGCTGTGCGAACCACTGCCGCGCATCTGCGTGGTGCACATGCGCTTGGTCGATCAGGGCGTACAGCACGTTGCCATCGAGCAGGCACACAGCCAATGGCGCTTTGGAGGCTGCAGCTTGCGGCCTGGCCCTCTTGCTTGCGGCCGCCACCGTCATCAGCCGTCTTCAGCTGTCCTCAAGCGCCCGCACGTCTTCCACAGACACCGGCCGCGGCGAGCGCATCAACGGCAAGCCGGTGAGCTTGTCGATTCGCAGGGCGGGTGAGCCTGCGGCAGCATGGCCTTGCGCTTTCGGGGCCACCTCGAGACCGCGACGGATCAGCTCAGCCACGGTCTGATTCATGCTCTTGCGCCCATGCGCGGCAATCGAGTTGACAGCGTGGTGGAGGTCGTCGGGCAGGTCGATGGTGGTGCGCATGGCGCATCATAGCGTCATGATGGCGTGGTGTATGGCCATACGCAGCGATGCGGGCCACACGCAGCGCCCCTGCGCAAGACAAAGACGCAGACAAAGACGCTGTCTGCTGCCGCCGTAAGCTCTGGCCCTGCCGGTACGACTCAGGTGCATCACAAAGAGAGCCCGATCCATGTCCGCACAAGCCAACCCCAAGCGCATCCTGCGAATCTTGTCCCTGCTGCAGGCGGCGGTGCTGCTGACAGGGGGCCTGTCAGGCGCTGCCTGGGCGCAGGCCAAAGAGTTGCAGGCAGCGGATTGCAAGGTGCGCAGTGCCCACAGCAGCGCGCAGCCCCTCCGGGTGGTTGAGCTCTATACCTCTGAGGGCTGCAGCTCTTGCCCGCCGGCAGACCGCTGGTTGAGCCAGCTCAAGGGCCGGCCGGACGTGCTGGCGCTGGCGTTTCATGTCACCTATTGGGACCGCCTGGGCTGGCCTGACCGATTTGCCAGCCCAGAATTCACCGAGCGGCAATACGCCATCGCCCAGCGCGCTGGCAGCCGCCAGGTCTACACCCCGCAAGTGCTGGTGAATGGCAAAGACTGGCGCGGCTGGCCGGCGCTGCCCCAGTCGCAGAAAAGCCCATCGACAGCGTCGCCGACCCCGGCCCCACCTCCGTCATTGCGATTGCAGCGCGACGGCGACCAGGTCACGGCCACGGTGGAAGCATGGAACGGACCGGGGCAGCTCTCGGGCTACTTTGCGGTGCTGGAAGACAACCACCAATCCCACGTGCGCGCTGGCGAAAACGCCGGTGAAAACTTGCGCCACGACCATGTGGTGCGCTCGCTCAAGCCCGTCCCTGCCTGGAACGCTACCCAGGGCACCCAGGTCAAGCTGGGTGTGACAGCAGGCACTGCCGAGCATCCTCGGCGGGTGGCTTTTGTGGTGCAAGAAGCCGGCAGCCAGCGCCCGTTGCAAGCACTGGCACTGGGCTGTACGGCGCCGAACTGAAGCCCACTGCCGCTCAACGGGCCGGTTCCATGCACAAGGTGGTCGCGCCGCCACCACCTTGGCTGCACTGGAGCCTCATGCGGTGGCTTCACGGCACTCAGGCCTCAGCTTGCACCTTTCCATCCCAGCACAATGATCCCCATGCCAAGCAGTGCCACCGCAGAGCCCAGCAGGTCGTAGCCGGTGGGCTGGATGCCATCCACCAGCCACAGCCAGAGCACGGCGGTGGCCACGTAGACGCCGCCATAGGCCGCATAGACCCTGCCAGATGCGGTGGGGTGCAGTGACAAGAGCCAGACGAACGCGATCAGCGCCAAGGCGGCCGGCAACAACACCCATGCACCAGCTTTGCCTTTGAGCCAGAGGTAAGGCAAGAAGCAGCCGACGATTTCCATCACCGCAGTGATGACGAACAGACCCGCGGTTTGCAACAGTTGCATCTCTGTCCTTGCGAATCAAACTGCGTCTCAACTTCCGCGCAAGGCCTTGCGCAACTCCAGCCCCAACTCAGGCTTGGCGGCAAACGGATCGGTCGGATTGCGGCC
>JBBQIB010000584.1:0-1973 GCA_038324515.1 Burkholderiales bacterium
GAGTACCTGAAGTCCTTGGGGGTGCCTTTCCACATTGAAGAACAGGACACCTACTCGGTCGTCAAGCGTCTGATCCCCGAGGGGCAGACGATGTGCAGCCTGTGCTCGCGGCTGCGCCGCGGCATCCTGTACCGGGTGGCAGGTGAATTGGGCGCGACCAAGATCGCTTTGGGCCATCACCGCGACGACATGGTCGTCACGCTGCTGATGAACATGTTTTTCGGCAGCCGCTTGAAGGGCATGCCAGCCAAGCTGATGAGCGACAACGGCAAGCACATCGTGATCCGGCCCCTGGCGTATGTGGCCGAGAGCGATTTGCAGCGCTGGGCTGAGCACCGTCAATTTCCGATCATCCCTTGCACCTTGTGCGGTAGCCAGAACAATCTGCAGCGGGTACAAACCAAGAAGATGATCCTGGAGTGGGAGAAACAGTATCCGGGTCGCATCGACAACATGTTGACGGCAATGAGCAAGGTCGTGCCTTCGCACCTGATGGATCCCAAGCTTTATCCCTTCACCACGCTGCAAACCACCGGGGTGTCCACCGAGGACGGTGACATTGCGTTTGATGAAGAGCCCTGTGCGATGTCTGCGCAGGTGGCCCAACAGGACGATGATGAGATCGACGAAGAGCCAGTGGCCAAACCCATCACGGTGCATCGGTCGCGCTCCGCACTGGCCCTTGAAACCAAGGATTGACCTGGATTCCATGAGGCGGGGCCAGGCCCCAGATCTCCAGATCATGGAGCCCTGACACGTTGAACACATTGAGGAGCCTGCCCATGATTGCCACCCACCCCAACCCCCGCCGCCATTGGCTCGGTTCGGCCATCGCGCTTTGCGCAGTGGCCGCGCTCAGCGGCTGTGCCGCCATCAACAGCCTGAATGTCGAGGTGTCGAGCTACGGTGATTGGCCCACCAGCCGCCAGCCAGGCAGTTATGCTTTTGAGCGGCTACCCTCGCAGCAGAGTCGCGTCCAGCAGTCGGCAGTGCTTGAAGACGCCGCCAAGGCTGCGCTGGCCAAGGCCGGTTTCACGCCAGTGGCTGCAGGCCAGGAGCCGGATGTGCTGGTACAGCTGGGCAGCCGGATTGGCCGCACCGATGTGCAACCTTGGGATGATCCGCTGTGGTGGCGCGGCGGCTTCGGTTACTTCCGTGCCGGGCCCTGGTCTGGCCCACGCTGGAGCCTGGGCCTGCACTACGACTTCAGCCGCTTCGAGCACCAGGTGGCGGTGCTGCTGCGTGACCGGGTCAGCGGCAAGCCGGTGTTCGAGGCCCGAGCCAGCCGCGAAAGTGCCAATGACTTCAGCGGCCCGCAAACCTTGGCCGCGATGTTTGAAGCAGCGCTGATGGACTTTCCGAAGTTGGGGCTGAACCCGCGCAGCGTTCAGGTGATGTTGCCGCCTTGAGGGCCTGCCGGCAGGGGGCGCGTTGGCCGCAACATTGCGCTGGGGCGGCGGCTCACTTCACTGCTGACCGTTGCCCTGGCGGATCAGGGCCTGCAAGTCTTCTTCCCAGCCTTTGAGTCGCGCTTGGGCAACGGTTCGTTGCGCCAGCGTGGTGCTGTTGTGAACCCGCGCTGCAAAGGCACAGTTGTAGTCGGTCAGCTTCAACTGGTAGCTGCGATAGGCGGGATCGGATGAGCGCTCGTTGCTGGCCAACAAGGTACGCAGCGCAGCCACCGTGCGCTCTTCGCTGAGCTTGTCAGCTTGCATCTGCCGCAGCGTCCTCAGAATCTGCTGCTGACGGCGTTCGCGCTGGGCCAGCCACTGCTCGGGGTTGAAAGGTGAATCGGCCAGGCCGCTGCGGATCACCTGCAGTTGGGCTTCTTCCAGATCGCCATAGGCACGCTGCACACGTTCGACCGTGCGGCGCACCGCCTCCCGCTTGCGGGCCGCCGTGTCGGGCTGCAAGAACTCTTCGCGCATCTCGTCGTTGCCCTTGAGATAGCGTTCCTGCAGGTGTTTGAACTG
>JBBQIB010000585.1:0-1950 GCA_038324515.1 Burkholderiales bacterium
GCGGGGATGGCCATCAAGCCGTCCATGATGCGCATCAGCACACCGTCCAGCGGGCGCACGAAGCCGGCCACCAGGCCCAAGACGATGCCGAAGGTCAGCGCCACCAAGGCCGTGGCCGCACCCACGATCAGCGACACGCGGGTGCCGTAGATCACGCGGCTGTAGATGTCGCGGCCAAAGCTGTCCGAGCCCATGTAGAACTGGTGCGGCAGCCACTCGCCATCCAGCGTCGTGATCTCGCCTTTCTGCATCGGCAGCAGGTCGCGGCTGGCGGGGTCGAACAGTGAGGGGTCGACGGTGCCCAGCCAGGGTGCCAGCAGCGCGATGCTGAGCAGAAAAATCATCACGATGCCGGCGATGCGCACGCCCGTGTTGGCCTTGACGCGCTGCCAGGCACTGGCCTGCGGCACGACGGTGGCTGCTTCGACGCTCAGGGCTTCGAAGTCTTCCACCGCAGATTGAAGGTCGGAGGCGCTGGCCTTGGGTTTGATGGCGCTGGTGTTCACTGCAGTGTCCCCTCAGTAGCGGATGCGGGGATCGAAGAACACATAGCTCAGGTCGACCAGCAAGTTGATGAACACATAGACCACCGAGAACAGCAGGATCACGCCCTGGATGGTGGGGAAGTCGCGCGCCAGCACGGCATCCACCGTCAAGCGCCCCAGGCCGGGAATCGCATACACCGACTCGGTGACCACCACGCCGCCGATCAGCAAAGCAATGCCGATGCCGATGACGGTGATGATCGGCACGGCGGCGTTGGTCAAGGCATGGCGCATCAGCACCTTGACCTCGGGCAAGCCTTTGGCGCGGGCGGTGCGGATGTAATCCTCGCCCAGCGTCTCGAGCACCGAAGCGCGGGTGACGCGGGCGATCAGCGCAATGTAGATCACGCTGAGCGTGATCGCAGGCAAAGTGAGGTGATACAGCCAGGGGCCGACGCCGTCGGCGATCCGTTTGTAGCCCTGTACAGGCAGCCAACCGAGTTTGAGCGAGACCAGCCAGATCAGCATGTAGGCCAGCACGAAAATCGGGATCGAAAAGCCCAGTACCGAAAATCCCATCAGCGCCTTGTCCAGCCAGCCGCCAAAGCGCCAGGCTGCCAGCACACCCAGCGGCACCGCCACCAGCACGGCAATCGTGATGGTGATGGCGGCCAGAGACACGGTGGGCTCCAGCCGCTGGCCGATCAACGTGGTGACATCGGTCTTGTAGTAGTAAGACTGCCCCAGGTCACCCGTGAGCAGCTTGCCGAACCAGAGTGCAAATTGCGTCGGGATGCTGCGGTCCAGCCCCAAGCCTTTGCGTATTTCGTCGATTTGCTCCGTGGACGCGGCGTCTCCGGCCAACACTGCAGCCGGGTCGCCCGGTGTCAGGCGCAGCATCAAAAACACCAACACCGAAACTACCAGCAGCACTGGCACGGTCGACAGCAGCCGGCGGCCTACAAATTGAAGCATGGAGTCCTAAGGAATCAGAGCGCCACTGTCAGGCTCGCTGCTTGCAGCGATCATCGCGGGCAGGGCCCTGTTTTTGGGTGATTGCAGTGCGGACAGCCCTAAGCTGGGGCTTGCCCGCACCACAAACAGAACATAAACAAACCACAGCCGGACGCCAGGCCTCAGTTCTTCTTCAGGTTCCAGTAGACGTTGCCGTTGCTGATGAAGAAGCCCGAGATGTTTTTGCCTGCCGCCACGGGCTGGTTGTATTCACCCAGCGGGGCGTGGGTGCCGATCTCGAAAGCGCGGGCGTGCATCTGCTCGGCCAGCTTCTTCTTCTCAGGCTCGTCGACGCTGCGCATGAACTTGCCACGCAACTCGATCATCTTGTCGTCGCTGGCCCAGCCGAACCAGCCCGACTTCTCGCCGCGCGTGTCCATCGTTGGGTTGGCGATCGGGCTCCAGACGTCAAAGGCCTGCCAGGCGGTCAGAAACATGTGCCAGCCACCGT
>JBBQIB010000586.1:0-1946 GCA_038324515.1 Burkholderiales bacterium
GGATGCTGAAGAGCGTCGCTGGGTGGCGCCCAAGCGCAACGTGGGCGAGAGCCTGGCTGAACAACCCACCTTGCGTTGGTCACCGCGTTACATCGCCACTGAAGACTGGCGGGGGCAGCTGGAGGCCTCGCTGATCAATCTGAAGGTGACGGCGCCCAAGAAGTTCTTTCATGTACTGGGTGAGCTGAACCTCTTCTTGGTGGGCAAGCAGATCGAGTCGGACATCAAGCCGGGTGAAAACCGGCTTCGGGTCAAGCTCTCGGAGCAGCGCGGGAAGTTTCACACCCTCGATGAATTGAGTGCCGGTGAGCACCAGGTGCTGATCGTGCTGTATCTGATCGCGCGTTGGGCCGAGAAGGGTTGCCTGGTGCTGATTGACGAGCCCGATTTGTACCTGCACCCGTCGTTGATCAGTGGCCTGCTGTCGCGCATCGAGACCATGGTGGACGAGTTGGGTGGGCAACTGCTGATCACGTCCCACATCCCCGAGGTGTGGACGCGGTTTGAAAGCATCGGTCGGCGCATTGACCTGGGGGCCGAGCGTGAGCAAGGCTGATGATCGGGTTGCCAAGATTCAGCAAACGCATGTGGGGGCCTCCGGCAAGCAGGTGTTGCTGGTGGAGGGCCCCGACGATGTCAATGCCTTTCGACAACTGCTGAGCCGCCGCGCACCGGGGTGGGAGGCTCAGTGGGCGGTGGCCGAGGCCGGCGGCAAAAAAGAGGCACTGGCCATGGCGCCCTTGGTGCCGACCTGGCGGGTGGCGGTGGACCGCGATGAGTGGTCAGCCAACCAGCTGGCGCAGTATCAGGCACAGCACGCCAACCTCTCGGTCCTGCCGCGCTTTTGCCTGGAGAGCTACCTAGTCGACCCGGACGAGTTGTGGCGGGCATTGCCGGAAAAGCAGCAGTTGAAGATTGTCGGTGGTGCGCCCGCACTGCGTGCTGCCCTGCTGGCCAATCTGGCCGATTGGCAGCGTCACGCAGGGCTGTGGCATGTCATCAACCCGCTGTGGTCGGGCCTGCGGGCCCTGGGGTTCAAGGAGGGGCTGCTCAAGACCCACAACATCCCCGACGACCTTGTCCTGAAGGCCACGTTGCAGGCTTGGTCGGCGCTGATCGATGCGAACCAGATCTTCAATGACGTGCAGACCGCCGTGGCCGCAATGGTTGCGGAGCCGATTGACGAATTTCTGCACCGGAACCTGTACGCCAAGGCGTTTTATCCGCAGGTGGTCCATCCGGCGCTCGACCGCCTTCTGGGCGCCAAACCGCCAGCAGAGCGCCGAGTTGCACTCTTCAAGACCCGGCGCCTACCCGCTGATTTGGAACCGCTGTGGCTGCAGATGGGCATCGCGCCCGTGACTGCCGCCGCACTGGACGCACTGTGAGCGCGGACAAACGGGTTGCCGAGGCGTTGGCGGCGGCCTTCGTGGGCCAGCACACGCTCTTCTGGCACGACACTGACCAGGAATTTGCCACGGACGTGGCGGCTTTCAGCGCCGCGGTCGACGCCGAACTGGTCAGGCTGGACGAGACGCCGGCGTTGCAGATCAAGCGCGACATCGAGCGCAAACCCGGCCAGCGCCGGCTGATCTTCAGCACGGCTCCAGAGCCCGCACCCAAGGACGATTGGCTGCTGGACGTGCGGCTTCGGTCCAGGACCTTCAGCGCCGACGCCACGTCGATCCTGCTCGAAGATCTGGGGCTGACCTCGCTGTCGCTGGCGCCGCACCTGAAGGCGCGCGGCCGGTTCCTGCGTGCCAAGGACCGGGTCGATCGGCTGAAGCGCCTGGTGCTGGCGGGTGACGACGCACAGGCCATCGACCGCAAGATGATGGCCGTGCTGTTGCGCAGCGATGAGCCCGACGCCCTGGCCATCACCATGCGCTTGTTGTATGGCCTGTGGGCGCCCGGTGAGGCCCGTGTCGGCGACGATCCCAGGGCGT
>JBBQIB010000587.1:0-1935 GCA_038324515.1 Burkholderiales bacterium
GTGCCGGTGGAAGACAGCGTGGGCGCCATCGCGCGCCTGGTCGAGCAAGGCAAGGTGCGGGCGCTGGGTTTGTCCGAGGTGTCTGCGGCCACGCTGCGACGTGCCCACACGGTGCACCCGGTCAGCGCTTTGCAGACCGAATACTCGCTCTGGAGCCGCAACGCAGAAATTGCCGTGCTGCAAGCCTGCTCCGACATCGGCGCGGCCTTCGTGGCCTTCAGCCCGGTGGGGCGCGGCGTGTTGACCGCCGATCCGCCCGAGCTCGAAGCGCTGCACGCCAAGGACATCCGGCGCAGCATGCCGCGTTTCACCGCAGCGCACTACTTGGGCAATCTGCGGCTGGCGCAAAAACTGCAAGAAATGGGGCAGCAGTGGGGACATAGCGCTGCGCAATTGGCGCTGGCTTGGTTGCTCAGCCGGGGCCCGCATGTGCTGGTGATTCCCGGCACCACCCAGTCAGCGCACCTGGAGGACAATCTGGGTGCGCAGGCGATTCATCTCAGCGCTGTGCAGCAAGGCGAGCTCTCGGCGTTGTTTGATCCCCAGCACGTGCAGGGCCCCCGCTATGGCGCGCAGAGCCAGTCCGAGGTCGACACCGAGCGCTTTGAGTTTGAGCGCTGAGGTCAACCCCACGCGTTGCAGCAGCGTTATGCTGCTGTCTGCTCTTTACGCAAAGGTCCCAACCATGAAAACGCTGCGATCTGCCCTGGCATTTTCTGTCGCCATGGGTTTGAGCCTGGCCGTTTGGGCTGCCGAGATGACCAACGCCGAGGTGCGCAAAGTCGACAAGGAAGCTGGCCGCGTGACCTTGAAGCACGAAGAGATCAGGAATCTCGACATGCCGCCGATGACGATGGTGTTTGCCGTCAGCGACAAAGCAGCGCTGGACAAGCTGAAGGCCGGCGACAAGATCAGGTTCGTGGCTGCCAAGGTGGACGGCAAGTACACCGTCACGCAGGTGCAGATCGTGCCCTGATCAGCTTTTGGCGGCAGGCTTGGGCTTGCTGCTTCTGGTTGCGCCGGGGTTCTGCGTGGCTGCGTCATTTCTGGCCAGCGAATTCAGGATCGGGCATTGCGGCCTGTCGTCGCCGTGACAGGCCTGCACCAGGTGCATCAGCGTGTTTTTCATCGCCAGAAGTTCCTGCGCTTTTTGCTCCAACTCTTCGCAGTGCTTCAGCGCCAGCGCTTTGACCTCGCGGCTGGGCCTGTCGCGGTCATGCCAAAGACTCAGCAGGGTCTGGATCTCGGCCAGCGAAAAGCCCAAAGCTCTTGCCTGGCGCACAAAGCGCAAGCTGTGCAACTCTTGCGTGTTGTACTGCCGATAGCCGTTGTCGCTGCGCGCTGCAGCCGGCAGCAGGCCCTTGCTCTCGTAGTGACGGATCATCTTGGCCGATATGCCACTGGCTTGGGCGGCTTGTCCGATGTTCATTTGGGCGGCTTTGACTCAAAGCGATCGTGGGTGGAGGGTGCGCGCCAGCGGCGCAGCAACAAGGCATTGGCCACTACGCTGACGCTGCTGGCGGCCATCGCAGCCCCGGCCAGCATCGGGTTGAGGTAGCCCAAAGCTGCCAGCGGGATGCCTACCGCGTTGTAGACAAAGGCCCAGAACAGCCCGCGGCGCATGGTTGAAAAAGTTCGGCGAGAAATGTCGATGGCGTCACCTACCAGGCGTGGGTCGCCGCGCATCAGCGTGATGCCTGCCGTGTTCATGGCCACGTCGGTGCCGTCGCCCATCGCCAGGCCCACGTCGGCAGCCGCCAGCGCCGGGGCGTCGTTGATGCCGTCGCCCACCATCGCCACCACCGCACCTTGCTGGCGCAGGGCCTGCACGTGGTGCGCCTTGTCGGCGGGCAGTGCCTGCGCGTGCACTTTTTGCAGATGCAAAGCCTGGGCCACACGCTGGGCACTGCCTGCGTTGTCGCCCGTCAGCATCAC
>JBBQIB010000588.1:0-1931 GCA_038324515.1 Burkholderiales bacterium
AGTGGATCGTGCACTTTGCTGCGCTGGGGCCGCTGGCCTGAAGGTTGGATCTCAGCCGATGCTCTCGACCTGCCGGCTTTGCTGGTAAGCACTGCCAAAGCGGTTGGCCAGGAAGGCCGGCAACTCGATTTGCTCTTGACGGATGAAGCCCTTTTGCGGCAACTTGCCTTCGCGGAACAGGTCGACCGCAGCACACACGCCGGCAGCCGTGGTGATCTGAATGGCTGACAGCGGCGCGCTTTCGCTGCGGTCGGCAAAGATCTTGCGTGCAAACACTTCCTGCACCAGTTGGCCACGGCGCATGCCGCTGACGGTGACGAAGACCAGCACCACGTCCTGCATCGTGCTGGGGATGCTCTTGCGCATGATCTCTTTCAGCGTCTCGGGCTCCTTCTTGAGCTGCAACTCTTCCAGCAGCATCTTCATCAGGTCGCGATGACCGGGGTAACGCACGCTTTTGTAGTCCAGCGATTGCACCCGGCCGGCCAGCGTCTCGCACAGCGTGCCCAGGCCGCCGCTGGTGTTGAAGGCTTCGTACTCGGTGCCGTCCAGGCTGAAGTGCTCCAGACCCTCCAGCGCCAGCACTTCGATGTTGCGGCCATCGCGGATCGCTTCGCAAGGGTGGCAATATTCGTTGATCAGGCCGTCCACGCTCCAGGTCAGGTTGTATTTGAGCGCGTTGGTCGGGAAGGCGGGCAACGCGCCCACGCGCATCTTGACCTCGTGCAAGGAGTCAAAGCTTTTGCTGAGGTGGTGGGCCACGATGCCGATGAAGCCAGGCGCCAGACCACATTGCGGCATGAAGGCCGTGCCAGCGTTTTCTGCCATGGCCTGGATGGCGCGGGTGGCAGCCACGTCTTCGGTCAGGTCGAAGTAATGGCAGCCAGCTTGCAACGCCGCGCTGGCCGCTGTGGTGGCCAGGTGATAGGGCAGGGCGTTGATGACAGCATCTTGACCCTGCAGCACTTCAAGCAGTGCTTGCTGCAGCGACTCGGCGTGATCGGTTTGGATCTGGCGGGTCTGGATCGGCGCATTGCCAGGGCTGGGTGGCTGGGTCGCGCCAACAACAGAGTCCGTCGGGTTCAGTCGCTCCAGCGCAACGGCGTCGCGGTCGACCGCAGTGACGCTGTAGTGGCCGCTGTTGGACAGCAGGCGAGCAATGGTCTGGCCAATGTGGCCGGCACCGAGCAAGGTGATGCGCATGGGGCTCTCTCAAAAGTCAGGGATAACCTCCAGTCTAGGGAGAGATCATGAGCAAAAAAAGCCCAATTTCGTCGAAGTCCTTGTTGTTTTGGTCTTTTCGACGAAGCGGTTGGTCGTTGTGGCAAATTTGGATGGCTGACCCCGTCCAGAGGTTCTATCCAGCGCCTCCTTCTTCGGCGCCGGCAGGGGCATGGGCCGCCTCAGGCGCCTTTGAGCTTGGCCTTGTAGGCCTTGGCTTCCGCACGCTTGGCCTTGGTGGCTTTGGTTCTGTAGATCTCTTCTGCCTCGCGACGCATGTCAATGGCGCGCCGCAGCGCTTCATCAAAGCGCTCGGTGCTGTAGGTGTTTTCGGTGCCGATGTAGACGTTGCGTCGCTTGGGCTTGCTGCCAAACTGCGGAATCAACACCGCCAGGCTGCAATCGCGTGTCTTGCCGCCCCGGCGCAAGCGCACCACGGGGCCAGAGATGCCCGGTGGCAAGCCGCTGGCTTTGTTGGCGCTCGGCGCAGACTGCAGCACCGTCGGTGCCGGTGTGGTAGCAATGCGTTTGAGCAGCTCTTTGATGGCCAGCGTCAGCGACGCTGCAGCACCGCTGCCGTCCGTGGTGTGGTCTGAGTACAGGCGTGTGCCTGCATAGCGCAATTGCCAGCCGTGGGTGGCACGGTGGTCAATACGCTGGATACCTTGGGGCACTTCAAAGGTGTCCCCGCTGAAAATAACTACGTGGCG
>JBBQIB010000589.1:0-1930 GCA_038324515.1 Burkholderiales bacterium
GCCACCTTCGGTTGCTGGACCAGTGTTTCCCGCAAGAGCGTGTTGCCGGTCTTCGAAGAAACCAACGCGCTGCTGTTCTACCCGGTGCAGTACGAAGGCGAAGAACTCAGCAAGAACGTCTTCTACACCGGCGCAGCGCCCAACCAGCAAGCGATTCCTGCGGTTGAATACCTGATGAGCAAGGACGGTGGTGCTGCCAAGCGATTCGTTCTGCTGGGCACCGACTATGTCTACCCACGCACCACCAACAAGATCCTGCGCGCCTTCCTGAAAGCCAAGGGCATCCCCGAGGCCGACATCATCGAGGAGTACACGCCTTTCGGCCACTCCGACTACCAGGGCATCATCGCCAAGATCAAGAAGTTCGCGTCTGAAGGCAAGCGCACCGCCGTGGTCTCGACCATCAACGGTGACTCGAACGTGCCGTTCTACAAAGAGCTGGGCAACCAGGGCTTGAAGGCCACCGATGTGCCCGTGGTGGCTTTCTCGGTGGGCGAGGAAGAGTTGCGCGGCGTGGACACCAAGCCGCTGGTGGGCCACCTGGCGGCGTGGAACTACTTCATGTCGATCAAGAACCCTACCAACGCCGAGTTCATCAAGAAGTGGAGCGCTTACGCCAAAGCCAAGGGCATCGCCGGCCACAAGGACAAGCCGCTGACCAACGACCCGATGGAGGCCACCTACATCGGCATCAACATGTGGGCACAAGCCGTCACCAAGGCCAAGAGCATCGACACCGACAAGGTGATCGCCGCGATGGCCGGCCAGACCTTCAAGGCGCCCTCGGGCATCACCAGCAAGATGGACGAGAAGAACCATCACCTGCACAAGAGTGTCTTCATCGGCGAAGTGCAGGCCGACGGCCAGTTCCGCGTGGTCTGGAAGACGCCGGGCCCCGTGGTCGCCGATCCCTGGAGCGACTACATCGCCGAGAACAAGGGCAAGAAAAACGAACCTGTCGTGATGGCCAAGAAGTAAGCCCAGGCCGCCAGTGGGCAGCGACAACGGCCCGCACGGCCTGGGCAGGCGGGGCGGCGGGCGAGCCCTGCGCCTGATCGGCGTGGGTTTGCTGTGCTTGATCTTCATCGGGCTGGGCAACAGCGTCCAGGCCCTGACGCCTGAGCAAACCCTGGCCATTGCCAAAGGCGACAGCGAGTCGCGCCTGGCAGCGCTGAACGAGCGAATCGAGGCAGCGGACGCCAGCGTGGTGCCTCTGCTCGAAGCCTTGTTGGCCGACGAGATCATGCTGGCGGGCGGCCAGGTGTTGCGGGTCAAGGGCACGGAAGTCACCGACGCAGCCAGCGGGCAGGCGGTGGCCTTTCCTGACAATGCCACCGAGGTTATCAACAACAACCGCATGCGGCGCGAGTTCGAGGCCGCACTGGCGGCTTTCAGGCTGGTGGACGCAGACCGAGGCGTGCGCGCGCAGGCACTCACCGTGTTGCAAGACGGCGTGTCTGAAAAACTGTTGCCCTTGCTGGACAAGGCTGCCGCGCAAGAGACCGACCCGGTGCTCAAAGGCCAGTTGGCGATGGCCAAGGCCGGCGCGCTGCTGGCTTCACCCGACCGCCAGAAACGCCTGGCAGCAGCCCTGCTGCTGGCCGACAGCCCAGACCCCGCCACCCGCTCTTTGCTGTTGCAAAAAATCAGCTCCGAGGCCGACACTGAGGTCAAGGCAGCGATGGCCGCATCGCTGCAAACGGTGGAATCGCGCCTGGTCTGGGGCGAGCGCCTGGGCGTGCTGTTTGCCGGCGCCAGCCTGGGCTCGATCCTGCTGCTGGTGGCACTCGGCCTGGCCATCACCTACGGGCTCATGGGCGTCATCAACATGGCGCATGGCGAGTTGATGATGATCGGCGCCTATGCCACCTGGGCGGTGCAGAACCTGTTTCGCACCCACCTGCCGGGCTTCTTTGACGCTTACATCCTG
>JBBQIB010000590.1:0-1925 GCA_038324515.1 Burkholderiales bacterium
CTGCAGGAACAAGCCGGTGGAGCAGCCCACATCCAGCAGCGTGCCGCCACGGCGGTGCTCGTGCAGGCGGCGCAGGTTGTCCAGCGCTTCTTTCCGGTGCTGCGCCACCGACTGCGAGTTGTTTGCCAGCTCGCTGTGATAACCGGCTTCAAACGAGTACTGCTCGGCAAGCGCCGCGTCGTCGGGCGGGTTGCTCACGAAGACGAGCTGGCAGCTCCTGCACCGCACCACATCAAAGCCGTCCTTGGTGATCAGCAACTCGGCCGAGGTGGCGCCGCATAGATTGCACTCGGGGGGGTGACCGTTCATATTCTTTTGAAGGTGCGACGTGGAGAGCGCAACCCCATGGCCGGCTGAAGCGCCACGGCGGGCTCTGCCCGGATTACACGACGAAACTCGTTACCGGCTGTGAAACTGCGGGGCCGGCGACGAGAAAAATGCCACGGCTTGCGGCCGCCGTGTGGTTCGAATCTCTGCAGCTTCATGGCCGAACGCTGCGCCGCGCCAGCAAGGCCAGCAGCTCCGCCTTCAGCGGGTGCGCGCCGCATAACAGGCCCAGCAGCGCAAAGGCCGCGCCCAGGCCGCCGCCCACGGCCAGCTGCAGCATCGCTTTCGGTACGGTGTTGGCCGGGCCCGCCAGCAAGGCCACTGCCGCACCCGCCGCACACGCAAAGACCATCGGCAGGCTGATGGCGGCAGGCAAGAGCTGCTGGCGCAGCCCGATGTCGAACCGTCGCTTCACCGCCAGGGCCATCAGGCTCGAGGCGAAGGTGGTGCTGAACACCATCGCAATGGCCATCCACTCCACACCCAGGTGCCCGCCCACCAGCAAACACAGGGCGTGCGCGGGCAGCGCCATTAGCTTGGCGCGTACCACGTCGTTGACACCGCCGCCCGCCAGCAGAAGATGGTGCGCACCCGAGGTGAGCAAGCTGACTGCAGCCGAGATGCACAGCCAGCGCAGCAATGGGATGACGGCAAGCCAGTCATTGCCGAACAAGACCAGCACCACCGGTTCAGACAGCACCGCCAGCATCGCCAGCCCGCACCAGCCCGCAGCCACGACGCAGGCGGTGGCCTTTGCGTAAAGGGGCGCCAGCGGCACGGCGCTGCGCTGGCGCTCGGCAAACACCGCCATGAACACCGGGCCGGCCGCCCGCGCAATGAGCTGGTGCGCCATGCTCGACAAACCTTTCGCGCGGCTGAACAGGCCCGCACTGCTGAGCGACTGCATGCGGCCCAGCATCAGCTCGGGCATCGAGTTGACCAGGTCATCGATAATGTTGACGGCGGTGGCCGGCCCGCCGACGCTGATCACCCGCTTCAGGGCCGGCCAGGCAAAGACGAAGGCCACCGGGTGCGGCCGCACCGCCATCGACAATACGCCGTTGGTCAGGCTGGCCAGCACTGCGGCCCAGGCCAGGCTTTGGGGCCCCCATCCCAGCCAGGCCATGAAGACTGAGCCCACCGCCAGCACCAGGGCCTGAGACAGCCTGATCCAGGCCAGTGTCTTGAACCTGAGTTCGCGCGACAGCAACGACTGCGAAACGCTGCCCAATGGCGTGAGCGCAAAGCTCAGCGAAAGAATCGCAATGACTGAAGTGACGTCATCGTTGCCGTAGAACCGCCCTGCGGGCACAGCCAAGGCCAGCACGATGAGGGCCAGGCCGAAACCCAGGCCCACGGTGACGGTGAACGCTGCACGGATCAACTCATCATTCAGCGCTTGTTCCTGGATGAGGTAGGTGCTGACCCCGAATTCGCGCACAACGGCGATGAGCCCCACCAGGGCCATGCCTACGGAAAACACGCCGATGTCAGCTGGCCCCAGTAGTCGCGAGATGATGACGGTAGACACCAGGCCCACCAGGTAGCTGCCGTACTTTTCCAAGTACGAGAAAACGAGCGCGCGGCGCAGCGACACG
>JBBQIB010000591.1:0-1911 GCA_038324515.1 Burkholderiales bacterium
CTGATGAACTTGACTGATTTCCGACGCCGCGAGCCAAAGTGGGGCCTGCGAGTGGCCCTCGTCGCCGCCTCTTTGGGCACCACCGTCGTGGGCTTGAGCGCTTGCGCGCCATTGCTGCTGGGCGGCGCCGTGGTGGGCGGCGCCATGGTGGCCAGCGACCGCCGCACCACCGGCATCCAGCTGGAAGATGAATCGATCGAGCTGAAAGCCACAGCCCGGGTGCGTGGCTTGGCGACTTTGGGCAGCATCAGCGTCACCAGCTACAACCGCGTGCTGTTGCTGACGGGCGAAGTGCCCACTGAAGGTGATCGCACACGTGTTGCAGATGTGGTGGCCGGGGTCGAGAACGTGCGCAGCGTGGTCAATGAGCTGGCCGTCACCGGCAACAGCAGATTGGGAGAACGCTCCAGAGATGTCTGGCTGGCCACCAAGGTCAAGGCCTCGATGGTCGATGCCAAAGACCTGCAGGCCAACGCCTACAAGGTGGTGGTGGACCGCGGCATCGTTTACCTGATGGGCCGCGTCAGCGAGCGCGAAGCCAATCGCGGCGCGGATCTGGCGCGCGCCATCCCGGGCGTGCAGCGGGTGGTGCGTGTCTTTGAAGTCCTCAGCGAAGAAGATGTCGCGCGCATCGGCCGGGCCACAGCGACGGCCGGCGCTGGCGCTGACACCAGGCCCAAGCCCTGATTTGGCGCGGCTTCAGGGGAGCGCTATTTTTCCTGCTCCAGCCGCCGAATCAGGCTGGAGGTGTCCCAGCGCTGGCCGCCCATGGCCTGCACCTCGGCATAAAACTGGTCGACCAGCGCGGTCACTGGCAGTTGCGCGCCATTGCGGCGCGCTTCGTCCAGCACCAGGCCCAGGTCTTTGCGCATCCAGTCCACCGCAAAACCAAAGTCGAATTCACCTTTGAGCATGGTGCTGCCGCGGTTGTCCAGCTGCCAACTTTGCGCTGCGCCTTTGCTGATCACGTCCAGCACCAGCGGCATGTCCAGGCCCGCGCGCTGACCAAAAGCCAGCGCTTCAGCCAAGCCTTGCACCAGCCCGGCGATCGCCACCTGGTTGACCATCTTGGCCATCTGGCCGGCACCACTGTCACCGATACGTGTCACTGCGCGCCCGAAGTGGGCCGCCACAGGCTGCATGCGCGCAAAAGGCTCGGCGTCGCCCCCGCACATCACCGTCAGCTTGCCGTTGACCGCACCGGCCTGGCCGCCTGAAACTGGGGCGTCGATGAAATGCAAGCCCAAAGCCCGGGCTTGCTGGTGCAGATCACGCGCCACGGCGGCCGAAGCCGTGGTGTGGTCGACAAACACCGCGTCAGCGGCCATGCCGGCAAAGGCACCCTGTGGCCCCAGACAGACGGCTCGCAGGTCGTCGTCGTTGCCGACGCAAGCAAACACCAAGGCGGCGTCAGCGGCAGCTTCACGGGGCGTGGGTGCGCTGTGCCCGCCATATTCAGCCACCCAGGCGCTGCCCTTGGATGCCGTGCGGTTGTAGACCGTGACCGGGTGCCCGGCGCGCGCCAGGTGGCCAGCCATCGGGTAGCCCATGACGCCCAGACCAAGAAATGCGACCTTGGAAGTAGCTGCGCTGGCTGCAGTTTGTTGTGTACTCATGGACCGTATCGTGCCACGGCTCCGGCTGTCTGCGCCCAGACGGCCTGGCAGCCAGGCGCCTCAGGCCGCTCGCCCCGGTGTTCTCGAAGAGGTGCCACGCGGGCGGCCAAATGGCGTTCAAATGACCCCAAGGCAATGCTGGACAAGTCCCTAACCGCCTTGCAGCTTGCGCAGGCGGCTGCGTGCGTCGGCAGCCTGGCTGAACTCGGGCGCCTGGCGCAGGGCCTCACGAAAGGCCGCAGCGGCCTCTTCGCTGCGCCCCAAGTCCGTCAGCACCATGCCCACCATGTACTGT
>JBBQIB010000592.1:0-1900 GCA_038324515.1 Burkholderiales bacterium
CCAGGTCGGTTTGATCGAGCACGCCACGGTGGCCCAAGGCGGCGCTGCGATTGCCGAGCGTGCGCAGGCCTTGGCAGCAGCAGGCATGGCCCTGATGGTGGTGGACAGCGTGGACAACGCAGCGCTGGCGCATCTGGCAGCTGCCTGCGCCAGTTGGCCCTTGGTGGTGGCTGGTTCGGGCCTGGCGAGCAGCCTGCCGGCGCAGTGGGGTTTCAGGCCCAGCGCAGCGGCGGCCGCATTGCCTGCGCCACGCGGCTTTGCTGCGGTGGTCTCTGGCAGTTGCTCGGCGGCCAGCAACGCGCAAGTGGCGCACTTTGTGGCCGCAGGCGGCCAGGCCTTTGCGGTGGACGCGCTGCGCGTGGCTGCCGGCGAGCCGGTGGCGCAACAGGCCTGCGATTGGGCGGCCGCGCGGCTGGGCCAGGCGCCGGTGCTGATTTACGCCACCGCCAATGCCGATGTCGTGCGCAACGTGCAGCAACGGCTGGGTGCATCACAAGCCGGTGCATTGATCGAAGAGACCTTGGCCCAAGTGGCACAGGGTCTGGTGCAACAAGGCGTGGGCCGCCTGGTGGTGGCAGGGGGCGAAACCTCCGGCGCCTGCGTGCAGGCTTTGGGCGTGCAGCAGATGCGCATCGGCCCGCAGATCGACCCGGGTGTGCCCTGGTGCCATGCCCAGTTGCCTGCACAGGGCGGGCTGCATCTGGCACTCAAGTCTGGCAACTTTGGTGGGGTGGACTTTTTTCAGCGGGCTTTCAGTGTGCTTTCTGCCTGACTGGCGGTTTCTGACGACGCAGCGGGCTACGGCATGATTCGACTCCAGTCAGTCGCCTCCACCCGCAAGCCGCGCAGGCTCAGCGACTCAGGGCAACGCTGAACAAGTCCCTCGCGGCGCCCGCATCCCTGCTTCGGGCTCGCAGCGCTGCCAGAGCTCAAGAACGGCGGATTCGTCAGTTTCAGCAGATGGACGGATATTCAGTTCAGCGTGCATTGGCTTCATTGGCATTGAGACACCGACTGGGTGTGCCTGCAGTGTCAGCGATCAGCGATCAGCGATCAGTGGACGGCTTGGCGCGGGCCGCTGGCAAAGGCTTCCTGGTGCGCCGGAACCATGAACTGCCAGCGCGGCCCAGTGCCAAAACGGCTGCCGCTGGCGCCAGCCACGCGGCCGGTGCCTCCAGGGCCCACAACCACAGCCCTGACCAAAGACAAACCAACAGCGGCACTGGCCACAACCACCAGGGTGGTCGACGCGCCAGCAGCAGCAGGCCCAGGCTGGTGATGGCGGTGGGCTCGGGCAGCAGACCCAAACTGTGAGCCTGGCTCCAGTCCTGGCCCCAGTCGGCACTGATCAGCGGGTAGAGCAGCAGGCCGATGGCCACCAGCAACAGGCCCCAGGGGTCGGGCGCTGGGTCTGTTGGGTCTGGCCCAGCCCGCCGGCCGAAGCCCATGCGCTGCGGCAAAAACGCAGCCACACACCAGGCCAGAGCCTGCAGCGCCATCGCCCACGCCAGGTATTCGGCAGCCCAGTTGATGGCCGCAAAACGCTGGATCAAAAAGTACCCGGCCGAAGCTGCCCAGGCCAGCGCCAGCGCCGCCCACAGGCAACGGTGTCGCCAAGGGTTTGTGATGGCGGCGACATCAGATGCTGGTTCGTGCGTTGCCTGGGTTGTGGCATTGGGCCCTTTGGGCTCATTGCGCCGACTGGGCCAGCGCAACAGGCCGTTGGCCCACAGCAGCGCCAGCATCCCGACCAGAACCAACCCTTGCAGCGGCCACAAGTCGGCGTTGAGGTTCGCCACCAAACGCTGGTAGGTCGATTCAGAAAACAGCAAGAAGCTGCCCAGGCGGTAGCTCAGCAGCTCAGCCATGCCGGCTCAATCTTGATGCGCTCTGCGCCAGG
>JBBQIB010000593.1:0-1895 GCA_038324515.1 Burkholderiales bacterium
CTGGGCTCGATCGGCCTGCCGATGCTGCGCGAAGTGTCTGCTGCGCTGCAGCGCTTCAAGGCCGCGGGCAAGCCGATCGTGGCTTACGGCAGCTACTTCGAGCAGCGCGCCTACTACCTGGCGGCGCAGGCAGGCGAGGTCTGGATGAACCCGATGGGCCTGATGGCCTTCGAAGGCTACGGCAGGCTGCGCACCTACTACAAGGATGCGCTGGACAAGATCGGCGTGCAGGCCAACGTGGTGCGCGCCGGCAAGTTCAAAAGCTTTGGCGAGGTCTACAACCGAAGCGGCCCCAGCTCCGAAGCACTCGAGGCCGAAACCCTGCTCTACGGCAGCCTGTGGGCTGACTATGCAAGCGGCGTCGAGGCGGCCCGCAAACTGCCGCCTGGCAGCGTGCAGGCCTTCACCGACCAGTTGCCCGAGAAGCTGGCAGCAGCAGGCGGTGATCTGGCCAAGGTGGCGGTGGATGCCAAGTTCATCGACGCGCTGAAGGCACCCGACGAAGTGCGCCAATTGATGATCGAGCGCGGCGCGCTGGACGACAAGAGCAAGAGCCAGAGCAAGAACTTTCGGCAGGTCTCGTATCAGCAATACCGCGCCTATCTGAAGCCGCCCGGCAGCGATGCTGCGGTGGGCATCATCGTCGCTGAAGGCAACATCGTCGATGGCCAGGCCGACCCCGGCACGGTGGGCGGCGACAGCACCGCTGAGCTGGTCAAAAAAGCGCGTGAAGACGACAAGATCAAGGCCGTGGTGCTGCGTGTCAACTCACCCGGCGGCAGCGCCACCGCCAGCGAGCGCGTGCGCCGCGAGCTGGAGCTGACACGCCAGGCCGGCAAGCCGGTGGTGGTCAGCATGAGTAACCTGGCGGCCAGCGGCGGCTACTGGATCTCGATGGCAGCCGACGAAGTGATCGCCGACCCGGGCACCATCACCGGCTCCATCGGGGTGGTCGCCATCCTGCCCACGGCCAAGGAAGCGATGGACAAACTGGGCATCCGCGCTGAAGGTTATGTCAGCACCTGGCTGGGCGCCATCGACCCGCGCCGCGAGCTCGACCCGCGGCTGTTGCCGATGGTGCAGCAACTGATCAACCACGGTTACGCCGACTTCATCACCAAGGCCGCACAAGCCCGCAAGACCACCCCCGAGAAGATCGACGCCGTCGGCCAGGGCCGTGTCTGGACAGGCGCGCAAGCGCTGGAGCGCGGCCTGATCGACCGCCTGGGCAACCTGGATGACGCGGTGGCGGCCGCAATCAAGCGCGCCAATCTGAGCGGCACCACCCAGGCCAGGTATATCGAGCGTGAACCGGGCAAGGTACAAAGCCTGTTGATGAGTCTGAGCAGCAGCATGCTGACACCTCTGGCGCAAGCCCTGGGTGTGCAGATGGATGGGTCTGGCGGCTGGCTGACTGCCTTGGCGTTGGGCCCCTCCTCCAACCCACTGCCACCGTTGCCCGCCGCGCTGCTGCAACAAGCCGGCGCCGACCTCATCACCCTGCTGCGAATGAGCCAGCCGCGTGCGCCGCTGCCGGTGCAATCGCTGGTGCATTGCTGGTGCGTGGCACCCTGAGATGTGCCGAAGTTGCAACTCGCGCTCGGCAATTGGTGACCGGCCCTGGTGCTGGCTCTCGGCCAAGCCACTGGCCGCAGCGAACTTACGCCCCAGCGCGCAGCGATCAACATCAACGACGCGCGCTTCCCCGAAAGCGCGGGCCTGCGACCCATCGATGAGCCGGTTTGGCCCCGGGGCGCCGCCCTCACGTGAGAGTGGTGGGGCGGTGGCTTCAATGAGATGGGGCTGTATGCGCGGGTGTCGCTCCGAAGGGGGTTTGGTTACCCCCTGAAGGGGGAAGATCGGGAAATCCCGGATGCTTGGTTATCGCGCTCGCT
>JBBQIB010000594.1:0-1870 GCA_038324515.1 Burkholderiales bacterium
GACTGGGCCAAGCCGCTGTTGGAGGCGGCGCTGAACCTCGCCGGGGGCTCTGCCGCGCGCTGATGCAATTGCGACGCAGGCCAGTCGTACAAGCTGGACCTGGGTGGAAATTCGGGTGTGCTGCGCGCGCCGCCGCCCCCCTCAAGACTCCCGTCTTCATCTGTTTCGCCGAAAAGGGCAAGCTGACCCGGGCTTCGGTGACGATCACGGCTTCGAGTTCGGCTACGGTTGCCGAACTTTTTAGCCACAGGCCCGCGAAGTTGGCCTCGCCATGTAAGAACTCCTTGGCAGAGCTTGACGCTTCGGCCTCAGCCACCCTCAGCCGCCAGCGCTGACGTGCTGGGCAGCAGAACAGCTGCCGCGCTCGCGGTCAGCACCACCGTTGTCTGTGTCGATTTCTGCATCCGTCGCGGAACTGCGCCGGTGAAGTCAACCGCGAAGCACTTTGAATCCAGCGCGTTCTGCAGCGCCGATTTACCTTTGAGATTCCGTCGATCGTTCTACGACCAAGTGGGGGTGCATCCCGCCGACGGACATGCACTCAACGCGATCGAACAGGTGAACCAGACGTGGACGTATCTGGCTGCGATCGCTGCGGCGCGCCAGCTGCTGCTGTTGCACCCGGAGGCCGGTCCCACCGTCCCGCGATGACTGCTCTCTGGTAGTGCCACCAAAAATCTGGCCCTCCGGTTTCAACCCGTCAGCGACAAACGCTGCCGTGAACTCGCCGCCCAGAAGCGGCCGGTCGCGCACACGCCGTGGCCCCCGAGGTGTCCCCTGCAACGGAAAAGGCAAGGCCTGCTGGGCGACAACATGCGTCAGGAACACCGGATTGCCGACGACATCGACAGGCCCAGGCTGTCGAGCGTGCGCTCGCCTTCTTCCTTGAGCTGAATGTCCAGGCGAACCGTCAAAGTGGTGTCCATATCGACTCCAAACAGCGTGAATAAATTGTGCACGTGGGTAGGCCCTGGGCGTGCTGCCAGGGCAAGGTGCATGAGGCGCAGGCTGGCCAGTGGAAATCGAAAGCGAGCTCGGCGTCGGCACCCGCGTCACCCTGCGCTTTCCCAACCCGCAGCCGGTGTGATCGCGCCGCCGCAGGGTCGATCGAATCTGCCAGACTCGGCCGTGCTGGCGCCCCACAGAAATCCCATATTGATACGGAGACCCCATGCGCTGGGCTGGTTTGAGTTTGCTGATCTGGAGTGTCGCGCCAGCTTGCCATACAACACCGTCGGCATGGTCCGCGGCACGCTCGATGAACATAGCGAGATCGAGATCGCCATTCGGGACTGAGCGTGATTGAGCTTGCGCCGGAGCAAGCCGCATCGCAGCCCACGGCTGCAGCGCTGACCCCATTTGCCGGCGAGTTGACGCGCCACCCGCAGCTTTTGACGGTCTGGCGGATTCGCAACGTGGTGCGCGCGTTGATCGCCTCGACCGCGCTGGGCGTCGGCGCCATCGCGCTGCTCGGCGGATCGATCGGCGCTGGGTTCGCCGGCGCGGCCACGCCGGCGCTGTTGGCCTTTGGCTGGTGGCACGCCGGGGCTGCCTTTGCCCGCTACCGCGCGTGCGTACTCGACGATGGCATCGAGCTGCAAAGCGGCGTGTTCTGGCGCAGCGTCGCCTTCGTACCGGGGCTGAGGATCCAGCACACCGAGGTCAATCAAGGCCCGCTTGACCCACGCTGGGGCATGGCCCAGTTGATCGTCTATACCGCCAGCGTGAGGCTCGGTGCACTGCGGGTGCTGGGCTTGCCGCAGGCCGAGGCACTGGCACTGCGCGACCAGTTGCTGAAGCGCGGCAGCGATGCCGTCTGAGTTGGAAATGGCTGCACCCGCGACGCCGCCGCAGACCGCGCCCGAGCGCC
>JBBQIB010000595.1:0-1855 GCA_038324515.1 Burkholderiales bacterium
CCACTCGAACTTGAAGAGGTTCTCCAGATAGCTGTTGTCCCATTGGGTCGGGTTGGGCGTCCAACTGCCCTCGATGCCATTGGTCATCGTGTATTGCGCGAACCCGGTGCCTTCCAGGTTTTGCCAGCCAAGACCCATCGCTTCGATCGGAGCGATCTCCGGCGGCGGTCCGACCTCCTTGGCAGAGACCATCCCGTGGCTCTTGCCGAAGGCATGGCCGCCTGCAATCAGCGCAACCGTTTCCTCATCGTTCATCGCCATGCGGGTGAAGGTGATGCGAATGTCGCGCGCCGATCCCATCGGGTCGCCGTTCGCGTACGGCCCCTCCGGATTCACGTAGATCAGCGACTGGTGTGACGCAGCCAGGGGATTTTCGAGGTCGTAGTCGGCGTCGCCGTTTTGAGCGCGCCAGCGCTTGTCACGCGTGACCATGCTGTCCGGAGAGGACACATGCTTCGGATCCCACACCTCGGGGCCCCAGTAAGTGCTGTTGTCGGCTTCCCACGCGTCACGTCGACCGCCACCGAAACCGTAGGTTGGGAATCCCATGCTCTCGAGCGCGCAATTGCCGGTCAGGACCATCAGATCGGCCCACGACAACGCGTTCCCGTATTTCTGCTTGATCGGCCAGAGCAAGCGGCGCGACTTGTCGGTATTGCCGTTGTCCCACCAGCTGCTGATCGGTGCGAAGCGTTGCAACGCCTCGCCCGCACCGCCGCGGCCATCGGCAATGCGGTACGTGCCGGCCGAGTGCCATGCCATGCGAATCATTTGTGGGCCGTAGTGGCCATAGTCGGACGGCCACCACGCGACCGACGACGTCAGGAAGGCCTTGATATCGCTCTTGAGCGCTGCGAAGTCAATCTTGTTGAAGGCCTCGGCATAGTTGAAGTCGTCGCCCAACGGGTTGGCCTGCGGCCCGTTGTGGTGGAGCTGTTCCACCTTGAGCCGATCCGGATACCAGTCCGAAAGGGCTGGCGGCGTGCCCGACACGCCGCCGACGCGGTCGCCGCCGAATGGGCATTGGCCGGCCATCTGGAAGGAGTGGGTGTTGGTCTTGTCGTCTTTGATGTCGAACACGAAGATTCCTTTTGAATTCGCTTTTGAATCAGCATTCTGGCCGATCCTAAAGACAGCCACATCTCAGGCAATGTTGTCTTGCACGAAGGGCGAGTTGTTGGCCAGCGCCACGGCGGCGGCTTCATCGGGCACGCGGAAAAACAGCGCCACGGGACCGAAGAACTCTTCGCTGAACATGGGGTTGTTCTCGGCGATGTCGGTCAGGATCGTGGGCTGCATGAAGTTGCCCTTCGTGCCTGCCTGCAGGCCTGTCACCCGCTGGCCACCCAGCAGCAGCTTGGCACCGTGCTGCACGGCGGTTTGCACCTGCTGCTCGAGCTTGTCCAGCGCCTCGACTGAGCTGAGTGGCGCCAGAGTGCTGTGCTCGTCCATCGGATCACCCGGCTTGAGCTGAGCCAGCGCCGCCTTGAACTTTTCAAGAAAGTCATCAGCCACGGCCTCCAGCACGATGAAGCGCTTGGACGCGGTGCAGTCCTGACCCGCATTGCCCAAGTCCAGCGGGTTAATGGAAGCCGCCGCTACGCGCACAAGCACCTCATCGGCTTGTGGTTCCGGCAGCGTGAAGGCTGCAAGATGCGCCAGTTCCGGGCCGTCGCAGCGGTCGTACTCGAGCCGTTCCATCAGTGCTCCGGTCAGCTGACTTTGCGCGACGCCTCAACCCAGAACTTGCGGATTGAGTTGCCATATCGAAAAGTTGAGTGCGGCAGCGAAGCTGACCCACAGCAGATACGGAATGAGGAGTGCGCCTGCCAGGGGGCGTATGCGCCAGAAAGAC
>JBBQIB010000596.1:0-1834 GCA_038324515.1 Burkholderiales bacterium
TTCGGGTGCGGTGTGCAGCACCACGGTGCCGTAAGCGGTGCCGCTCATGCGGGCATCGCTGATGCGCACCATGTCGGTCACGCCTTTTCTCAGCACCTTGGGCGGCAGCGGCATGTTGCCCACCTCGGCCATGCCGGGGTAACCTTTGGGGCCGCAGTTCTTCAGCACCATCACGCAGTGTTCGTCGACGTCCAGCGCTTCGTCATCAATGCGCCGATGGAAATCATCGCTGTCTTCAAACACCACCGCGCGGCCGGTGTGCTGCATCAGTGCCGGGGTCGCAGCGCTGGGCTTGATGACGGCACCGCGCGGCGCCAGATTGCCGCGCAATACGGCGATGCCGGCCTTGGCCTTGAAAGGTTGATCCAGAGTTTTGATGACTTCCGGGTTGTAGTTCTGTGCGTCGGCGATGTTCTGGCCTAAAGTCTGGCCGTTGGCGGTCACCACATCCAGGTGCAACAGCGATTCGATCTGTTTCATCACCACCGGCAAGCCACCCGCATAGCAGAAGTCTTCCATCAGGTACTGACCCGATGGCTGCATATTCACCAAGCATGGCAGCTCGCTGGCCAGGCGGTCGAAGTCGTCAATGCTCAGCGGCACGCCGATGCGTCCGGCAATCGCCAACAGGTGGATCACGGCGTTGGTGCTGCCGCCGATGGCGGCCAGCGTGCGGATCGCGTTCTCGAAAGCCTGAGGCGTCAGGATGCTGCTCAGGCGCTGGTCGGTGTGCACCATTTCGACGATGCGGCGGCCGGCGTTTCTGGCAATCACGTTGCGTCTGCCGTCCACCGCAGGGTAGGCGGCGTTGCCCGGCAAGCCCACGCCCAGCGCCTCGACCATGCTGGCCATCGTGCTGGCGGTGCCCATCGTCATGCAGTGGCCGTGGCTGCGGTGCATGCAGCTTTCGGCTTCAAAGAAATCTTGCAGCTTCAGCGTGCCGGCGCGTACCTGCTCGCTCATCTGCCACACCCCTGTGCCCGAGCCCAGCTCTTGGCCGCGCCACTTGCCGCTGAGCATCGGCCCGCCGCTGACGCCGATGGTCGGCAAGTCCACACTGCTGGCACCCATCAGCAAAGCGGGAGTGGTCTTGTCGCAGCCCATCAACAGCACGACGCCATCGATCGGGTTGCCGCGGATGCTCTCTTCGACATCCATGCTGGCCAGGTTGCGGTACAGCATCGCGGTGGGGCGCAGCAGCGTTTCACCCAGCGACATCACCGGAAACTCCAGCGGAAAACCGCCCGCCTCGTACACGCCGATCTTGACCTGCTCAGCCAGCGTGCGAAAGTGGCTGTTGCACGGTGTCAGCTCGCTGAAGGTGTTGCAGATGCCGATGACGGGCCGGCCATCAAATTGATCGTGCGGGATGCCTTTGCCCTTGACCCAGCTGCGGTAGGCAAAGCCGTCTCGGTCTTGGCGGCCAAACCATTGTTGGCTGCGTAAATCGCCGGGCTTCTTGCGAGCGGGTGCATTCATGGCTACAGGCTTTCCCTGGGTGAGCTGAGGATGGAGACGGAATAATATGGTATGACGATTGGACCGTTGGCAGGGGTCATCCCCAATGTCAGGCCTCACGCCCGCCTCACGCCCGCACCCCCCCCACTCACTTTCCCAACCGGAACCCACCCATGAACAAACCTGTAGTTCTGACAGCCTCGCGTCTGCCCCCGCTGTATCTGGAGCCTTTGCTCACCACTTACGAACTGCACGATCGACTGCACGAAACAGACCCCACCGCACTGTCCGCTGTCGCGCCCTTTGTGCGGGGGATTGCTGCCAGCGGCGAATCCAAGGTGCCGGGCAGCCTGATCGCGCAGTTGCCGGCGCTGGA
>JBBQIB010000597.1:0-1832 GCA_038324515.1 Burkholderiales bacterium
GTTGGCGGTCAACCCTTGGGGCTGGCCTCGGGTATCGAAGCAGCTGATGATGGTGACGCCGGTGGTGTAGCAGCCCAAGGCCCGGCGCAGCGGCACGGCATCCGTGGCCCTGGGATTCACCGGTGCGGTGGCTGGCTGGGCTGGGCGGTCCTGGCTCATGATGGCGTTCGAAGGCTCAGACATTCTTCCCCTCGATACCCCAACGCGCCAGCGCTGCATCGTCGGCCACGCGCGCATCGACCCAGTGCGCGCCCTCGGCGGTGGTCTCCTTCTTCCAGAACGGGGCTTGAGTCTTGAGGTAGTCCATCAGAAATTCGCAAGCTTCAAAGGCCTGGGCACGGTGCGCCGAGGCCACTGCCACCAGCACGATCTGTTCACCTGGATGCAGCAAACCCACCCGGTGCACCACGCGTGCAGCACGGACATCAAAGCGCTGCACCGCAGTGTCGATCATGGCCTCGATGGCCTTCTCTGTCATGCCTGGATAGTGTTCCAGCTCCATCGCGCTGATGTTGGGGCTGGGGTCAGGGCTTGGACTGCCATCACTGCCGGCAACAGCCGGGCTGTTGCGGTCGCGCACGGTGCCGATGAAGCTGGCGACTGCGCCCACGCCATGGTCCTGCGCGCGCAGGGCGGCAACTTCTGTTGACAGATCAAAGTCGGCCGTCTGGACACGGACACGAGGCGAAGGCGTTTTCGCAGTCATCGGCTCGGACTCAGCCGCCTGTGACGGGTGGGAAGAATGCCACTTCGCCCCCGTCCTTCAGCAGCGCAGATTCGTCAGTCATTTGCTGGTCGAGCGCGCAGCGCACAGCGCGTCCGCGGGCCAGCAGTTCTGCGTGGCGCGGGCTGCAGGCCAGCAAGTGGTCGCGCAGCGTCGCCACAGTGCTGCCCGCGGGCAAAGCCACGCTCTGGCCCGCGCCCAGCGCTTCGCGCAGGCTGGCGAAGTACCGCACCTGCACCTGCACCTGCATCTGCACCTGTACCTGCGCCTGCACCCCCGCCTGTCGTTGCCCCGCAGTCACAGGCCCACCCAGGCAGCCAGAGGCAAATACGCCACCCGATCGCCCCTGCGTATGACCTGCGCCGGCGGGTTGTCCACCAGGCCGTCAGCCCAAACGGTCGAAGTCAGCACGCCCGAGCTTTGATTGGCAAACAGGTCGAGCCCGCCTTCGGCATTGACACGCACACGCAAGAACTCGCGGCGCTTGTCGGCGCGCGGCCAGTCGAAGTCGGCGCGCAACTGCACGGGCTGGGGCAAGGCCGGGTCGAGCCCCTGCAGCGTGCGCAGCACCGGGCCGACGGCCAACAGCCAGGTGACGAAGGAAGACACAGGGTTGCCCGGCAGGCCGATGAAGAGGGCGGCATCTGCAGGGGGGTCAGCAGGGGGGTCAGCAGGGATCTCAGCAGAGATCTCAGACGACCCGACAGCCCGACGTCGAACGGTGCCAAAAGCCAGCGGCTTGCCCGGCTTGATCGCCAGTTGCCAGTTCTGCAGGGTGCCTTCTGCCAGCACTGCGGGCCGCAAGTGATCTTCTTCACCCACCGACACACCACCGCTGGTGACGATCAGGTCATGGCCTTGAGCCGCCTCGCGCAGCGCTTGGCGGGTGGCGTCCAACTGGTCGGGCACGATGCCCAGATCGGTGACCTGGCAGCCTGCCGCCAAAGCCAGCGCGCGCAAGGTGAAGCGGTTGCTGTTGTAGATCGCGCCTGGGCGCAGCGGCTGGCCAGGCATCAGCAACTCGTCGCCGGTCGAGAAGATGGCGACTCTGGGCCGGCGCAGCACCTGCAGCGTGGCCGCACCGACCGATGCCGCCAAGCCCAGCGCC
>JBBQIB010000598.1:0-1813 GCA_038324515.1 Burkholderiales bacterium
GACGTACACCAGCGTGCCGGCCAGCATGCCCAGCTGGCTGACCCAGTAGAAGGTGCCAGCCTTGATCTTGGTCAGGCCCATCAGCAGGTTGATGACGAAGAACGGAAACACCGGCACCAGCCGCAGCGTGAACAGATAAAAGGCGCCTTCACGCTCCACACCCTTGTCGATGGCCGCCAAGCGCGCCCCGAACCTGGACTTGACGGTATCGCGCAGCAGATATCGCGCCACCAGCATCGCCAGCGTGGCGCCCACGCTTGACGCAAAAGACACCACCAGGGTGCCGATCCACAACCCGAAGACCGCACCTGCCAGCAGCGTCAGGATCGCCGCACCGGGCAGCGACAGCGCAGTGACGCCGACGTAAATCGCGAAAAAACTGCCGATCACCAGCGCCGGCTCGGCGGCGTAGAGCGCCGCAAATTCGGCCTGCGCCGACTTGATGTAGTCCAGGCTGAAGAATCGGCCCACATCAAAAGCAAAAAAGGCCACCACGGCAGCGACCAACATACCCAACAGCAACAGTTTGTTTTTATTCATGCTTGGATTCTCCACTTCGATGGGGTCGATATCCCGACACTTGACCTTACACCTTCAATGCGTTCCAACCCGCCCAAAGTCGGGTCAGCAGCGTCAGCCCGCACAGCACAGCAAAACCGTAAGCCAGCGCTGCAAAGTGCTGCGGCCACAGACACATGGCGACAAAACACAGGATCGTCTCGGTGCCGCCCGTCAAGCCACCCAGGTAATACAGGCCTTTGCTGGGGAAGGCCGTGCTCTTCAAGCCGCGCTTCTCGGCCATCACCGCAAAGGCCAGAAAGCTCGACGCCGTGCCGATGAAGCTGGCCAGCAGCACCGCAGCGGGCAGCGCGTTGGCAGCCGGATCGGCCAGCGCAAAAGCCAGCGGAATGCTGGCGTAGAAAATGAAATCCAGCGTGATGTCGAGGAATGCGCCGCGATCGGTGGGCTTTGTCAACCGCGCCACGGTGCCGTCCAGGCCGTCCATCAGGCGGCTGAGCAGCAACGCGGCCAAAGCCAGCCAAGCCGGTTGGCCAGAGCGCACATCGTCGCCAAAGACGATCAAAACTACGGCCAGCAAGCCCAAGGCAAAACCACACAGCGTCAGGCTGTTTGCACCCAGGCCCATGCGCACCCAAGGCCGCGCCAGCGACAGCAACAGTGGCCGCAGCAGCGCCAGTGCGGGGCGGTCCAGCATCAGAGCACTTCAGCGCCGGCAAGCAATGGCCGCGCCTTGCTCAAACCCCACCACGCAGGCAGCAGGCGCTGCACCTGCGGCATGGCATAACGCTGATCCAGCAGCCACAGCCAACCCCGGTCGTCGGCGCTGCGCAGCACACGGCCGCCCGCCTGCACCACCTTGTGCATGGCCGGCACCAGGTCGGCATACCCATGATCGGGGCCGAACAGCAGGTCCAGTCTTTGCTGCATCTGCTGCTGCATCGGGGAGACCGGCGGCAGCCCCAGCGTGGCGATGAAAGCGCCGATCAAGCGCGAGCCCGGCAAATCGATGCCCTCGCCGAACACGCCGCCCAACACGGCAAAGCCCAGGCCATGGCCACCCGGCACGAAGCGATCCAGAAAGGCCTGGCGCTGGCTGGCCGGCATGCTGCGGTCCTGGCGCCATTGCGGCAGATGGGGCGCCAGCAGGGCAAGGCGGTCTGCGGCCTGATCGAGGTACTCGAAACTGCTGAAAAACGCCAGGTAGTTGCCCGGATGCTGCTCAAGCTGCCGCACCATCACCGCCACCAACGCATCCAGCGACTGGCTGCGGTGCGCCCAGCGCGTCGACACC
>JBBQIB010000599.1:0-1812 GCA_038324515.1 Burkholderiales bacterium
CCAGCAACCAGGACAGCAACGGCGCCAAAGCGCGCGGCGTCAGCACCACGCTGCCGACGAATGGCGCGCCCAGCGGCTCGGTGTGCACCTGGCGCGTCAGATCCTGCAGCATCTGCGCGGTGCCGAAGAGTTGTTCAAAGCAGAGGTCGCCCAGGCTGCCGCATTCGCCCCCTGCAGAGTTGAAAGAGCTGCTGCGGCCCCCTTCACGCGCCAGTGCGAAGACAGAAGCGTCAAACCAGGCCAGGTCGCTTTGCAGCTGGCTGCCGCCGCTGCTGACAAAACAGGTGCGCTGATGGGTGTGGCCAGCCAGTGCGTCTTCCAGCATTGCGCTGGGCGCTTGCTGCTGGCGCCAAGTCAACAGCGAAGCCATCGCGTCGGCCAGCGCTGCAATGTCGTGGTCGCTGTCTGGCGCTTCATCTGAGCTTGAAGCTGGGCCAGCCACCGGGTCTTTGCCTGCGCCCCTGCCCGCACCTGAACCTGCACCTGCACTTGCACTTGCACCTGCACCTGCACCTGCACCTGCACCTGCACCTGAGCCAGCGCCGGCGCCAGCCGCCAGCGTCTTCAGCCCCCGTTGCACCAATGCCACCTGGCCGCTGCTGAGTTGGTTGGCATCGTCCTGCGGCGCGCTCTGTACGCTGTCCCACAAGGACTGGATGGTTTGCGCCCAGTGCGCAGCGTCGGGGCTGGAGGTCTCGGCGCTGGCGCGGCGCCCGTCCAGCAAGCCCTCGATGTGCAGCGCAAAGCTGTCGTTGCTGCGCAGCAAGCTGGGCTCGTTGTGGGCAATGCAGACTTCGCTGCGCAAAGTGTGGATCAGCTTGACCTGGGCCTGATCAAAACCGCGCGCCGACAGGCCCCGCAGCAATTGCTCGGCCTGGTCCAGCAAGGCTTGAGCGCTGAGCATCACTGGCCACCCAAATGGGCTTGAGCCCGCAGCGCAGGCCCACCCATCGACACCACCATCGGTTGCTTTTTGCCGCAGTAGCCGCTGCAACTCCAGTGCATGTCGTCGCTGACCGCGTCGACGCTCTTGAGCACCTTGATGGCGGAGCCGGAGACTGTGGTGTTGCGCACCGCGCGGCCCAATTTGCCTTGTTTGATTTCATAGGCCAATGTGATGCCGAACATGAATTCGGTGGTGGCATCGGCTTGCCCGTTGCCTGTTTTCAGCAGCAGATAGCCGCTGTCCACTTCTTCGATCATCTGCTGCAGCCTGGATTGGCCAGGCACGATGGCGGTGTTGCGCATGCGGATCAGCGGCTCGTCGCCAGGGTCGTAGGCGCGGGCATTGCCGGTGGGTGCCTGGCCCAGGCGGGCCGCCGTCTCGCGGCTGTGCATGAAGGCTTTGAGCTGGCCTTGTTCGATCATCCAGACATCGCTGGCCGGGGTACCTTCATCGTCGGCGTAGACCGGGATCATCACTTCTTCGCCTTGCCAGGTGTGGGCCACATCGACCATCGACACCAGCTCGCTCGCCACCTGCTGGCCCAGCAAATCGGCGGTCACGGCGCCGCCCAGCACGGCGTCGGCTTCGCAGGGGTGGCCCATCGCCTCGTGCGCCAGCATGCCAGCCAGTTCTGGCGCCAGCACCACCGTGTGCATGCCGCCGCGGGCCGCTACGGCGTGGCGTTTGGCTTGCAGGTGCGCGTGACATTGCTCGAGCACAGGCGCCAGCGTGTCGAGCGACCAGTCCAGGTCGGCCAGGTTGCCCTTGCCGGACAAGATCTCGACCAGCTCGATCGGTGCTCCGGCTTCGTCTTCGCCCACCATCACGCAGGCCACTGCTGCGCGTTGGATGCTGGCCTGAAGATC
>JBBQIB010000600.1:0-1805 GCA_038324515.1 Burkholderiales bacterium
GGCTACCGCATCCGTTCTGAAGAGCGCCTGATGCCGCGGCTGGGCATCAATGCCCAGCGTTACCAAGGGCCCAAGGGCCACAAGCAAGTCTGGTGGCAGCGCGCCAACCTGGCGGCGCCTGCATCTGTGAATCCCGCAGGCGAGGTGGCCGTGTGGTTCAACGGCCAGGCCAGCAGCGACCCTTCGGTGCTCAGCGCCTCAGCGCTGGTGGCCGAAATCTACGGTCTCTTTCTGCTCGGCCCGCTGTGGCTGGCAGACCGCAATCTACCCGCTGAACTGGACGGTACAGAACGCGTGGACGGTCGTCTGTGCGATGTGCTGCACTTGTGGGTCAGCCCCGGTTTTGGACAGGTCGGGCTGGACCGCCTGAGCCTGTGCATCGATCGTGACAACCACATCACGCGCCGCATGCGTTTCACGCTGGAGGGCTTTGCCGGCACGCGCGGCGCAGTGGCAGAAACCGATACCTTCGATCATCAACGGCGCGACGGCATCCTGTGGCCGATGCGCAGCTTTGAGCGTGTCTTGCACCCGATCCGGCTGCCGGCCCATGACTGGCGCATCACCGGGCTGGACGTCAACCGCGGCTATGGGCAAGAGCAATTGCGGGGACCGAGCTTTGGCGATGTGGCGGCGCGGCCGGCGCAAGCCGTTTGAACGCTGTGAAGTGAGCGGTATCAGCGGTATCAGCGCGCTGTGGGGGTCGGGTGAGCGGCTCCACTCGTGTCCGCCGTCGCCCTGCGGACGCCGGCGCCTCCTTTCCCTCGCGGATCCGCTCACCCGACCCCCGCAGCGACAACTGTCAGCGGCGCGCAATCTGTTGTAGATCACATGCGTTGGTTTGTCCTGGTTCAGTACAGCCCCCCGCTGATGGAAATTATCTGCCCGGTGATGTAGCCCGCCTGCGGGCTGGCTAAAAAGGCTGTCAAGTCGGCCACTTCTTCGGGCCTGCCGGCACGCTGTACGGGCACCATGCGTTTGATGGTTTCTGCATCAAAGTTTGAAGCCATCGGGGACTCGATGATGCCCGGGGCGATGGCGTTGACGGTGACGCCGCGGCTGGCCACTTCGAGTGCCAGCGCCTTGGTAGCACTGTTCAGGCCGCCTTTGGCTGCCGCGTAGTTGACCTGGCCCCGGTTGCCGGCCAAAGCGGTGACCGAGGACATGTTGATGATGCGCCCCCAGCGCGTGCGCAGCATCGGCAACAGCAAGGGTTGGGTGACGCGAAAGAAGCCGTTGAGCGACACGTCGATGACGCGGTGCCACTGGGCGGCCTTCATGCCGGGAAAGATCGCGTCGTCGTGCACACCAGCGTTGTTGACGATGATCTGCACCGTGCCGCCTTGCAGCATCGTGGCCACCGCTGCGGCACAAGCTGCATCGTCGCTGAGATCAAAAACGCAGGTGCTGGCGCTGCCGCCGGCTTGCTCGATGTCTGCGGCCAATGCCAACACGGTGTCAGGTCGGCCGTTGGCATGCAGCAGCACATGGGCGCCGTCTGCCGCCAGGCGGCGGGCGATGGCAGCGCCGAGCGCGCCGCTGGCACCTGTGATCAGCGCACGTTTGCCTTGCAAAGTCGCAGTCATGGTGGATTCATCAGCGCAGCGTTCATGATCACTGTCGCGCGGCCATCGGCCAGCAACTCACCCGCCTGGCTGTGCAGGCTGAAGCCATACAGCGCTTGTTGCGAGTCGCCGGCAAGCAGCCAGGCTTGCACTTGCAGAGCGCCTGCCACGCTGTCCAGTCTGGGTACACGCAGACGAACGCTGCGCACGCTGGCCAGATACCCGGCTTTGGGTTCGGTG
>JBBQIB010000601.1:0-1797 GCA_038324515.1 Burkholderiales bacterium
AGCGCACTGCCATCGGCCGCCACCAGCTGGATGCTGCGGTAATGCCCCAGATCAAACTGCGCCGTGGCCACCGACAGCATCGCCGTCTTGTCGCCGCCTTGTTGCGACAGCGCCAGCGCCAGCGAAGCCGCCGCGTCGCGGTTGCGACTGTCTTGCTGCTGCAGCAACACGTCGCGCGCAGCCAGCGTGTGGATGACCAGCGCGCCACCCAGCGCCAGCAAGAGCAGTGCAGCGATGAACAAGGCAATGCGGCGGGTCAGCGTCATGTCAAAAGTCCTGGGAGTGTCGGGTTGTGGGCAGGCTCACAGCAAGCCCTCCAGCTGGATACGGGCCCAGGTCTCGCGCCAGCGCGACAAACGCGCCATCGCACTGCCCGCGGCGGCCTGGCCCACGCCTTGCCACAGGCTTTCGCTGTTGAAGCTGAACACTGGCGCCAGGTCGGGGCGCTGCGAGGCCGGCACGATCGCCGCCTGCAGGTTGTCCAGGATCAGCGGCTCGGCATTGGGGATGGCGTAGTAGGCCAGCACCATGTGTGGCACAGGTGTCGCCAGATCGGGCAACTTGGCGCGCACATAGACCAGCCGCAGCCGCGTGTGCGGCACACCCATGGCCAGCAGCACGGTGTATTTGCCGATCGCATAGTCCTCGCAATCGCCGGCGCCGGCATTCAGCGCCTGCAGCGGGGTGGCCCAATGTTCGTCCTGGCCCCAGACCTCGATGTCGGGTGCAAAGCGCAGCCGCAGGTTGAAGAACTGGTTGGCCGCACTCAGCTTGGCGGCTTCGTCCTGGGTCTGCGCAGCGCGCAACATCGATTGCAATGGCTCCACCGCCGCCACCGCGTTGGGCCCCAGGCGCTGCGCTGCGGCGCGCATCTGGTGGGTGTCCCAGGCCTGTGCGGACAAAACCGCCCACAGCTGCAAAATGGCCAGCAGCAGCACCCAGACTGCGCAGGCACGGGCGCTGCCACCTGACTGCCCAGCGGGTAAAGCAGCGGGTGGCAGACTGCGCCACCGCGCCGGGCCCGAGAGCGCTCGCTGCTGCACGGCCGGCCGGGCTCAGTCGCATGCGAGCCATGTACAGCCCCGCCGCGACCCGTGCCCCCTCATAACTTGAGCCCGTCGTACTCGCCCACGCGGTACAGATCGAGCGCGCTGCTGGGCCGACGGTCGCGAAAACTACGGCGCTGGAACAGCTTGCTTTGCGCTTCTTCAGGCAGATCCGTGATGTTGAGCAGGTTGCGGCTCATCAGCGCATCGATCACGTCTTCCAGCACGCGGATGAAGTCGGCGTCGAGTTGCTCAAAGGCCTGCACTGCTCCTGCTCCTGCTCCTGCTTCGCTGGCAAGCTCAAAGCCAGGCGCAGTGAGGCCCAGAAACTGCTGCACGTCGGCATCATCGGCAGCCACCCAATCGCCCACGCCCGGGTCGTGGCGGTGCAGGCTGGTCAGCTGGCCTTGGGCATTGCGCACGGCGTAGGGCATCGGTGGCTTTCGGTTGGGCTTTCAGGCGGTCTGCGCTGGGCTTAGTCGGACTCTCGTTGAAAGCCCTTTCTCAAGGACCCGTCTCGAGCTTGTGGCGGTTGAGCAACTCTTGCAGCATCTGATGCTCGGAGGCGTCGGCGCCCAGCGACAGCGCCTCGCGCAGATCCACGCCTTCCAGCACGATGCGCTGGTCTTCTGCTTTCGGCACAAACTCGCCGTTCTTGAATCCGCCGCTGGTGCTGACGTGCAACACGGTGCTGCCGGGCTGCGACAGCACGTCGATGTCCAGGTACTGCGGCAGCTTGTCGCCAAGGCCC
>JBBQIB010000602.1:0-1796 GCA_038324515.1 Burkholderiales bacterium
AGTGACCTTCATCGGCGGCACCCGCTCGGATGAGGTGCACCAAGTGGGTCTGGAAGCGACGCGCCGCATCTGCCACAACCGGCTGGAATGGATCGCCGGCACACATCTGTTTCCGATGGAGCACCCGATCGAGACCGCTGAGTTGGTGGCAAAGCTGCTGAGCAAGTACTGAAGGCTGCGCTGCGTGGCAATGCTCGGCGGTCCCGCTCTGGGGGGCCGTTCACGAAGTCTTCAGATCGCCTCAAAGCGCTTCAAAACGCCCCAGCCGCACGGCTGTGCCGCCCGGCTTGAGGTTCTTGGTGCCCGGCATCACCAGCACCGTGTTGTCGTAACGCGTGGTCCAGACATGCTCGCCATCCTGCGCCAGCGGGGTGCCGGCCTTTTCGATCACACCCAGGCCCTCGGTAGGCACCAGAAAGCTGAAGTCGCTGCTGCGTGCCACCACGGCTTCGGTCACACGCACCAGGCGCTGTTCGGTCGGTAAGGGCAGCCGGACGTTGTCCTGCACCCAGGCCGGTTCTGCCGCCCCGGTCAGGCCCAGAAAACGCACCAGCGTGTCGATGGCGACATCGGCAGCAGCGCGCTCCCAGTGCTGGCCGCACTCCACCAGCAAGGCGCGTTTGGAGCTGGCCGGGTCGCAAAAGCCACCGCGCTCGATCATGCGCAAGCCAGCCGGGTGGCCGGTGTCGATCAGCAGATCGGCCGGCACACCCAATTCACGCGCATAGGCAGCGTTTTTGTCGGCAGTGCCGCAGACCATCAATGGCGTGCAAGGCTCACTCATGCTGTGGATGTCCAGCAGCAGCTCGGCCGCGTCGACAAAAGGCCGCAGTTGCCTGGCCCGCCGCAACTCGGTGGAGTCGCGCGCGCCCAGCAGTTGATCGTCGGCCCAGACGCGGTTCATGTCTTCGTCGACATAACGCGATGGGAAAGGGTCTTGCGGGTTGAAACGCTCGTAGGCCGCGACGTTGGCGAAAATCAGGCTCAGCGTGCCTTGCCGGGGACCCCAGCCGCTTTGCTGGATGTGCTGCAGCAGCCAATCCAGCGCGATGGCGCCACAGATCTCGTTGCCGTGGGTCAGGGCCTGCACCAACACATGGGGCCCGGGCGCTGTCGCTTGCCATTGATGCACATAGGGCACACCGGTGGCACTGTCCTGCCAGCGGTGGATGTCGGGGGCCTGGAGTTCTACGGGAGGAGCGGTGGCGTTCATGGCTGCTTTGAGTTGGGCAAGAAGAGTCGATGCACGGCGCAACAGCGGCGGCATTGGCAGTGGACGGGAGCTGGGGACTGTCATCAGGCTGCATCACGGGCATGCCTTTTGCTAGCCCGCAGACCACAGTATCGCCGCCGCCTACGGGGCGACCCGGATAGCGGGCAAAAAAGCAAAGGCTAGCATCACGCTCTGCCCTGCCTGATATGCCCCGAAATGGGGCGTTTTGGCAACTGAATCCGATTGAACAGCCTCACCTGCCAGGAGATTGAACATGCAAGAGAAACAAATCCGTGCGCTGATCGAAGAAGTGCGCGAAGGCAAACTGCCCCGCCGCGGCTTCATCCAGCAAATGGTCGGTCTGGGCCTGACGGCCCCGATGGCCTCGATGATGTTGATGCATTCGGGCATCGCGCAAGCGCAAGGCACGCCGATGTACAAGCCCACCAAGCGGGGCGGCGGCGGGGCGCTGAAGCTGCTGTGGTGGCAGGGCCCGGTATTGCTGAACCCGCAGTTCGCCACCGGTACCAAAGAGCAGGAAGGCTCGCGCATCTTTTACGAGCCACTGGCTGGCTGGGATGCC
>JBBQIB010000603.1:0-1787 GCA_038324515.1 Burkholderiales bacterium
CCTGAACGTCTATGACGCGCGCTTCTATCACGACGCCTATGTCAGCGGCATCATCGCCGGCGGCATGACCAAGACCAATACGCTGGGCTTTGTGGCTTCGTTCCCGATCCCCGAGGTGCTGCGCAACATCAACGCCTTCACCCTGGGCGCGCAAAGCGTCAACCCCAAGGTCAAGACCAAGGTGGTGTGGATCAGCACCTGGTTCGACCCGGCCAAAGAAGGCGACGCGGCACAAAGCCTGATCAACCAGGGCGCCGACGTGCTGCTGCAGAACACCGACTCATCGGCGGTGCTGCAAACCGCCGACAAGAACGGCAAGTTCGCTTTCGGCTGGGACAGCGACATGAGCGAGATCTCGCCCAAGGCGCACCTGGCATCCAACATGGTGTACTGGGGCCCGTACTACAAGAAGGCCGTGGGTGCATTGCTGGACGGCAGCTGGAAAGGCGAGCAGCGCACCATCTGGGGCAAGCCGGAAGGCGCCAACGACGTGATCAAGATCAACGAAGCCGTACCTGAAGCGATCCGCAAAAAGGCTGAAGAAGCCTCTGCAGGCATCAAAGCTGGCACCTTCGAAGTCTTCACCGGCCCGATCATGAGCAGCGCCGGCAAAGAAGTGCTGGCCAAAGACACCAAGGCCGACCAAGCCTGGAAAGACAAGGTCGACTTTTACGTCAAGGGCGTGGACGGCAAGTTGCCCGCCGGCAAGTGATGGGCTGAGGAGCCTGGTTCCGGGCAGCTTGTCCGGGCTCTTGATCGGGCTCTGAATGAAAAAGAACATCGCCGCAGGGCGCCTAGTGCGCCCTGCGGCTTTTTTGTGGGCGTGTTTCGGTCACGACATCCAACCATCAGGCGTGAGCTGTTTCACGCACCGCAGCTGCCAAAACAATTTGCTCAAGTTCAGTTCGAGCTCTCCCGATATCCCGAGGACATCAACCGGCAAAAGGGCGCCGTGCCCGCCTTTAGAACAGCCCGTTGAACTTTGCACAAGGACTGAACATGGCCTCGCTGATCCCCAACTTCACCCCTGCCCAGATTGCTGCCTACACATCGGCACAGATCGCGGCATTGACCACCGAAGATTGGGCTGCGTTCAGCGCCGCACAAATCAGCGCCTTGACCTTGACCCAGGTACCGGCGATCAGCACTGCCGGGCTGCGCGTCTTGACGGCCAGCCAGATTGCAGCCTTCGACGCGGTCGATGTGGCGCAGTTCACGACCAGCCAGGTGCGGGCCCTGGCCACGCAACAGGTGCAGGCGCTGACCTCTGAACAGTTCGGCGCCATGACGGCACCGCAGTTCCAGGCGATGACCACGGCGCAGATCAGGGCCATCGATTCGAGTGACTTCAGCGTCATGTCGACCACCGGCATCGCCGCCTTGAGCACCGCTCAGATCGCCGCCCTGGCCAGCGCCCAATTGGCCGGCATGGAAGCCAACCAAGTCGCCGTGCTGAGCACAGCCGCCATACGTGCGCTGGCCCCTTCGCAGCTGGCTGCATTGAGCACCGAAGACCTGGCGGCGATGGGCTCAGAGCAGTTCCGCGCTTTGACCACAGGGCAACTGCGCAGCCTGACGACGGCGCAGATCGGTGCCATCGAGTCCGACGACCTGGCAGCGCTGGGCACTTCTGGCATCGCTGCATTGACCAGCGCTCAGCTGGGTGCACTGAGCGCAGCGCAGTTCCAGGGCCTGACCGCCGGCCAGGTGGCTGCGCTGACCACCGCACAGGTCGCACAAATGGGCACCGCGCAAGTGGCTGCGCTGGAGTCGGCAGACATTGCTGC
>JBBQIB010000604.1:0-1785 GCA_038324515.1 Burkholderiales bacterium
GTTGCGGTAGGCCGAGCGCGCATTGCGCGCCTCGTCGTTCCACGTGCCGCCGCGCATCACGCGGTGCACGCCAGGGCCGGCTTTTACAGTCGATGCGCATCACGGGTTCCCACTGTACGCGCCCAGCCGGCGCCAAACCGCGCGCCGTCGTTGCCGGCTGCAGGTGTGCGCCAGCGTGGCGTGCAAGACATCGGCCGCACGCTGGGCTTGTGTCGGCGCCAAATCGCCAGACATCTCGGCCATGTGCAGCCGGGCCGCGCCTTCACGGTAGCGGCGCAGCTTGCGCTGGCCCGCCAGCACCACGCCGGGCTTCACGCGGAAGCCGCAGAAGCGCAGGCCGAAGCGGGTGTAGCCGCAGCGCGCAGGCGCTTTCAGTTCCAGGCTGCGCGTCAGCTGAAGGTGCGCGCGCAACTCGGTCTCCAGCTGCCGGGCATCCGCCAGGCTGTTGCAGGTGCAGACGATGTCGTCCATGTAGCGCACATGGCCACGCACCAGTGGGTGAGCCAGCAACCAGCGGTCGGCATCGTCCAGGTAGGCGTTGGCAAAGTGCTGTGACGTCAGCGCCCCAATGGGCAAGCCGGTACCCGGTGTGCTGCTGCCCGCCTGCACGATGCGCTGCAACAGCCGCAGCAGGGCTGCGCCCTTGAACCACCGCGCCAGCAGGCGCAGCAGCACGGCGTGGTCGATGCTGGAAAAGTACGACTTCACATCCACCTGCAACCAACAGGGTGCCCGCTGCAGGCAGCGCTGCAGATGGGCTACTGCCGCATGCACGCCCAGGCCGGGCCGGCAGGCGAAGCTACTGGGGACCAGCAGGCGCTCGAACCGCGGTTCGGCCAGATTGAACAGTGCGTGGTGCAGCACCCTGTCGGCCAGAGCAGGCGCCGCAATCTCCCGGCGCTTGGGGTCGTGGATCACGAACCGGTGCAGCGCCCCGCTGGGTACAGTCTCGCGCAGGATGGCCTGGGCCAGGTCGTTGATGTTCTCGTCAATGCCCTGGCGCCAAGCCCGCGCCTGCGGATCGGCAGTGCTGCCGCGCAGCGTTTTCCAGGCCGCCAGCAGCAGGTTGTCGCGGTCAGCCAGTTCGGCCAGCGTGATGGATTGGCGCTTCATGGACGACTCGGTTGGGTGTCGCCGCCCGGGCCCACGGCAGCTTCTGCCTGCAGACTGGCCAGCGCCGCTGCGCCGTAGCGCTGCACCCGCGCCGGGCCCAGGCCATCGATCTGCTGCAGTTCGGCTGCAGTGGTGGGTAGCTGCCGTGCCATCTCGGCCAGTTGCTCGTTGGTGAACACGGCGTACAAAGGTACGCCCTCCTGCTCGGCCAGCGCCTTGCGCAGGCTGCGCAGGGCGGCAAATCGGCGGAACTCGGCCTCGCTGAGCACGGCCTTGTAGTCCACGCGGACCTCGCTGCCAGTGGCCGTGCTGCGTCGCTTCACGCTGTCGGGCAAGGGGCCGGGTCCGGCCGTCACCTGGACGCAGACGGCCCAATGCGAATCGACGCCCGCTGGGACGAAGTGCTTTTCGACCGTCACCACACGGTGGCGTGCGCAGAAGGCGTTCAACTCGTCCTGCGCGGTGGCCGGGTCCAGCGCCGGGATGGCAAAGAAGTGGTGGCTCATCGGGGGCTCTTCTTTGTGCGACGCGCGGCGTCCCGCTGCGCGGGGGGCCGGGCCTCCGGCCCGTCCGAAAGCCGCCCCGTCCCGGGGCTGGAAGGGCCCTCCGGGCCCCCTGGGCTGGTGGACCTCAGGGCGAAGCGAAAGCCCAGGCCGCGGTACCGGTCGCCCG
>JBBQIB010000605.1:0-1781 GCA_038324515.1 Burkholderiales bacterium
GCAAATGGCAGAACAGGGCGCGAAGTTGGACGAAGCCGGCCAGCGCCATGTCGGCCCCCTGGCGCTGGTGGAGTTGTTCAACGCCGGCAACGCGCCCAGCTATGTCGCAGGCACGCAGAACTTCTATGTCGTCACACGCTACAACTGGTCCAGCTACTACGCCTTGGCGGTGATCGACCTGGCGCAGGCGCTGGCCGACGCGCGCTGAGTCGGGCTGAACGCCGCCATCTCACCTCACCTCACCTCGCCCGAAGCCAGATGGATGCGCTGGCAGACCTGAACCCCGCCCAACGCAGCGCAGCCACGCACCCCGCCACAGCAGGCCCGCTGCTGGTGGTGGCGGGCGCCGGCAGCGGCAAGACCAAAACCCTGGCTGCACGCCTGGCCTGGTTGGTGCAGCAGGGCGCTGACCCGCAGCGCATCCTGCTGTTGACTTTCTCGCGCCGTGCAGCTTCTGAGATGGCCCACCGCGCCGGCCAGACGCTCGCCCGCTCGATGGGCCTGTCAGCCACCCAGGCGCCCCCCACCCTGCCCTGGTGCGGCACCTTCCACAGCGTCGCTGCGCGCCTGCTGCGCGACGAGTCAGGACAGGTTGGTCTGACTGCCAACTTCACAGTGTTGGACCGCGCCGACACCCAAGACCTGCTGGGCCTGGTGCGCCAAGAGCTGGGCTTGGCCGAGCGCAGCCAGCGCTTTCCCATGCCCGCCACCTGCCTGGCCATCCACTCACGCTGCATCAACACCCGCCAAACGCTGACCGATGTACTGGCCAGCCACTACCCCTGGTGCGCCCGCAACGAACACGCACTGCTGCAACTGTTTGCGGCCTTTGGCGAGCGCAAGCTGCAACAGCAGTCGCTGGACTTCGACGACCTGCTGCTGGCCTGGTGGCACCTGATGCAAAGCCCGGCCGTGGCGGCGCGGCTGCGCCAGCGTTTTGACCACCTGCTGGTGGACGAAGTGCAAGACCTCAACCGCCTGCAGGCCGACATCCTGCAAGCCATGAAACCTACCGGCCAAGGGCTGACGGCTGTGGGCGACGACGCGCAGTCGATCTCCGCTTTCAGAGGCGCAGACGTGCAGATCATCCTGGGCTTCGCCCAACGCTTTGAGCCTTCGGCCCGGGTCTTGAGCCTGACGCAAAACTACCGCAGCACACCCCAGATCCTGGCTGCCTCCAACGCCGTCATCGCACTGGCCAAACAGCGCCACGCCAAAGAGTTGTGGAGCCAGCGGCCAGCCGCAGGATTGCCGCAGATCCACACCGTTGCCGACGAAGCCGCGCAAGCCCGCGCGGTGACCGACGCCGTGCTGAGCCAACGCGAAATGGGCCTGCAGCTCAAACAGCAGGCGGTGCTGTTCAGAACCACCAGCCACAGCGCCACGCTGGAGCTTGAGCTGCTGCGCCGCGACGTGCCCTTCGTCAAGTTCGGCGGCCTGCGCTTTCTTGAAGCAGCGCACATCAAGGACCTGCTGGCCGTGCTGCGCTGGGCCAGCAACCCCCTGGCCCAGCTGGCGGCTCTGCGCTGCGCACGCCTGGTGCCCGGCATGGGGCCGGCATCGGTGCGCAAGCTGTTGGCGCACCCCGATGCGCTGCATCAGTTCAAAGCCCCCGCTGCAGCCGCAGCATCCTGGCCGGCCTTGCTGCAGCTGATGCAACAACTGCGCAGCCCAGGCTCGAAATGGCCCGACGAGCTGCAAGCCATCCACGCCTGGTACCTGCCCCACCTGGAGCGCCTGTACGACGACGCCCGCGCCCGCGACGCCGACCTGCAGCAACT
>JBBQIB010000606.1:0-1778 GCA_038324515.1 Burkholderiales bacterium
GTCGGGGTCGGTGAACCAGCGCACGGCCAGCACGGCCAGCGTGGGCGGGTTGCCCGGCCCCAGGATCAGCGCCACATCCACCACCGACAGCGAGAACGCCAACACTGCAAACACCGGCAAGCGGATCTGGCGGTAGACCTGCGGCAGCACCACCCACAGCCAGGCCTGCGCCGGGCCATAGCCCATGGCCCGCGCCAAGGCCAGTTGGGGTTTGGCGTTGACCTGGTTCAGCGCGCCCAGGATCATCAGCACCAGATACGGCACCTCTTTGAGCCACAGCGCCACCACCAAGGGCCAGCCCGAAGGGTGGCCGACGGTGGAAACGTCGGGCGGCAGCTCAAAACCGGTCAGGCCCGGCGAGACGGCGCGCACCAGCCAGCCCGAAGGCAGGATCAGAAAGGCAAAGCCGATGGCCAGCGCCGAATGGGGCATCGACAACATCGGCGCCATCCACTCGCCCAAGCGGCGAGCAGCCGGGCGGTGGTGCAAAAAGGCCACGGTCAACAACGCCAGCAGCACCGAACCCAGCGTGGCGGCCCAGCCGGTGAGCAGCGTCAGCTCGAGCGCCGTGGCAAAGCCCGGCGCGGCCAGCAAGCTTTGCCAGGCACTCAGGCCAAATTGGCTGCCGCCCAGCGCCGGCAGCCAGCCGAAAGCCGGCAACAACGTGCCGGCCAGGCCGGCACCGATGGGCAACAAAAACGCTGCCAGCGTCAGCAGCGGGGCCCAACGCAGCACAGGCACGACCGATCTAGCGCGTGGTGCGCTTGCCCCACTCGGCGGTAATGCGGGTCATCCAAGAGGCGTGGGGCTCCAGCCTGGGGGTGCCCAGCTCGGTGGCGGTGGCCAGCGCCGGGTGGTCGGGCAGTTGGGCAAAAGCCTGGCGCTGGGCGGGTGACAGCTTGGTAGCGTCCAGTACGTTGAGGTTGCCCATCTGACGGATGTCCTGCGCCCTGGCTTGGGTGCCGGGTGCCAGCAAGAAGTTGGCCACCACCAGTGCGCCCGCCTTGTGGCTGGCGTTGTAGGGGATGGCGACGAAACTCGTGTTGCCGATGGTGCCCTTGCTGAACGTGAAGCTGCGCACCGTCTCGGGCAGCAGCCCGGCTTGCACCGACACCGCCGCTTCGCTCGGGTTGAAAGAGATCGTGATGTCGATCTCGCCGTCATTCAGCAACTGGCGCTGCGCCGGGCCGTTGGCCGGAAACTGCTCACCCTTGCGCCACATCAGCGGCCGCAATTGTGTGTACCAAGCCCACAGCGGGGCGGTGACGGCATCGAAGTTGGCATCGGTGGCGGGCTTTTGCAGCACCTCAGTGTCAGCAATCAGATCGATCAGCGCTTGCTTCAGAAAGGTCGAGCCCAGGAAGTTGCTGACGTTGGGGTGCGTCAGCCGGCCCGGGTTCTTGCGCGCCCACGCCAGCATTGCGGGCGCTGAACGCGGCACTTCAGCCGCATTCTTGATGCGCGCAGAGTCGTAGACAAAGACGATCTGCGCCATGCGCCAAGGCACTGCCATGCCCTCCACCGGGGTCGTGAAGTCGATGACGTTGGAGCGCTTGTTCGTGGTGTCCACGTATTTGAAGTTCGGCAAACCCTGCGTCACCGGGCCATGCAGCAAGCCCTGCTGCTTCATGTTCAGGAAGTTGGGGCCGTTGATCCAGATCAGGTCCACGCCGCCGCCCTGGTCGCGGCCGGCGGCTTTTTCAGCCACCACCCGGGTGACGGCTTCTGCGGTGTCTTTCAAACGCACATGCTGCACGTTGACGCCGTACTGCGCTTTG
>JBBQIB010000607.1:0-1764 GCA_038324515.1 Burkholderiales bacterium
AGCGCAAGCTGCCGCCAGCGTCTGGATCACGCGCCAGGGCGAGTTGTGGTTTGCGCAGGACAACGACGACCGCATGGATGTGCTGGCCGAGAAGAAAAGCTACCAGCCCGGCGAGACCGCCCGGCTGCAGGTGCGCATGCCTTTTCGCGAAGCCACGGCGCTGGTGGCGGTTGAGCGCGAAGGTGTGATCGCTACCCGCGTGCTGACCTTGCGCGGCAACGACCCCACGGTGGAGCTGAAGATCGAGCCGGGCTGGGGCCCCAACGTCTATGTCAGCGTGTTGGCAGTGCGCGGCCGCATCCGCGATGTGCCCTGGTATTCGTTCTTCAGTTGGGGCTGGAAGGAGCCACTGAATTGGGCCCGCAGCTTCTGGATCGAAGGTCGCGAGTACCAGGCGCCCACGGCAATGGTCGATCTGTCCAAGCCCGCCTTCAAGCTCGGCGTGGTGGCACTCAAGGTGGGCACGGCGGCCCATGCGTTGCAGGTGCAGGTGGTGGCGGATAAGCCGCAGTACATGATTCGAGACAAAGCGCTGGTGCGCATCAGCGTCACCCAGGGTGGCAAGCCGGCAGCCGGGGCAGAGTTGGCCTTTGCAGCAGTCGATGAATCGCTGCTGGCGCTGCGCGACAACAGCTCCTGGGACTTGCTCAGCGCGATGTTCAGCGAACGCGCCTGGGGCGTGCAGACCAGCACCGCGCACAGCGAGATCATCGGCAGGCGCCACTACGGCCGCAAGGCTGTGCCTGCAGGCGGTGGCGGCGGGCGCGGCGGCACGCGCGAGTTGTTCGACACCTTGCTGCTGTGGCAGCCCAGGCTGCAACTGGATGCCAATGGCCAGGCAACGATTGAGGTGCCGCTGAACGATTCGCTCAGCAGTTTCAGGCTGGTGGCGATTGCTGACGCGGGTGTGCAGAACTTCGGCACCGGATCCGTCAGCATCCGCGTCAGCCAGGATCTGCAGATACTGGCTGGGCTGCCGCCGCTGGTGCGCGAAGGCGATCGGTTTCAGGCGCTGCTGACGCTGCGCAACACCACAGCGCGACCGATGAAGCTGCGCGCCACACTGGCGGGCACGGTCAATACGGGCCAGGGTACTGACATCACACGCAGCCCGCTGGTGTTGCCGCCGCAAGAGCTGCAACTGGCAGCGGGCAGCGCGCAAGAAGTCAGTTGGGCTGTGGAGGTGCCGCAGCAAGCATTCAGCATCGTGTGGGAGGCGGCGGTGCAAGACCTGGAGCAGAGCGCCACCCAGGACCGCGTGAAGGTCACACAGCTGGTCAAAGAAGCCGTGCCTGTGCGGGTGCTGCAAGCGACGTTGCAGCCGCTGGACGCGGTGTTGTCGATCCCTGTCGAGGCGCCTGTGGGCGCGTTGTCGGTTTTGTCGGCCTCACCCGCTTCGCCGGCTTCATCGGCTTCACCCGTTTCAGCGGCTTCAGCCCAGCAAGCCCCCAAGCGCGGTGGCCTGCAAGTGGCTGTTCAACCCAGCCTGGCGGGCGCATTGCCGGGGCTGCAACGCTATTTTCAGAACTATCCCTACACCTGCTTGGAGCAGCGGGCCTCCAAAGCGATCGGGCTGCGTGACGCCACGCTGTGGGCAGGGGTGGTCAACAGTTTGCCCACCTTCCTCGACAGCGACGGCCTGGCCAGCTTCTTCCCGCCGTCGGCGGGGGAGGGCCCACGCGGCAGCGACAGGCTCACGGCCTACTTGTTGGCGGCTGCACACGAGTCGGGTTTTGCACTGCCGCCTGCCGCGCAAGAATCCAT
>JBBQIB010000608.1:0-1751 GCA_038324515.1 Burkholderiales bacterium
GCTGGGCGCGGTGCTGAGTATTCTGGTGTATGCGGGCATCTTACGCGGCCTGCAACCACTGACCCGCTTGCAGGCCCAGCTGGGCAAGCGCCGTGCGGGCTCGTTGGCAGCGCTGTCACCCATCGAACTCACCCAAGCGCCGCAAGAGGTACACGCCCTGGCTACCGCCCTGAATCAGCTGCTGTTGGCGGTGCGGCGCAGTCTGGGGCAGGAAAAGCGCTTTTTGAACGACGCAGCGCACCAGCTGCGCACCCCCTTGGCAGGGCTGATCAGCCAGACCGAGCTGGCCCTGACCGAGACCGACCCGCAGGCGCTGCGCTCCAGGCTGACCAAGGTGCTCTCTGGCGCACAGCGCAGCGCACACCTGGTGCACCAGCTGCTGTCGCTGGCACGCAACGAGGTCGAGGTCAAACTGCAGCCGCTGGATGTGGCCGCGCTGGCGCGCGAGGTAGCGCGCGACTGGACGCCGCGAGCTGTCAAACGCAATATCGACCTGGGTTTCGAAGGCGCAGACCACTTGCTGGTGGACGGTGTTGCCCTACTGCTGCGCGAAGCACTGAACAACCTGATCGACAACGCCCTCACCTACGCCGGTCCCGGCAGCGAGGTGACCCTGAGCGCCCACATTCTTGAAGACCAGGTGGTACTGGAGGTGCGTGACAACGGCGCGGGCCTGTCAGCGCAAGACTTGCCGCATGTGTTTGAGCGCTTTTGGCGCGCCAGCGATGTGCCCGGCGGCTGCGGTCTGGGTTTGGCCATTGTGAGAGAAATTGCCCAGCGCCATGGTGGCAGCGCCGCCGTCTTGCCCGCCACGCCACACGGTCTGCGGGTACAGTTGCACCTACCACGACTCGACCCTGCTGTAACAAAGTGAGCACCCCTGCCCCAACACCCGCGCCAGTGCCCCAGCCAGAGGATGAAAATCCGTGGCGCCTCGCACTGGAGGGCTCGGGTGTAGGCATCTGGGACTGGAATCTGCTCACCGGGGCGCAAACCCATTCAGCCCGCTGGGCAGAAATCATCGGCTTTGCGGCGCACGAGCTTACCCTGGGCTACGACGAGTTTCTGTCACGCGTTCACCCCGACGATAAGGTGTCAATGCAAGTGGTGGGGGCGGCTTATCTGGCGGGCGACTTGCCCAACTACGCGATTGAACTGCGAATGCTTTGCAAAGACGGCAGTTGGAAATGGATCGCCGCAACCGGCACAATCGTCAGCCGCAACGCGCAAGGCCAGCCCGCCCGCATGATCGGTACCCACACCGACATCTCCGAGCGTAAGGCAGCCGAGGCCGAACTGGTCAAACTCAACGCCGATTTGCAGGACAACACCCGCCTGCTGCACACCACGCTCAACGCCATCAGTCAGGGCATCTTGGTGTTTGACACCAACAAACACATCATTGGATTTAATTCGCAAGTGGGTGAGCTGCTGGATGTACCGACTGAGTTTTTGGCGAGCCGACCCACACTCAGTCAGCTCAGTAACTTGCAGCACAGCAAGGGCGACTTTGGCACCCGGGCCAGCCGGGTGTCAATCGAGGCACGTGACTATGTCAACGGCGACGGTATGGGCGACCCACCCGCGCACTATGTCCGTGAAACGCCCGGCGGGCGCATGCTGGAGGTGAAAAGCCGTCTGCTTGAAGACGGCGGCATGGTGCGCACCTTTGCAGACGTCACCGACTACTTTCAGGCGACTCAAGCGCTGCAAACCAACGAAGAGCGTTGGAAACTGGCGCTGGAGAGCAC
>JBBQIB010000609.1:0-1735 GCA_038324515.1 Burkholderiales bacterium
TGGCGTCGTTCGGGCTTGCGGATGTACTTGGCTCAAAGGATTTTTTCCTGTTTGAACGACTCGATCACACCACGCAGAAGGTGTCTGGCTTGGAACAGGGGCCAACTGCGCACAGGAATATGATCACACGGGACGGAACAAATAGATCCTCAGCCGTCTGCTGTGCGTACAGGTCGCCCTCGCGCAGTGCCTTCTGCAGGCCGACTGCCAGATCCGCCAGTTGCCCATTCAACGCCGGCGGGATCTGGATCAGTGAACCGAAGGTTTTGGCGTGCTCGAATGTGTCGAGCAGCGACTTCACCGGCGCGCGCTGCAAGCCGAAGGGCACCAAATGGGTTGCCAGCACGTCGGCATTCAGGCCCGTGCTCTCCTGCAAGCTCAGCACATTCAGCTTGGGCGGGTCAACCAGCAGCCGCCGGTCATCCGCCCTTGCTTTCATCAGCAGCGCAAACCCCGCCAGCTGTGCCGCCCGGTCATCGATGTCCAGCCCGAAAAGGTTCTTCTCCAGGATCAGCCGCGGAATGGCCCGGGGCTGGTACCCGCGCTCCAGGTAGATCGCCTTGAGCACGTCGTAGGCCACCACCACGATGTGGCCCGACCCGCAGGCGGGGTCCAGCACGGTGATGGACTCCGGGTTCAGCGTGCCGCCGTCTTCGGCCATGCGGGTCTGGATCAGCGCGTCCAGCTGCGCCTGCACCTCGGGTGTCTGCTGCGCCGGCTGGATGTAGTACGGCCAATGGCTGGCCAGGGCGCTGTCCGGGTTGGCCATCAGCCACAACCTTCCCACGCTGTTCTGCACCAGGTACTGCACGATCCAGTTGGGCGTGAACAACTGGGTGGCGGCGGGGATGTCGTCGCTGGCCACCACCTTGCCGATCACCGCGTCCTTCTTTTCGCTGATGTAGAACTGGTACAGCCAGCCGATGGACTCAACCTCGGCCCAGTCATCTTCCGGGATCTCGGCCACCAGCTTGGCCACCACCGCGTCACTGAGCAGCAGGTTGTCGGGCAACAGCAGTTCGGTCTCGTCGGCGATGTGTTCGAACAGAAACGGCATTGCGGTGTGCAGCGCATTGCACTGGGCGATGAGCACCAGGCGGTAAAGCTCGCCATCCTGGTTCGCCAATTTCAGGTCGCGCACGGTCTCGGCCTTCAGCCCGGGCAGGCTGCCGTCTTCGGCCAGGGCCAGCGCATGGGCCAGCACCTCGGGCAACCCGCCCTCCGGGTTGGACAGCACCCGCCGGCCGTGGCCCAGGTAGTCGTGCAGCTCCATGAAGCGCAGCGCGGCAAAACGGTTGAACCAGGTGTAGGCCACGGCCTCCAGCGTGTGGGCAAAGCCTTCGCGCCGCATGCGCCGCAGCAGCGGCTCACGCCGGGCCTGCACGTCGGCCGGCCAGGGGCGCCCGCCGATCAGTGCCACATCGCCCTGCACTTCGCAGGGCTCGGCAAACACGCTGCCGCCACGCTCGCTCAGGCCCAGCAGGTTGGCCCGGGCCGTGACGGCCGCGATGAAGTCTTTGCGGGCCTGGGGTGCGTAGCGCTTGAGGTTGTTCTTGTTCATCGGTGGCTTGAAGGATCAGGTGACTGGGCCGGGCGCTGGCATCAAGCCGGGTCGGCGGCGGGTGCGGTGAGGCGGCGGATGGTCAGGTCGCAGCGCTGCGCGGTCAGCGCAACGATCTGGCCCAGGATGGGGTGGCTGTTGCCTTGGGCATCGAAGCGCGCCTGGGTGTCACGG
>JBBQIB010000610.1:0-1733 GCA_038324515.1 Burkholderiales bacterium
CGGAGTTCGTCGTGCGTGCCGACCCCGATCTGATCATGGTGGGGGACTCCAACTTTGCCGGCATGCAGCAGCGACCGGGCTGGGCGCATATGCAGGCCATCGCCCAGGGGCGGGTCTGCGTGTTTCCTCCCGACGTGTCGGATGTGATGGTGCGCCCCGGCCCGCGCATGGGCGAGGCGGCGCGCGCCATGGCCGGGTGCCTGGGCAAGCATCTGCGATGAACGCGGTGGCCCTGGTCCAACGACGCCGGCGCCAGCAGGCGCGGGTGGTGATCGCGTGCCTGGTGTCAGGTTCGGTCTTGCTGTTGCTGCTCGGAATCGCCATCGGCAGCACTGGCCTGGAAAACCTGTGGGCCGCGGGCGACGACGCAGTCAGTCTGCAGATCATCCGTGACATCCGTGCGCCCAGGGCGATCGGCGCCTGGTTGGCCGGCGCGCTGCTCGGCCTGGCCGGCGCCATTGCCCAGGGACTGTTTCGCAATCCTCTGGCGGACCCCTACCTGCTGGGCAGCGCGTCCGGTGCGTCGTTTGGCGTCGGCGTGGCGCTGGTGTTGATGGGCAGCACGCCCTATGCCACCGATTGGCTCGCGCGCCTGGGCCTGACCACTGCGGCCTTTGTCGGCGCGGTGGCTGCGGTATTGCTGACACTGCTGCTCGCGCGCGGCGTACAACATACCCTGCGTCTGCTGCTCGCAGGCGTAGTGGTCGGCGTGGTGCTGGGGGCGCTGGGTTCCCTGGTGATGATGATGCAACCCGAGGTGATGTTGTCGATGCAGTCCTTCATGCTGGGCAGCACCGGGTTCATCGGCTGGGCAGCCTGCGGGTTGATGGCTGTGGCCTGGTGTGCCTGTGCCGCGCCGGCGCTGGCCCTGAGCCGTGTACTCGACGGCCTGTCGCTTGGTGAGGCTACCGCCACCAGCCTGGGTTTGCCGTTGCCGCGCATGCGGGCAGCGCTGGTGGCGGCACTGGCTCTGGCCACAGGAGCCGCGGTGGCGCAGACCGGGCTGATCGCCTTTGTCGGTCTGGCTGCGCCCCATCTTGTGCGGTCTCTGATTCGTGGTACCCATCGCATGTTCCTGCTCGCGGCAAGCCTGATGGGCGGCGTGTTGCTGCTCGCAGCCGACACGCTGGCGCGTTGGCTCATCGCCCCGCAGGAACTGCCGGTGGGTGTGCTGACCGCGGTGTTGGGAGGTGGTTACCTGTTGTGGTTGATGAACCAGCGCGGTGAACCGCGGCGTGGCACATGACACAAGTCCCACTCGAACCAGTGGCAATCCGTGCCAGCGGCATCCATGCCAGTCTGGGCGGGGTGCCGGTATTGCATGGCATCGATCTGGCCCTGCCGCGTGGTCGTTGGACCAGCGTGGTCGGCCCCAACGGTGCCGGCAAGTCGACCCTGCTCAAGGCCCTGGCACAGTTGATACCGCACCAGGGTACGGTCGAGTTGTTCGGACAGCCCATGACCACCTTTCCGGCGCGCTTACGGGCGCAACGGCTGGCCTGGCTTGGCCAGAACGAAGCCAGCGGTGATGACCTGAGTGTGTGGGATGTCGCCATGCTCGGACGCCTGCCGCATCAGGCCTGGCTGGCAGCCCCGAGTTTGGCCGACCATCGGGCCGTCGAAGACGCGCTGCGCGCCACCCAGGCCTGGGATTGGCGTGATCGCCCGCTCGGACAGTTGTCGGGTGGTGAGCGTCAGCGGGTTTTGCTGGCGCGCGCACTGGCGGTGCAGGC
>JBBQIB010000611.1:0-1709 GCA_038324515.1 Burkholderiales bacterium
TGAATTGCTGCAAGCTGCAGGCGCTGCTGTCGATGCCTTTTCTCAGCGCTTCAGCCAGGTGGCAGAGTTGCGCAAGTCCACCCGCCGCGTGCTGGGCCGCCAGACCGCCAAGGACAACATCAAGTTCGACGGCCTGTCGCGTGTCTCGCACGTCACCGACGCCACCGACTGGCGCGTCGAATACCCCTTCGTGGTGCTGACGCCCGACAGCGAGGCCGAGATGGCCGGCCTGGTCAAAGGCTGCATCGAGCTGGGCCTGACCATCATCCCGCGCGGCGGCGGCACCGGTTACACCGGCGGCGCAGTGCCCTTGTGCTGGGACAGCGCCGTCATCAACACCGAAAAACTCGAGACCCTGTCAGAGGTCGAGATGGTGCAACTGCCCGGCGTCGCCGAGCCCGTGCCCACGGTCTTCAGCGAGGCCGGCGTCGTCACCCAGCGTGTCGCCGACGCCGCCGAGCGCGCAGGTTATGTTTTTGCCGTCGACCCCACCAGCGCCGAAGCCAGCTGCATCGGCGGCAACGTGGCGATGAATGCCGGCGGAAAGAAGGCCGTGCTGTGGGGCACGGCCCTGGACAATCTCGCCTCTTGGCGCATGGTCACGCCCGACGCCACCTGGCTGGAGGTGGTGCGCCTGAACCACAACCTGGGCAAGATCCACGACGTCGAAGTGGCGAGCTTTGAGCTGCGCAGCTTCGACGCCACAGGCAAGAAGCTGCAGAGCACCCGCCGGCTGGACATCCCGGGCAAGCTGTTCCGCAAGGAAGGCCTGGGCAAGGACGTCACCGACAAGTTCTTGGCCGGCCTGCCGGGTGTGCAAAAAGAAGGCTGCGACGGCCTCATCACCAGCGCACGCTGGATCGTGCACCGCATGCCTGCGCATGTGCGCACCGTGTGCCTGGAGTTCTTTGGCAGCGCCAAGAACGCCGTGCCCAGCATCGTCGAGATCAGGGACTACCTGTTCGGACTCACGGGCCAGGGCGTGTTGCTGGCCGGCCTGGAGCACCTGGACGACCGTTATCTCAAGGCGGTGGGGTACAGCACCAAGAGCAAGCGTGCCCTGGCAGGCGGTAGTGGCGGCGGATCAAGCGGCAACGGCCTGCCCAAGATGGTGTTGATCGGCGACATCGTCGGCGAAGACGAAGCTGCCGTGGCCCGAGCCACCAGCGACGTGGTGCGCATCGCCAATTCGCGCAGCGGCGAAGGTTTTGTCGCCGTCAGCGCCGACGCGCGCAAGAAGTTCTGGCTCGACCGCAAGCGCACCGCCGCCATCGCGCGCCACACCAACGCCTTCAAGATCAACGAAGACGTGGTGATCCCGCTGCACCGCATGGGCGAGTACACCGACGGCATCGAGCGCATCAACATCGAGCTGAGCCTGCGCAACAAGCTCGAGCTGGTGCAATCGCTGCAGACCTTTTTTGCGCGCGGCAACCTGCCGCTGGGCCGCAGCGACGATGCCGGCGAGATCCCCAGCGCCGAACTGCTGGGCGACCGTGTGCAGCAGGCGCAAGCGTTGTTGGCAGAAGTGCAATCGCTGTGGTCGCACTGGCTGCACAACCTCGATCAAGTGGAAAGTGGCGCCACCGAGACCGTGTTTGCGCAGATCCAGGACGGCCGCCTGCGCGCCAGCTGGAAAACCCAGATCCTCAAGCCCCTGCAACTGCTCTTTGCAGGCGCCGCCTTTGCCGAGCTGCTGACCCAGGTGC
>JBBQIB010000612.1:0-1708 GCA_038324515.1 Burkholderiales bacterium
TCTGAGAGCTTCAGCATCACACGGTTGCCCGCCGCCAAAGCAGCCGCCAGCGGCGCAATGGACAGATACAGCGGATAGTTCCAGGGCACGATGACGCCCACCACCCCCAGCGGCACCGGCATCACCTGCGCGCTGGCGGGCTGAAACCACTTGCCCACGCCAGCGCTGCGGGGCTTCATCCAGCCTTTGCCGTGGCGCAACGCGCCTTTGACGGCTTCCAGTGCGGGCCAGACTTCGGCCAACTCGGTCTCGATGGCCGGGCGGCCACCAAAGTCAGTGTCGATGGCTGCGGCCAAAGCATCTTCGTGCTCGGTCAACAGCTTCAGAAGCCGTTTCAGGCGTTCAGCGCGATCGGCCCAGCTCGGAAAAGGATCGGCAGCATGAGCGGCACGCTGGCGGTCCAGCACCAAGCCCAAATCGGTGGAAATGTCTTGCATGTTCATCCTTTGATGCTACGGCTGTCAGGCCCCAGTGGCTTAGGCTGATGCGCCTACCCAGGGCCAGCGGAAGGCAACGCCGGTTGCCCCTTGGGGTTTGTTCGGCGATGCCTCAAGCGGCGCGCGACAACAGATTCACATAGTCGTAGTGCTGGGTGGCCACGGTGCTGACACGCCATTCCACCGGCAAGCCGCCCAAGGCGATGGCCAGACGCCTGACTTGCAGCACCGGCTGGCCCATGGCCACACCCAGCACACGGGCAGCGGCGCGGTCAGCGCCCACGGCGCGCAGCCGCTCTTGCGCGTGCACCACCGAGATGCCGAACTCGCTTTGATAGAGGTGATACAGCGTGCTGGGGCGCTCGCTCAAGCGCTTTTCGGTCAAGCCTTTGAACAGCGCTGCGGGCAACAGCAGCCGGTCATACACCACCGGGCGGCCCTGCAGCCGCAGGCGGTTTTCGATCTGGAAAGCGGGGCTGCCGACCTTGATGCGCAATTCGGTGGCCGCCTCTTCGTCCAGGCGATTGCGATCGAAGGACACCAGCTCGACCTCGGGTGGCTCACGCAGACCGTCGCCACGTTCAACATGGAAAAACTGGAACAAGAAGCGGTCACGGGTATGGGTGGCGACGAAGGTGCCGCGCCCTTGGCGGCGCACCAGGATGTGTTCGGCCACCAGGTCATCCACCGCCCGTCGAAGGGTGCCGACCGAGACACCCAGGGACCGCGCCAGTGCCATCTCGTTGGGCAAAGCGTCCCCTGCCGCTACCGCGCCGGATTCGATGGCTTGCAACAGTGCACGTTTGACTGCACGGTACAAAGGCATGCCCACCGTCTCGGGCGCCATGGGCTGCCAAGCCACGGCTGGCCGGACGGCCCGCAGCTCGCCCGCAGCGGACTTGTTCATGAAGATGCATGCAGGCGCATGACGTTAGCCGGAGTGGGTGGCAAGAGATGCGACAGCGCGGGCACTACAACAACCGACAGCGCGCCGGCACATACGCTGCCGGCAGGTCGACCGCCTCGCAGTGCCAGTTGGCTGCCTCGTCCAGCCGCCAACGCAGGCGTCGACCGGCGACCTCGGGCAGGGCCAGCACCACCTCCAGGCCAGAAGGCCTGATCTCCAGCGTCTTGATCTCGGCGTTGGGCGTGAAGGGCGGCAAATCAGCCAAGCCTGGCGGCCGCGCATGCTCGACGACAAACTGCAAAAACTGCTGCCGTACGCCGGCCAGGTCGATGGCCTGATCGACCGCCTCACGGTGACTCTGCTG
>JBBQIB010000613.1:0-1705 GCA_038324515.1 Burkholderiales bacterium
AACGGCCGAGATCGACGCCTGCCTGGCCGCCACCGGCTGCCGCCCGATCGAGTGGCTGTGCCGCCACCTGCGCCCGGACGCACGCTGGCAACTGGTGCACGCCACGCACGCCACCCCCGCCGAGATCGACGCCGTGGCCGCAACAGGCGCCGGCGTGGTGCTGTGCCCAGGCACCGAGGCCAACCTGGGTGACGGCCTGTGTGACCTGCCGCGCTGGCTGGCCAGTGGCACACCCTTGTCGGTCGGCTCAGACAGCCACGTGTTGCGCGATTGGCCGCAAGAGCTGCGCTGGCTGGAGTACGGCCAGCGGCTGCTGCTGCGCCAACGCAATGTCGCAGCCAACCCCAAGCAGCAGCCAGCCACGGCGGCCCGCTTGTTCGACAAGATGCTGCACGGCGGCGCCGCCGCTGCCGGCCAGACCCAAGCGGGCCTGCAACCCGGCGCACGCGCTGATTTGCTGCTGCTCGACCCCCAAGACCCCAGCCTGCTGGGCCTGCCCGCCAGCCACACGCTGGACGCCACGGTCTTCGGCAGCGGGCCCGCCCCGATCGCAGCCGTGATGGTGGCTGGCCGCTGGGTGCATGGCGATGCAATGGCACTGACACGGACCAAAGTCGATGCCGACCGAATCCAGCGCGACTTCGTCGCTGCGATGCGCGAAATGCACGACCAGGCGTAACCCACTCAGCTGTTGCTGATTCGCATGCCCGCAGCCGATGGCTCCCACGCCGAGCACGCCACTCAAGCCGCCGGATCAGGGCAGCGGGGTGTCGTATGGAGCGAAGTAAAGGAGGAGCCGCAGTCCGAAGGACGGAGGCGGGGGACATGAGCGCAATACGACACCCCGCTGCCCTGATCCCGCCACAACGCTCGAGCGCAGCCTCCAGCAAACAGCCAACAGCCAACACCCCAGCACCGCAAGCCCAGCTAAACCGGCCCCCGCCCCGCCTCCCCCCGCCGACTTTCGCGCTCACGCTGGCGCAATACGTCGATCATGATGTTGAAGGTGCGCGCCAACTGACCCACCTCGTCGCGGCTTTCGACGCGCACGCGGGCGGCGTCATGGTCGCCGGCTTTCAAAGCATGCGCGGCCTGAGTCAAAGCCCGTACCGGCCGCACGATGCTGCGCGCAAAGCTCAGGGCCAGGACAGTGAACACCAGCCCCACCAACAACACACTCCACAGCATGTGGCTGTACAAGCGCTGCAGCGGCTCTTCAAAGGTGGCACGCGACTCGACCACGCCCACCACCCAATCCAACCCCGGCACCGGCGAATAGCCTGCAATCTGATCCACCCCCGTGACGGCTGATCGCCAACTGACATGGCCGGTGGACTTGGCCCGCACCATGGCCTGGGCCAGCTCGGTCTCACCCAGGCTTTGCACCGTGTCGCGCCTGAAACGCTGGTCGGCCTTGATGCGGGCCAGCGCGTCGGCGTCCAGCGGCGCCAGGCTGCTGTACAGCAACTCGGCCTTGGGATGGTGCACCACCACACCGTCGCCGTCGATCAGCAGCGGCGTCAGCGTCGAGTCTCTCTGCACCTCATCCAGGATGCCCACCACCGAGCTGCCGCGGATGCGCAGCACCAGCACGCCAATCACGTTGCCCAGAATGTCGCGCACCGGCTCGGCCAAAAAGAGACCCGAAGCACCTGCCACCGAGCCGACGATGATGCCGGTGACGTGGCTGCGCCCGCCAACTGCC
>JBBQIB010000614.1:0-1682 GCA_038324515.1 Burkholderiales bacterium
GCACCGAAGCCTCGGTGCGCGAGCGGGTCGCGGGGTGGGGCGAGTTGTTGCAACGCTCTTTGCCTGATGCCCAGGCCACGCCCGCTGAGCAGACGGCAGCCTTGTCGGAGTGGTCAGCGCGCTTGCGCATACCAATGGCGCTGGACGACCCGGCAGGCCGGCGCATCGCCGAGTCCGAAAGTTACGCCAGGCGTGACCGGTTGCAGGCACGCGAGGGCCGCGTGCCTGCCGAGTTGCGATGGCAGCCCATACGCTTTGAAGACGGCCGCACGCTGTGGGTGCCGCGTGCGGGTGGGCGTGCTGACGGACGTGCTGACGGACGCGCTGATGGACGCGCGGTTGGGCGGCTGTCTGGGCTGGCACCGGGTGGCGGCCCTGCTGCAGGGCGTGGCCCGGAATCAGCCATGCAGCGCTGGTTCGGGCTGGGTCTGCTGCCCGACGGGCGCGGCGTGCTGGTGCTGCTGGTGGTGCTTTTTGTCGCCGTGGCTGCCGCCGCCTGGCCCGTGGTGCGGGGTTTGACGCGCCGACTGGAAGCGCTGAAAGCCGGCGTAGACGCTTTTGGCGCCGGCGCGCTGACTCAGAGGGTGCCTGAAGAAGGGCGCGATGAAGTGGCCGCCCTGGCGACCAGCTTCAACCGCGCTGCCGGCCGCATCGAGACCTTGGTGCGCTCGCATCAAAGCTTGCTGGCCAACGCCAGCCATGAATTGCGCTCGCCGTTGGCGCGTTTGAAGATGGCGGTGTCGATGCTCGACGACAGCGATGGGCTGGGGGCAGGGGCCCAAGCGGCGGCGCCAGCAGCCGATCGCGAGACGGCTGCTGCGGGTCGCAACCCGGACCCCGAAGCCAAACTGCGTGCCAGCCTGCGCAAGGAAATCCACACCAACATTGCCGAGCTCGATGCCCTGGTCGAAGAGGTGCTGCTGGCCAGCCGGCTGGACGCTGCAGCCATCGAAGGCAGCCCCGCAACAGCGCAACCAGTCGATTTGCTGGCGCTGGCGGCTGAGGAAGCTGCTGCTTTGGGTGTGCAACTCAACGTGGAGGCGCAGGTTCAGGCGCGGGTTCAGCCAAAGACGCAGGCACAGAACAACAGCCTGATCGTCGCCGGCGACGAGCGGCTGCTGCGCCGCGCCGTGCGCAACCTGCTGGAAAACGCCAGGCGCTACGGTGGCCAAGACGTCGAACTGCGTCTGAGCCAGCGTGCTGGGCAAGCCGAGCTGCAGGTGTGCGACCGCGGCCCTGGCGTGCCTGAGGCTTATCGTGAGCGCATCTTCGAAGCCTTTTTCCGTCTGCCAGGGCATGCTGAACGCGAGGGTGGCGTCGGCTTGGGTCTGGCGCTGGTGCGCCAGATCGCGCAACGCCACGCCGGTCAGGTGCGCTGCGAGCCGCGCAGCGGCGGGGGCAGTTGTTTCGTGCTGGTCTTGCCTTTGTTGGGGTTTGAGTCGCGGTCTGCGCCCCGGTTTGCCTCGCCTGCTGTAGCCGCATCATCCAAGACACCCCAGGTGCCCGGACCACCCGGGCCGCCTGCAACACCGCTGGTCTGAAGCTCAGGCGGGTTTGCGCTCGGGCCCTGGCCCACCCCCGCTGCGGCGCTCTTGTTCAGCGCTCTTGTTCAGCACCCAAGCCAGCAAAGCCGTCAGCGCCACGCCAGCCAGCAACAGCCCTGTCGTGCTGGCAGCCCAGTA
>JBBQIB010000615.1:0-1643 GCA_038324515.1 Burkholderiales bacterium
GGCGGCTTTGTGATCGCCGCCGCACTGGCCTTGCCGCTGGGCGTGTTGATGGGCGCTTACAAACCCATCGAGGCTTTCTTCGAGCCCTTCGTCAGCTTTGCCCGTTATCTGCCGGCCAGCGCATTCATCCCGCTGCTGATCTTGTGGGCCGGTATTGGCGAAGCGCAAAAGCTGTCGGTCATCTTCATCGGCTGCTTTTTCCAATTGGTGCTGATGATCGCGGTGACGGTGGGCAACACCCGGCGCGACCTGGTCGAGGCTGCCTACACATTGGGAAGCAGCGACAGCAGCCTGGTGCGCCGGGTGCTGATCCCGGGCGCCGCGCCCGAGATTGCCGAGACCCTGCGCATGGTGCTGGGCTGGGCCTGGACCTATGTGATCGTGGCTGAGTTGATTGGTGCGTCCAGCGGCATCGGTCACATGATCACCGACAGCCAGGCGCTGCTCGCCACCGACCAGATCATCTTCGGCATCATCGTCATCGGCCTGATCGGGCTGATCAGCGATCTGCTGTTCAAGTGGGGCAACCGAAAGCTCTTCCCTTGGGCGCAACTGGGGCGATGATGGTGACGAGCAAAGGCGCGATGCTGCCGACGATTCTGCAAATTCGCGGCCTGGAGCGGCGCTTCGGCGAAGTGCTGGCGCTGCAAGCCACCGACCTGGACGTGGCAGAAAACGACTTCATCACGATCCTGGGGCCCAGCGGATGCGGCAAGAGCACCTTGCTGCGCATCGTCGCCGGTCTGGATACGCAAACCGCCGGCACCGCCACGCTGGATGGCAAGCGCATTGCAGGCCCTGGCGCTGACCGCGGCATGGTGTTCCAGAGCTACACGCTCTTTCCGTGGCTGACGGTGTTGGAGAACGTCTGCTTTGGCCTGCGCGAAAGAGGCATGCCGCACCAGCAGCAATTGGAAGTCGCGCACGCCTTTTTGGCCAAGGTGGGCCTCAAGGGCTTTGCCGGCCACTTCCCCAAGCAACTCTCTGGCGGCATGCAGCAACGCACCGCACTGGCCCGTGCGCTGGCCAACGAGCCCCGCATGTTGTTGATGGACGAGCCCTTCGGCGCGCTCGACCACCAGACCCGCGAGCTGATGCAAGAACTGCTGCAAGGCATCTGGGAGGCGCAGCAAAAGACAGTGCTGTTTGTCACCCACGACATCGACGAAGCCGTCTTCATGGGCACCCGCGTCGTCGTCATGAGCGCCCGCCCCGGCCGCATCAAACTCGACCGCGTGGTGCCGCTGGCCCACCCGCGCCACTACGCGATGAAGACCACGCCTGAATTCACCGCGCTGAAGGCCGAGTTGACTGAAGCGGTGCGGACTGAGGTACTGGAGGCGCAGCGGGTGAGTGAAGCGTCGGCTTGAGGCTGCACAAACACAAGTCTTCTCTGAAGTTGAGGCTGTACCGGAGCGACTGAGATCATCGACACGTGTCGCCGATCAGGCAGTGCGCGAAAGGCCTCGCGCCAAGTTCGGTAACGCTGTCTGCACTGTCTCCCACACGACTTCCAGATTGATGTCGAAGTAGCCATGGGCGATGCGGTTTCGCATGCCCCGCATGCTGCGCCAAGGTACATCGGCATGCTGGGCGAAGAAATCCGGGCTGCCATCCATGAGCTTGGTTGCAGCCTCGCCGAT
>JBBQIB010000616.1:0-1632 GCA_038324515.1 Burkholderiales bacterium
ATGCCCAATTGACGTTCACGTCAACGTCAAGCACATCCGCACTCCCCCTTCAGCGAGCTGACGCGCCATGACCGACCTTTCTGCCGAAGCCCGGGCCCTTGCCAACTACCGGCCCACGAACAAGGTGCGTTTCGTCACTGCCGCCAGCCTGTTCGACGGCCACGACGCGGCCATCAACATCATGCGGCGCATCCTGCAGGGCATGGGCGCCGAGGTCATTCACCTGGGGCACAACCGCAGCGTCGACGAGGTGGTGACAGCAGCGCTGCAGGAGGACGTGCAGGGCATCGCCATCAGCAGCTACCAGGGCGGCCAGGTCGAGTACTTCAAGTACATGGTGGACCTGCTGAAGAGCCGCGGCGGCGAGCACATCCAGGTCTTCGGCGGCGGTGGCGGCGTCATCGTGCCGGCCGAGATCCGCGAGTTGCAGGCGTATGGCGTGGCCCGCATCTACAGCCCGGAAGACGGCCAGCGCATGGGGCTGCAAGGGATGATCGGCGAGATGGTCATGCGCTGCGACCACGACCTGTCTGGCCACGCGCCGGCCAGCGTGGCCGCGCTGCAAGGCCATGGCGATGCCGCCTGGCGAGCGCTGGCCCAGGCACTCACGGCGCTGGAAAACGGCAAGGCCGATGCGGGCTTCCGTGCCGCGCTGGCCACCGCGGCGCAAGGCAGCCGGACGCCCGTGCTGGGCATCACCGGCACCGGTGGCGCGGGCAAGAGCAGCCTCACCGACGAGCTGATACGCCGCATCCGCCTGGACCAGGGCGACGCCCTGCGCATCGCCATCATCAGCATCGACCCCAGCCGCCGCAAGAGCGGCGGTGCGCTGCTGGGCGACCGCATCCGGATGAACGCCATCAGCCCGTGGAGCGCCGGCCCACGGGTTTTCATGCGGTCGCTGGCCACCCGCGATTTCGGCAGCGAGATCAGCCAGGCCCTGCCCGATGTGCTGCTGGCCTGCAAGGCTGCGGGTTTCGACCTCATCGTGGTGGAAACCAGTGGCATCGGCCAGGGCGATGCCGCCATCGTGCCGCTGGTGGACGTGCCGCTGTATGTGATGACGCCCGAGTTCGGCGCCGCCAGCCAGCTGGAGAAGATCGACATGCTCGACTTCGCCGAGTTCGTGGCCATCAACAAGTTCGACCGCAAGGGCGCGGCCGACGCGCTGCGCGACGTTTCCAAGCAGGTGCAGCGCAACAAGGAAGCCTGGGGCAAAAAAACCGAGGACATGCCCGTCTTCGGCACCATGGCCAGCCGCTTCAACGACGACGGCGTGACCGCGCTCTACCAGGCCCTGCTGCCGCGGCTGCAGGCACTGGGGTTGCCAGTGCAAGCCAGCAGGCTGCCGCTGGCAGCCACGCGCCACAGCACGCACCAGGTGGCCATCGTGCCCGGTGCGCGCGTGCGTTATCTCGCCGACATTGCAGACACCGTGCGTGGCTACAAGCGGCGTGCCGTCGAACAGGCGCGAATGGCACGCGCTGTTCAGCAACTGCACGCCACGGCCGGCATGCTGCAGACCGACAAGCCCGAACGCCACCGTGCTGTCGAAGCCGTGACCGACCTGGCCCAGCAGCGCGAAGCCCTGCTCGACCCGGCAGCGCGCCGCTTGCTGGCGCAGTGGCCAGC
>JBBQIB010000617.1:0-1629 GCA_038324515.1 Burkholderiales bacterium
GCCGCTTTGCAGCGCCTGCACGACGATGGGTGGCACCTGGTTCAGCCGCAGGCTGGGATAGTTGTGGAAGTTGCTTTGCTCAGGCATGCCGTCGGCATAGGTCAGCTCGGCAAAGATCGCGTGGCTCAGGCCCCAGATCACGCCGCCCTGCACCTGGGCTTCAAAGTTGACCGGGTCCAGCACGGTGCCCACCTCGGTGGCCACAAAGACCTGGTCGATGCGGATGCCGGCTGCCGTGGCGGTGACTTCCACCACCTCGGCCACCGGCACGCCAAAAGATAAAGCAAAGGCCAGCCCGCGGCCACGGGCGCCGTCGCTGGAGGTCGCCAGCGGCTGGCCCCAACCAGACATCTGCCCCACGGCCTGCAGCACCGCGCGCGAAGGTGCATGTGAGCACAAGCGCAGCCGCTCGGCCAGCGGGTCGGCGCCAGCAGCGTGGATCAACTCGTCCAGAAAAGACTCGTGCAGATATGCGTTGCCCGAAGCGCCCACCGAGCGCCACGAGCTGACCGGCACCATCTCAGGGGCTCGGTAACCTGTGATGCGATAGTTGGGGATCGCATAAGGCTGGTCCCAGGCACCTGCGACGATGGCCACATCGGGCCCGGCTGCAGGCAAGCCCAGGCGCCCGGACTGCGAAGCGGTGACCGACGGCGCAGCGATGCCCAGATCGAAGGTCTGCACTTGCCCCTGGCCGACCACGCCACGCGCCCTGGCGATAGCCAAGGGGCGCGGAAAGTCATGGCTCATGTCTTCTTCGCGCGTCCAGGTCATCTTGATCGGCACGCCCGGGTGGGCTTTGGCCAGCTCGACCGCCTGGCGCACGTAGTCGTCTTCCAGCCGGCGGCCAAAACTGCCGCCGCTGATCTGCACGTGCAGCTTGACCTTGTCTTCAGGCAAGCCAGCAATCCTGGCTGCAGCCGAGACCAAAAATCGCGGGATTTGCGTACCGGTCCAGATGTCCAGCTGGCCGTCTTTGAGCTGCACCACGGCGTTCATCGGCTCCAGCGGGGCATGGGCCAGATGGGGGATGCGGTATTCGGCCTGCAGGGCGCCTTGTGAGCCAGCAGCGCTGAGCGCTGCGTCCACATCACCCAGGTTCTTGAAGCGGCTGTCCTGGCGACCTTTGTTGAAAGACTCGGCCACCCCCTTGAACATCTCTTCGGTGCTGGGCGGATAGGGTGCAGCACCCCATTGGACATCGACCAGTTTGGCGGCCTGAAACGCGCGCCAGGTGTTGTTGGCAATCACGCCCACGCCGCCGTTGATCGGCACCACCTTGATCACGCCCTTGGCGGCCAACGCGTTTCTGGCGTCATGGCTCTGCATGCCGCCACCCAATCTTGGATTGGTGCGCACGGTGGCGTAGACCATGCCAGGCAGCCGCAAGTCGATGCCGTAGGTGGCGGTGCCGGTGGACTTGGGCACGATGTCCAGGCGTTGCATCGGTTGGCCCAGCAAGCGCCACTGCGCAGCAGGTTTGAGCTGCACCTCGGTAGGCGGTTCCAAGCCGCTGGCAGCCGCAGCCAGCGAGACATAACTCAGCTTCTGGCCGTCGGGCAACACCACGTGCCCGGGCTTCAGTCTTCAGATCCCCCACAGGCACACCGCTTTGCAGCGCCGCGGCTT
>JBBQIB010000618.1:0-1616 GCA_038324515.1 Burkholderiales bacterium
GCTGGTCCGATGGCTTCTATAGCCTTGACCAGATCGTGCGTCGGGTAGGTGATGCCCAGGAACGCCTGCGCACCAACCTGCGTGGCGCCCGTCTTGCTGTCGTTGGCCAGCTCGATGGCCGTGCCCTTGAGCAGCTTGCCCTGGAACTCTTCACGAAGCTTCAGCGCGAGCATCAATCATTTCCCCTGTCGCGTTGTTGAATGGAAAACATGTGCTGCCTTCGCTGTTTGCATTGTCCCTGTGGAAGTGGGCCACAGCGGTTGGGTACCGGAGCCATGCGACTCGACCACTGACAACATGGGCTGGGCAAGTGCCCGGCCATGCTTCCCATCGAACGCAGCGTGCTGTGTTCGCTCACGTGGCGTCCGGCAAACGTTCTAAAAGTTCGCCCACAGGGACTTCGAACAGCGAACAGAGCTTGTCGACTGCGTCTAGGTCCACGCGCACGGCGGTCTCGTCGTACAGCAGCGTGATCGTGTTGCGATGCAGTCCGGTCTCGCGCGCTACGTCTGCGATCTTCAGCTTGCGTTCGCCCATCAAGCGGGAGAGGTGGCACTTGATCATGTCGATCCCAAAGCAATAAAGTCATCCAGAACGACAAAAAACCTTGACAGGCGATATTCTTCAGGTAAAAATGCCACTCAGGATGACAAAAGACCCGGTGAAAGGGAAATTTGTCGATCTGATTGTCAACCTGCTATGGAGAAACGCCAAGTGCCTGACTCAACTTTTTTGACGACCGAGGAGCTTTCAGCTCGTATCAAGTACGACCCCAGGACTATCCGGGAGCGCCTGAAAGACAGCGTGCTACTCGAAGGGGTGCACTACATCAGGCCGTTCGGCGGCCGCAAGATCCTGTTCGTGTGGGAGACCATTGCCCGGGATATGGGTCTGGCGTCAACCGCCGGACGGAGCGCGATTCCGATGGCAAACGGTGGGGTGCTTCATGGCTAGCATTCGCACCCGCAAGGAGACGGGCCTCCTCTTCTTCGACTTCAGGTTTCTTGGTCAGCGCTGCCGAGAGCAGACGCTGCTGCAAGAAGACCCCACCAACCGCAAGCGCTTGGAGAAGGCTCTCGCCAAGATCGAGTCCGACATCGCGGCTGGCACCTTCGACTACGCGGCCACGTTCCCTGGTAGCCGCAAGGTCCCTGCGAGAGCGCCAGCGCCAGCGCCCGTACCGCAATCTGGCGCGCCGGCCATGCCGATGTCGGCCGCCGCCGCTGCCGCCTCGGACGCCGCGAGCACAACCCCGTCCTTCAAGGACTTCACCGCCACCTGGCTGGCCGAGCACCAGATCGAGTGGCGCCGGTCTCACATCAAGGTGCTCAAGTGCACGCTCGATGGCCACCTGCTGCCGCACTTCGGTGACCGCCCGGTCGGCACCATCAGCAAGGCCGACATCCTGGCCTTTCGCGCCAAGCTGGCAGACCTGCCGGGGCGCACTGGCGCCAAGCTCAGCAACAAGCGCATCAACGGCGTGCTGGCGCCGCTGCGGCAGATCCTGGCCGAAGCGGCCGACCGCCACGGCTTCGTCTCACCCGCGCTGAACCTCAAGCCGCTGCGGCTGCGCAAGACCGACGTCGAGCCGTTCACGATCGAGCAGGTCCAGCAGG
>JBBQIB010000619.1:0-1614 GCA_038324515.1 Burkholderiales bacterium
GCGCTGCTGGTAGGCCTGGGGCGTCAGCAACTCGCGGTAGCGGCGGATGCCTTCTTCGCGGTTGGCCGCAAAGACCACCGGGTACGGCGGCGGCATGCGGTCGGCCGGGTACACGGCCAGGGTCTGGTCTTCATAACGCAACTGCAAGTCTTTTTGCAGGCCGCGCCGGTGCGTCTGCGCGGCCTGCACATAGCGGCCGGTGCTGCGCTCCAGCTCGATGTCCCACCACCAGGTCTTGACCGGGTTGATGCTGCCGCGGTCCAGCGCATCGTCCAGCTTGGCCAGCCACGGTGCGGCGCTGGGCAGCTTGATCGCCACCTGGCGCCACAGGCTGTCGGCCAGCAGGCCTTCCAGGTTCCAGGGGCAGGTTTTCATGCAGCGCCCGCACATGCCACCGGCGCTGTTGGTGATGCGGTAGCGGGCGCACTTTTCAGCGTCGCTCTTCCAGATTTCGTAGCCGTTGTACATCAGCTTGGGGCCCGCCGTGATGGCGCCCGAGGGGCATTCGCGGGCGCATTTGTTGCAGCTCTCGCAAAAGCGCTGCAGACCAAAGTCGATGGGCTGATCGGCCGCCATCGGCAGGTCGGTGGTGATGCTGCCGCTCTTCAGGCGCGGGCCCAGAAAGGGGTTCAGGATCACCTCGCCGATGCGGCTCACCTCGCCCAGGCCAGACAGCAGCAACAGCGGCGGCTGCAGCACGTCACCGTCCAGCACCGAGTGCACGCGCGCGCTGTAGCCCAGGCGCCGGATCTGCTCGGCCACGATGCCGCCGAGCAGCGAAAAGCGCAGGTAAGCGCGCATGCTTTGCGCCACCGAGATCCAGTCGTCACCGCTGGCGCCTTCCATCGTCTCGTGGCCTTGGTCCAGCAGCAAGTTGACGGCATTGGCGTGGTAGGCCGGCAGCGCATTGCCACCGGCATCGTGTGAATACCAGGCCCAGGTCGGCACCGCGCACAGGCCCACGGCATCCACGCCCAGGTAGTAAGCCGTGGCTTTGAGGTTGTCTGCGTTGCGCTGCGGGTCAGCGGTGCTGGCGGCCACCGGGCCCCGCGCTTCGCCGAACTGCAGCAACAACAAGGCGCCCAAAGCGCGGCGCGCACAGCCGCCGATGGGGCTTTTCATCACGTAGTGCGCGTTCTTGGCGTCTTCCTGCACAGCCTTGCCCAGGTCACCAAACAAGGCGCGGGCAAAGAAGTCGGCCCGTTTGGGGAAACGCGGCACGCGCTCGTGGTCGATGAAGGTGGTGGGCTGCGGCTGCCGCTTCAAGGTCTCGAAGGCATAGGCGCCTTGGCGAAATTGCCGCCTGGAGAAAGCTTCGCGGTTGAAAGCCCCCTTGAAGCTGCCTTTGCCCAACCACCACGCCGGCCCGTGGCTGCGCCACTTGGCAGCTGCGCGTGCAGCCAGGCCCCGCTTGCCGTGCTGGCCATGGGCCAGGGGCTGATCGGCCTGCAACTGCATCGTGGTGCTGACCGCAGCCAGGCCGTAGCGCTGGCCGAGGTAAGGGTGCTGACCATCCAGCGCACTCAGGCCAGCCGCCACCGCCAGCCGCTGCAGATCGAGCTCGCTGCAAGTGGCCGAGTGCGCCCGGGCCTCGAACCCCAGCATGCGCAGATA
>JBBQIB010000620.1:0-1588 GCA_038324515.1 Burkholderiales bacterium
TTGGATCTTGCGTGCATTGTCGGGGTACATCACCAGGCTGACCTGCATGCCGGGGAAGCTCTTGCCGCTGGCCTGCAGGGCTTCAAAACTGCCCAGATGGGCGCCCAGCAAAAAGCCGCCCTGGCCAGACGCGATCGTCTCAGCGCAGCCTGCGTCGCCGTGCATCTGCAGATCGAAGGCCTGCAACTCACCGCGCACGAAATACACCCGGTCCAGCACCGTGGCCGCAAAGCAGTGGAAGTGTCGGTACAGGTCCGACCAGCGCGCAGGCCGGCCCAGCGCGCGCGCCAGGTAACGCGCCGAATGCCGCCGTGCCGCCGGGGCAAACAGCAGGTAGTACAGGCTGATCGGATGCAGCAGCCACCTGGCCAGCCGACGGCCCAGCGTCGTGGCCACCCAGGCCATGAAGCGCATGGCCAGCAGGTTGCCTTGTTCGCGCCGCGCGGCCCAGCCGGCGGCGTGGGGCTCAGCCATCTGCGGGGTCACGAAACTGCCCCCGCGGTTTCGGCGGCAGCGGCAGACAACCGGCCGCGCGCCACCACCGTGGTGGTGTCTTGCAGCACTTCAAAACCTACACCCCGGCCCTGTTCGTGCCAGCGCAGTTGCAGCACTGCACCTGGCGTCACTGGCGCCAGAAACTTCGCGTTGTCGATGCCTGGTGACGCACCCAGGCGTTGCGCCAGCGCGACGTCTTGCTGAACCGCTGCCATCACCCAGGCCAGCAGCATCACGCCTGGCAACACCGGATGCCCGGGGAAGTGGCCTGCAAAAACCGGGTGGTCCGCCGGCACCTGCCAAATGAACGCCGACTCTGCTGAGGGCACAGCGGCCGCTGGCGCCTCCGCGGCTGCCTCCGCTGGTGCACCCGCTGGTGCAACCGCTGGTGCACCCGCTGGTGCACCCGCTGTTGCCACGCCCGAAGCTGCGACCGTCTGCAGCAGCCCCTGCACAAAAATCCGCAGCGCAGCAACCGTGAGCTTGCCGGTGGCTTCGCGCGGCAGGGCAGCCACGTGCAGGATGCGGCGCGGTACAAAAACGTCGTCGATGTGGCCACGCAGGGCCTGGATGATCTGTTTGGCCGTCAGCTGCGGCGCCACCACCAGCGCCCAGGGGCGCACCACCGCCATCGAGCTGGGGTCGTCCGGTTGCGGCAACCAGAAAGCGCCGTCCTGGACCCCTTCGATGCGGTTGAGATGAAAGTTCAGGTGCGCCAGAGAACTGCGTTTGCCGCCCACATGGATCAGGTCGTTGGCGCGGCCCAGCAGCTCGAAGCGGCGGCTGCCGTGCAGCAACAGCAAGTCGGCCAAGGGTGTGGGCTGGGTCACATGGCCACCGCTGACCATGTACTGGTCCTCGCCTTCAGCCAAGGCCTTGTGCTGCGTGATCTGCAAGGCGCCCAGGGTGGTCCAGGTTTGACCCTGAGTGGTGCGGCGGCTGGCCACCTGGCCGGCTTCGGTGCAACCGTAGATCTCGATCAGCTGGCCGCCAAAAGCGGCTTCGGCCTGCGCTGCCAGCTGCGGCGAAAGAGGGGCGGTGGCCGACATCACCAGCGCCACAGGGGGCAAAGGCACGCCAGAGTTCAGCAAGG
>JBBQIB010000621.1:0-1567 GCA_038324515.1 Burkholderiales bacterium
GCCGGTGACGCTCAGTGTGGGCCGCCAGGTGCGGTTCAGCAGGCCTTGCACCGGGTCGGTGGTGGTGGGCAGGCTGGGGCCGCCGTCGGCGCCGCAGGCCCAGGGCATGCGTTTCCAGACCTCGTCTTTGAGGATCGCTGCGGTGGCCTTGGCTTGCTCGACGCGCGCGCCCGGGATCTCGCAGTGAAAGCTCAGCGGCAGCAACTCGCCGGTGCCGCTGTCTTCCAGGCGGTCCAGCACATGGCGCAGGATGCGAAAGCTGCTGGGCACCAGGCCGCTGGCGTCGCCGCTGTGGATGCCTTCGCTCAGGATCTCGACCTTCAACACGCCGCTGACCATGCCACGCAGGCTGGTGGTCAGCCACAGTTGGTCGTAGTTGCCGGCGCCGCTGTCCAGGCACACCACCAGGCCGACCTGGCCCAGTTTCTTGCCCAGCGCTTCGATGTAGGCGGGCAGATCGGGCGAGCCGCTTTCTTCGCCGCTTTCGATCAAGCCCACGCAGCGTGGGCGCTGGATGCCTTGTTGGTCGAGTGACTCGATCGCGGTGATGGCGGCGTAGACCGCATAACCGTCATCGGCGCCGCCACGGCCGTAGAGCAGGCCGTTCTCGTACTTGGGTGTCCAGGGCCCCAGATCCTTGCGCCAGCCGTTGAACTCGGGCTGCTTGTCCAGGTGGCCGTACAGCAGCACGGTGTCGCTGCTGCGGCCCTCGGTGGGGCCGGTGGCGGGGATGTCGAAGAAGATCACGGGCGTGCGCCCGGGCAGGCGCAGCAGCTCCAGCTTCAGGCCCGCCACCTTGCGGCTTTCGACCCAGGCGGCGGCGTCGCGCACCACCTTGTCCAACAGGCCGTTGGCCTGCCATTCGGCATCGAACATCGGGCTCTTGGCCGGCACTTCGATGTAGTCGGTCAACGCCGGCACGATGCGCTGGTCCCAGGCTTCGGTGCTGTATTGGCTGAGGGCGGCGATTTCGGTCGGGCTCAGGGGTGCGTTCATGGTGGGCCTCGTGAAGAAAAGGTTGAACAGTGTGCCGTCTGCAGCGCTGGTGATGCAGATAGTGATGCAGCGCGGGTGCGCTCGGCCTCAGGCGGGGGTCTTGCCCTTTGCGGCTGTTTTGCCGGCGGCTTTGGTGGCTGGTTTCGCAGCGCCTTTGGCCGCTGTCTTGCCTGCCGCCTTGGCTGCACGCGGCTCGAACTCGAAGCCGACCCGACCTTCCTTGGCGTCATAAGCCAGATAGGCCTTGAATTTGCGACGTGTCTTGTTCGAGACGAAGCCTTCCAGCAAGTTGGTCTTGCCTGTACTGAGCAGCTTTTCGACCTCTGCGCGTTCCACCGGCTGCTGCAGAATGATCTTGCCGCTCTTGAAGTCGCAGCTGACCTTGTCGCCCACGCTGTGCTGGCACACGTAATTGCTGCCGTACTCAAAAACCTTGCCCTTGCATTTGGGGCAGTGGCCCAGGCTTTGCTGGTCCGAGAAGTCCACTGGCTCGCCGTCGCCCTCGGCCTTCTTGGCATCTTCGCCAAAGTCGAACTCCAGCTTCCAGTTGCTCAGCTCTTCATCAAAAGCC
>JBBQIB010000622.1:0-1566 GCA_038324515.1 Burkholderiales bacterium
GGTGACCATCTGCATACCGTTCTGGATTGATGCGCCACCGGTCAGGCTTGATGCCAGCGATGGCGCCTGATACAGCACGATGGCCAGGAGGCACATCACGGCCAGGTAGGTGCCTGCGGCTTCGAGCGCGCCTACCGATCCGGGAACACCGGCGACAAAGGCGCTGCCATCTGCAATGGCGAATACCACCTTCTCGGATACGTACAGAGACATGCCAAGCGCAAAGAATACGAACCATGACAGGACAACCGAGCTGAGTAGGAACGACAGCCAGCTATCAAAAAACCGTGCTGTTGACTTGAAGAGCAAGCACAAAATCGCCAGGGGGCCGATGGCAAGCGCAAAGGTCAGGATGAGTTTTCCGAGGAGTCCTACGAAGGCCCCGAGAACGAGGAAGATCGTTGTCCCCAACGAAAACAGAATGCTGGCCAGCACCAGGTCTAGCCGAAACATGCTGGCGTCTCTCCAGAGAAGTGCAAGTTGCTCATTCGCCGCAGTGTTGGCGAGGTCTAGCGCGCCAAACGCCGTCGCTGCTGGCGCTGCTCTGGGTGCGACAAACAGCGTGGCCAGGCCGTCTTGCAGGCCCGCTGCCCAAGCCACCACATTTCCGCTGTAGTACAGGCCCGGCAATGCGAACGACAAGATCGCACCGACTTTCACCATCTTCCAGGCGAACGTCCCGACTGGCTCAGAGGCCTCACCACGTATCACTGCAAGGCCATAGATGGCGATGTATAGGGTGACCAACGCCAGCGCAACCGGCACGAGGCCCGTAGCCAGGTCACCAGACACGCGCGCGGCGTAGCCGAGAAAGAACGTGTTGAACCAGGTTTCGAGCTTCGCGAACATGGTGCGCTACTCCACCGTGCCCATGGCGCCTGGGGCGCCGGCCGTGGCAGGTTCGCACTTGCGCGTTTTTTCACGCGAATCGCAGTGCAGCCAGATCCCGCCGAGCTTCACGGTCCAGAGTCGAGGACGCTTCGTCACGCCGAGACTCGAAGGAACGCAGCCGCTGTCCGAGAGGTAGGTTCCGCGGCATTCCATCAAGCCCTGCTGGGCTTCAATCATGAAGACCTCGCCAGCAGCCGATGGCGGTGGCAGCTTGGCGCCCCCTTTGACATACCTTTGCGAAGCAGCCGTGAGCGGCGGAGCTTCGACAATCTTTATGCCGTTGACGATTCGCACGGCTTCGTTGCCCGGGAACGCTGGGCCTGAAGGTTGTGCGTTGGCCGCCGTGAATGTGAACGCCAGCAGCACACCGACTGCAGCAAAAGTAGATTGAAGTTTCATGTTGCCCTCCGGGCAAAGTTGCGCCGATCGCGCACGCGTTGGTAGAACAAGGGGAGCCAGGCTGTCGGTGCGTCACCGAACTCAGCGCGGATCTGGTCGAGCAATTCGACGTTGTCGGTGGTCGAACTGAGGACTGCCAGAAAGTCGTCCATGCCGCCGAGGTCGAACTCGCACTGCACCGACTCCCTGCCCTGCTTGCACAGGAAACGTCTTGACCCGGTCGCGCCAAGCGACTTGACGATGGCGAATTCGGCGTCGGTCAGCCCAAGGCCGTTC
>JBBQIB010000623.1:0-1558 GCA_038324515.1 Burkholderiales bacterium
GTGCCAGCCAACGCTCGGCGCCCAGGCGCTCGACAGCGGTGGCAAAGGACTCGTTGAAAGCCGTGTCGCCATTGACGTACACCACCTGGTGCGCCAACTCGTGAAAGATCAGCCCGGCCAATTGCGCCTCAGGCCAGCGCAGGAAGGTGTTGAGCAGCGGATCGCCCCCCAGCCAGTTGGTCCAGCCCAGCGTGCTGTAGGCCGGCACGCCGTAAACCCGCACCTCCAGGCCTTCAGACTGCAGCGTTTGCGCCAGCGCCTGAGCAGGCTCCTGTCTGTAGTAGCCGCGGTAACCCACGCAACCCACGACAGCAAAACACCAGGTCTTCAGCGTCAGCGACAGCTCGGGCGCGGCCACCACGTTCCACACCACGGCACTGCGGCCCAGATCGGCATAGCGCCTGTAACTGGCGTTGTCGGGCAAGCCCAGTTCGCTGACGGCAAAGTCGCGCATCTGCTGGCTCAAGGCCAGCCGCTCGCGCAGCGCTGCATCGGTCTGTGCTGACGCGAGCAGCTCAGCCACCGGCTGCGCGCGCTGCACGATGTCCAGGTGGCCGTTGACGGCCTGGGCGTAGTACGCGACGGTGGAGCAGCCGCTGCTCAGGCAAACGACGGCCGCTGCCAGACCCAACGTGGCAAGAGTACCCACCGCCGTCAAGCCGAGGATGACGGCGACGCGGCGCAAGCCAAAGCTTCGTCGGGGGCGGACCGGGCGGGGACTGGATCTTCAATCGCCGGACTCACCTGCACCAGACAATCGTAAAAGGTCGGCGCCTGGCCGATGTCGGTCAGCCGCTGGTGGGTCAGCTCGTTGACGTTGGTGCCGCCAGCCCCCATCTTGCGCCACCAGATGCCCATGCCGTTGACCACACCGGGCCGCGCGCGCGTGCCGACATCGGCGCGGCACAGCAACTCGCCGCGGTCGTTGAAGACACGCACCCAGCTGCCGTCGTCGATGCCGCGTGCTGCGGCGTCTTCCGGGTGCAGCTCCAGCCGCGGCTCACGCTCGACCGCGCGCAGGCTCGAGACGTTGACAAAAGTCGAATTGAGAAAATGCCGCGCTGGCGGCGAAATCATCGCCAGCGGAAAGCGCCTGGCCAGATCGGGCGCTGAAGCCAAACTCTCATAGTTGGGCAGGTAGTCGGGCACACCGAGATCGGGTTGCCCCGGCACCTGCGCTGCATGCGCCTTGCCGCTGGGGGTGGCAAATCCGCCCTGCGCAAAGGGCGCTTCAGGCACTTGCAATCTGGCCCAGCCGCGCTGCGCCAGCGTTTGTGGGTCAACGTGTTCGGCCTTGAAAGCAGAGCGTGCCATCGCTTCATCGCTGTCCAGAAAACAAGGCTCGGTGTAACCCATGCGCTGCGCCAGCGCCCTGAAGATAGCAGCGTTGGAGCGTGCCTGCCCGACCGGCGGCACTGCCGGACGGTTGAGCATGGCGTAGGTGTGGCCGTAGGCGCCGTGCGCGTCCCAATGCTCCAGCTGGGTGGTGGCTGGCAGCACGTAGTCGGCATGGTCGGCGGTGTCGGTCAAAAAGTGCTCCAGCACCACTGTGAACAGA
>JBBQIB010000624.1:0-1553 GCA_038324515.1 Burkholderiales bacterium
GCCGTGGCGCATGCTGCCAATGCCGCTGTGGCCACCGGCGATGAAGCCGCCTAAAGTGGCAATACGCTCTGTGCTGGGCCACATGCGCAGTTGCTGCGCGCCGTATTTGGCCACGCTGGCGGGGTCCAGGCGCAGGTGGTCGTTGATCTCGCCCATCAGCGCACCGGCCTGCACACGGGCCCAGCCGTTGTCGACTTGCAAAATCTGCTTGAGCCCGGTGATCTCCAGCGTCAACCCGCCGTGCAGCGGTACACACTGGCCGTAGTTGCCGGTGCCGCCGCCACGCACCGTCAGCGGCACCTGATGGCGGGCGCAGGCTTGCGCCACCTGCAGCACTTCAGCCACTGTGCCTGGGCGCACCACGCCTTGCGGCAGCTTGCCGGCCAGCCGTTGCAGCAGCACCGGGCTGTACCAGTGGTAGTCGGCTGCAGCCTGTTCGCGGCGGGGCAGGCGGCTGTCAACGCCGCCTTCAGGCAACCCAGCCAGATCGGCCAGCAGGGCTTGCCAGGCAGGGTCGGCGACAGGCTGCGGCGGCCTGAAAAGGTTTGGGGGGGTATTTGACATCGGGCCAGATTGTGCAAGCAGCGTGCCAGGGTGGTGGGCTTGGGTGGCGGGCTTGGGTGAGCTTGGGTGGGTTCGGGTGGGCTGCAACTGCGTGCGGCGCTGCGCGCGGCACCCCCATCGCAGCCTTTAGAACCTTTAAGGCGCGCTAAAGGACGCAGCGGTTCCGGGCCGGCACAGTGCGGTGCATGCCACAGACGACTCTTTCAAGGACCGCACCGATGAAACCTGCCTTTGCCGTCAACCCGCAAGCCTGGGTGCACCGCGCTGCGCCCTCTCCTCAGGACCGCCAGGAACGCTGGGATGCCGAGATTCAAGACACATTGCCGCAAAGGGCCTGGCCGCCGGTTGCGCGCGCCGCGCGTGGCCCGGCCTCGTCCAGGCCGCGCCCAGTCGCGTCAACAGAAGCTCACAGCCTGCAGCCCAGCCGCTTCAAACTGGTGATGACGGTGTCTGCTGCGCTGCTGGCCGTTCTGGGCCTGGGCTTGAGCGTGGGCGCGTGGGTCGCCAAGTCGGTGCTGGGCGTGGGCTGAGCACCAACAGCGCCTGCTTCTCACAGCCTGGGCGCCGGAGCTGCGTCAGCGCGGAGTCGACGCGGGATCAGCGCGGAGTCAGGCGGGATCAGCGCGGGTTCGGGCGGGCGGCTATGCTCGCCCCATGCCCGATATCGTTTGCATCAAAGACCTCAACAAGACCTACGCCAGCGGGCACCAGGCCCTCAGCCACATCGATCTGAACATCCAGCAGGGCGAAATCTTTGCTCTGCTGGGGCCCAATGGCGCTGGCAAGACGACTTTGATCGGCATCGTCTGCGGCATCGTCAATGCCAGCAGTGGCAGCGTCACGGTGGACGGTTTCGATACCGTGCGGGACTATCGCCAGACCCGCTCGCGCATCGGTCTGGTGCCGCAAGAGCTGACCAGCGACGCCTTTGAAAGCGTCTGGGCCACCGTCTCGCTCAGCCGCGGCCTGTTTGGCAAAGCGCCCAACCC
>JBBQIB010000625.1:0-1520 GCA_038324515.1 Burkholderiales bacterium
CTTGATGCGCGAAGCCAGTTTGTCCTTGATCGCAATCGGCGGCTGCGTGATCTCGCGCAACTCGCCGTCGATGCGAAAGCGCACCCGGTAGTGGTACTCGTAAGGCTCGAAGTGCAGGTCTGAGGCGCGCAGGTTGATCGCATCGATCAGCATCTTTTGCAGAAAGCGCACCACCGGTGCGTCTTCGACATCGGTGGCGACATCGCCACTGTCCGGTGCCGGCGCTTCTTCTTCGGTGACGTCAAAGTCAAAGTCGCTGCTGGCCAGGTTCTCCAGCACCTCGTTGGCGCTGCTGGCGGAAGCATCCAGCGAGCGCATCAGCTTGTCATACTCGACGATCACCCACTCGGGCGTCAGCTGGGTGGCGAACTTGATGCGCTCGGCGGCCTCATGGTCGGTGGGGTCGGCCGCGCCAATGAAGATGCGGTTACCCCGCTTGCCCAGCACCACCAATTGGTATTGCACGACGATCTTGGGGTCGACCAGATTGCGCGGCAGCCGCTGTGCATCGACGGCGTTGAGATCGATCACCGGCAACGCCAGCGCGCCTGACAGCGTGTGCGCCAGATCGTCGGGTTTGACCACACCAGCGCCCATCAGCGCGCTGACAAAACTCACCTTGCGCTCGCGTGCAGACTTGATGATGTCCTCAGCCGCCCTGGCGCTGAGCTTGCCGGCGTTGACCAACACCCGGGCCACACCAGACAGCGTGGAGGGTGCAGACTCGGACTGGGTATCAACGGCCATCTTGTTCATTCACGGGGGTTGACGGGGCAGCATTGCCAAAGGCGTGAAGCATGCCATGAACGGTGAGCAATCCAGCCCTTGAAGCCCAACGCCAAGGGCCTGGGCCGGGCGCAAATCGGCATTGCAGCGAATTACTCGCCTGCAGCGTGGCGGAATTCACACTGATCGCGACGTGCGTGGCATGCAGGCAGCACGGCCAAGGGTGGCGCCGCAGGCTGCGCCGAATGTCGTCACGGTGCGATGTACAGGTTGGTTCCTGAACTGACGCTGCAGTCGTACTCCATCATGAAGGGCTGTTCGGTCCTGACCCGGCCGTCTTTGCCGACCCGCAAGCCCAGTGCTTCGACGATGGGCATGCTGGCGGCGGGCACGATGCGCGCAGCGTAGTCGCCCGCGACCAGCCCGCGGCGCAGCCAGCGATCGATCTTGAACTGCGTGAGCACCAGCGCCTGGTAACAGGCACGCTCAGGCTCGGCCGCGTCGTGGATCTGCTTGAGGCTGATGATGCCCACTGACTCTTGGCTGAAGGTCTTCATCAGCGCTGACAGCAGGCTGCCGCTGTGCTGGTCGACCAGGCCGGCGGGGCCGAAGATCAGGTCGCCGACTTGGTGCGCCAGGCCCGTGATTTCGGCCAGCAGCGCGTCAAAGCCGGTCTTGCTGTCGATGCGCTGGATCGTCACCAGATCGACCAGGCGGGCCTGCGAATCGCTGCCGCGGCTGGGCAGCGCAAGCGTGCTGAGTTTGAAGAGTGTGTCGTCATCGGGCGCACCGAA
>JBBQIB010000626.1:0-1517 GCA_038324515.1 Burkholderiales bacterium
GGTACTGCAACGAATTGAAAGCGCCCACGCCCAACACGCCCACGGCCAGCAGATAGGGCCAGCGCTGCGTGATGCGCGAGATCGGTGTCAGGGCGCGCCAGGCCAGCGGCAGCAGGATCAACGCAGTCAGCACCCAGCGCAGCAGGTTCAGCGTCAGCGGCGGCACCAGCGCTGCGCCTTCCTGCCCGGCTTGCATGCCGCCTGCCATCAGGCGACCGACGATGGCGTTGCCCGCCCACAGCAAAGGGGGCAGCGTCATCAGAAAAGCCAAACGCGGTGTCAGGTGCATCGCCAAGCGTCTCAGGCCACTGTGCGCAGCGCGCCGCAGTTCCAGCATTGGTCGAAGGGCCCTTCGACCAGCTCGTCGCATTGTGTACACACCCAGCGGGTGTGCGGCAAGCGTTGCCATTGCTGCAGCAGTTCTTTGGCTTGATCGCAATCGCGGTCGTCCTGCACCCACACTTCCGGCAGGCTCTGGTCGGGCGGGATTTCGCCTGCAATGCTGCTGGCCCAGGCGCGTTGCACAGTCGCCTGCAGGCCGACACCGCTGAGCATGTCAGCCCACAGCGTGGCGAGCGCCAGATTGGGGGCCCTCAACACTCGTTTCATCGGCAAGCATGTTGCCACGCCAGAATGGCTTAACCTTGCGCGTTGCGAATAACCAACCAGGAGTACAGCCCCGTGCCGCAACCATCGAGAACCGTTCAAATCACCGCTTACGGCGGGCCAGAGCAGATGAAGTTGGTGGACTTGCCAGTGGGCGAGCCCGGCCCGGGCCAGATCCGCATCCGCCACCATGCCTGCGGCTTGAACTTCATCGACGTTTACCAGCGTACCGGTCTGTACGCCAACCCGCTGCCGTTGACGCTGGGCATGGAAGGTGCCGGCATCGTCGAAGCAGTGGGCGAAGGCGTCAGCCACCTGCAGCCGGGTGACCGTGCAGCGTATGCCAGCAATCCGCCCGGCAGCTATTGCACCTTGCGTGTGATGCCGGCCAGGAACGTCGTCAAGCTGCCCGATGGCATTGCCTTTGACACCGCCGCTGCGATGATGCTCAAGGGCCTGACGGCACAGTACCTGCTGCGCCGCACCTTGCCGGTGGAAGGCCTGGAGCCCGGTGACTTCGTGCTGTTTCACGCCGCCGCTGGGGGTGTGGGCCTGATCGCCTGCCAGTGGGCCAAGGCCTTGGGGCTGCAGTTGATCGGCACCGCAGGCGGTGCCGCCAAGTGCGAGCTGGCCCTGGCCCATGGCGCGGCACATGCCATCGACTACAACAGCGAAGATTTTGTGGCGCGCGTCAAGGACATCACGGGTGGCAAGGGTGTCAAGGTGGTTTATGACAGCGTGGGCAAAGACACCTTTGAGGGCAGTTTGAACTGCCTGCGGCCCTTTGGCCTGCTGGCCAGTTTTGGCAACGCTTCGGGCCCGGTGCCGCCTTTTGCACCCGGTATCCTGGGCTCCAAGGGCTCACTTTATGTGACGCGGCAAACGCTGTTCACCCACATCGCCACCCGTGA
>JBBQIB010000627.1:0-1515 GCA_038324515.1 Burkholderiales bacterium
AGCTGTTCAATCGCCATCGCACGGACAAGGACGGCGAGATGGGCGCACACCTGCAGGAGGCAAGGTGGACACTGCGCAACGTCGAACAACGCTTTTCGACGATTCTTGATGTGGCCGCAGCCATCGTGGAGCGGCAGGGCAACTTCCTGGACTACGGCGCCATGGCCATGAAGCCGCTGGGTTTGCGTGAAGTGGCCGATGCGGTGGGCATGCACGAAAGCACCGTGTCACGCGTGACCAACAACAAGTACATCGCCACGCCGGTCGGCGTGTTCGAGCTGAAGTACTTTTTTTCCAGGGCCATGATCAGCGCCAGCGGGCGCGCGTGTTCCGGCACCGCCATTCGAAGCCTGGTCAAGGACATCATCCAGGAAGAGGCCGGTGACGAGCCGCTATCGGACGCCGACATCACAAGGCAGCTGGCGCAGCAAGGCCTGGTGGTGGCGCGCCGCACGGTGACCAAGTATCGGCAGCAGCTGAAGATCGAAGCCGTGGACCGGCGGCGCGGCCACGCCTGACTATCTGGGCCGCTTGCGCTGAACTGCACAGCGCGTCGTCGGCCTCCTGCCCATTTGCGGCTGCAGATGTGGACACGATCCTCTGTAGGCATTGACTGACAGCGGTTCGGCCCGAATGCCGGTTCCCAGGCCTCGTAGACATGAACAAGATGCGCTGGCGAGACACACCCGTTTCGCCCGCCTTCTTGGAGACTGTCTGTGAACAAGCCCTTGCATGATTCGCGTCCGCCCGTCGACCCCGACACTCCCGCCGCCGACCCTGTCCTGCAAGGCGAGGGGAACTACACCGCCACACGCAGGCACCGTGCATCGGTCAAGAAGTTTGTCGACGCCGGCAAGGTGGAGCCGGCCGCCCGCGATGCAGCGCCAGACACGGCTGAAGAGGTCCAGAGCCTGGAAGCCGCCGAGCGAGTGGGGCGGTCGCACGCCCGCCGCTGACATGCCTCAAGCGTCTGCATGCACGGTCGCTGAGCTGCACGGCGGCGCCGCGCGACAAGAGCAGCATCGGCTGATGCCGGCGGAAACGCCGCTGGTGTCCCTGTTGCACAGCATCAGCGACGCCCTGGTCAGTTGCGACCGCGAGTGGCGCTTCACCTTTGTGAACGACGCCGCCGCGCGCCTGCTGGGCCGGCCCCGGGCTGAACTGCTGGGGCTCTCGATCGATTCACTGATCCCGCAGGCGCTGGGCTCGAACTGGTGGCTTCAGCTGCAAGAGGCCGCAGCCCTGGGCCGGCCAGCGGTGACGGAACACCTGGCCCCGTCTCTGAGCTGGTATGAGAGCCACATCTACCCCGGGGATGACGGAGTCACCGTCATCACGCGGGACATCACCGAGCGCAAGAGCAGGCAAATCGAGCTGGCAGCGCGCGAACAAGCCTTGCTTGTGGCCGATCGCAGAAAAGACGAATTCCTGGCCACCGTGGTTCACGAACTGCGTGCGCCCTTGGCGCCCATCCGCCAGGACGCGCTGCTGGCGGCGTCGCCTCGAACCAGCCAG
>JBBQIB010000628.1:0-1505 GCA_038324515.1 Burkholderiales bacterium
TGGAGAACTGGCAACGCCAGGCCAGCAGCCTGAGCCAGCCGGCGCTGACCACGCTGGCCCTGGGCGGCGCATCGACGCTGATCGCTTTGCTGCTGGTACTGGCCTGCCTGGAAAACGAATCGCGCCGGCGCTTGCTGCGCAGCAGAAGCGGCGTGGTTGCCCCAACAACTGCATCGGCAGTTGCGGCCAGCGCAGGCCACGCGCACTCATCCGCTCAGGCAGCGTCAAAGACCCTGTGGCTGCTGTATCTGCCGCTGCTGGTGCCGCAGGTGGCGTTTTTGTTCGGCCTGCAGGTGCTGCTGGTCTGGACCGGGGCCGACGGCCGCTTCTGGGCCGTGGTGTGGGCGCATCTGGTGTTCGTCTTGCCTTATCTGTTTTTGTCCTTGGCTGATCCCTGGCGGGCTTTTGACGAGCGTTACAGCCGCACCGCGTTGAGCCTGGGCGCATCACCTTGGCGAGTTTTTTGGCGCATCAAGCTGCCGATCCTGTTCAAGCCGGTGCTGCTGGCCGTGGCGGTGGCTTTTGCAGTCAGCGTCGGCCAGTACCTGCCGACCTTGTTTGCAGGTGCTGGCCGTGTGGCCACGCTGACCACCGAAGCCGTGACGCTGGCCGGCGGCGCCGACCGCCGCGTCATCGCCACGTGGGCGCTGCTGCAGGCGGCTTTTCCGCTGGCGGTGTACCTGGCCGCGGCCTGGTTGCCCAAGTTGCTGTGGCGGCCTGGCCGAGCGCTGGCGCGCTGAGTGGGCGGGCCGCTTCACCGACCCGCCACCCGTACTCGCTGCAGGCGCCCGCGACACCCCTCTGCACCTACCCTCAACCCCGCCCCTTACAGTCCAACCCCGATGGCAACGCCACACGCCGCCTTGCGGCTCGATCAAGTGCAGCTCAGCGTGGGCGGCAGGCTGCTCTTTGGTCCGCTGAGCGCGACGGTCGAGCCCGGCCAGTGCCTGACCCTGATGGGCCCCAGCGGCTGCGGCAAGTCCAGCCTGCTGGCCTACATGGCCGGCACGCTCGAGTCGGCTTTTGAAGCCAGCGGCGGCGTTTCCATCGGCCCGCGCGCATTGGTCAGCCTGCCGCCGGAAAAAAGAAGGCTGGGCATCCTGTTCCAGGACGATCTGCTGTTCCCGCATCTGACGGTCGGCGGCAACCTGGCCTTTGCCTTGCCCGCCAGCGTGCGCCCGATGGTCGCGCGCCAGCAGCGCATCGATCAGGCCTTGGCGGATGCCGGCCTGGCGGGTTACGCCAAGCGCGACCCGGCCACCTTGTCAGGCGGCCAGCGCGCGCGTGTGGCTCTGATGCGCACCTTGCTGGCCGAGCCCGAAGCGTTGTTGCTGGACGAGCCTTTCTCCAAACTCGACACCGCGCTGCGTGCCGACTTCAGGCGCTTCGTGTTCGACCATGCGGCAGCGCAGGGCCTGCCGACGGTGCTGGTGTCTCACGACGAGGCCGATGCGCAGGCGGCTGGCGGCCCAGTCGTGCGGCTTGGCCTGGCGCAAAGCGGCGGA
>JBBQIB010000629.1:0-1500 GCA_038324515.1 Burkholderiales bacterium
GTCTGGCCAGGTGATCAAGAAAGTGGTGGCCATCATCGGCCACGCCGAGCAGCAGCTGCGCCAGATGCTGGCGCAGAGCGAAGGCGGGGCGCCGCTGATGCCCGGGCCCGACAAGAACCAGCTGGCCGGGCCGCAGGTGCCAGACAAGGCGGTGGGCCAGGAAGACGTGGACGACCTGCTCGCATCGATGGGCTTCTGACGGGGCTTCTGTCGGGGCTTATAACGGGGCTGCTGACAGGCTTCCGACCGACCAGGCACCGCACGGCAAACTGCGGCGCGCCCGATCAAGCCCGATCGAGCCCGATCATTTCTTGTCACGCCCGATCAAGTCCGTTGCAGGCAGGCAGCGCTGCAGCGCTTCGGCCAACAGCAGGATGTCGATCGGCTTGCTGACGAAGCCGTCCATGCCTGCGGCGATACAGTCATGGCGGCTCTGCGGGCTGGTGTTGGCGGTGACGGCGATCACCGGCAGCGCGTGCAGGCCGGGCAGGGCGCGCAGGCTGCGGGTAGTGGCAAAGCCGTCCAGGCGTGGCATCTGCAGGTCCATCAGCACCAAGTCGTAGGCCATCCCGGTCAGCATGCGCAGCGCGTCCTCGCCGTCCTCGGCGGTGTGCACCTGCAGCCCCAGCAGCCGCAGCATCGCGGTACCCACTTCGCGGTTGACTGCATTGTCGTCGGCCAGCAGCACCAGCCAAGCCCCGCCGTCTGCCCTGCGCAGGTGCGGCAGGTCGGATGCCGACCGCTGGTCTGGCGCGTGGTGTCTGGGGGTGGGCTGGGACATGTGCGGGAACACGGACCTGTTTGGCTGGCGAGACGAAGCCGTCATATTCTCCGCGCGCAGATGATTGGCAAAACCTGCAAAACAGCAAATTTGGAGGGATTGCAAAGTCTGCGCGGATGTGCTGCCTCAACCGCTGCAGCCTCCTGGCCACCGTCAAGCCTGCAGCAGCTCCAGCGCGCGGTCCATGCCGCCGGATTCGATCGAGACCATCGCCTGATCGCGCACCGCAGGCTTGCCGTGGTAGGCGATGGACAGGCCGGCCACCAACATCATCGGCAGGTCGTTGGCGCCGTCGCCCACCGCGATGGCTTGGGCCGGGGCGATGCCCATCAGCTCGCACACTTCCAGCAACACCCGGCGCTTTTCGGCACCGTCGCAGATGTCGCCCCAGGGGCGGTCGAACAGGGTGCCGGTCAGGCGGCCGTTGAACAGCCCCAGGCTGTTGGCGCGGGCGAAGTCCAGCCCCAGCCGATGGCGGATTCGTTCGCTGAAGAAGGTGAAGCCGCCCGAGACCAGCAAGGTCTTGAGCCCGGCGCGCTGGCAGGCCTGCACGAAGGTCTCGACGCCCGGGTTGAGCAGCAGGCGCTGGTCGTACACCTGCTGCAGCGCGTCCTCGCGCACGCCGGCCAGCAGCGCCACGCGGCGGCGCAGGCTGTCCTTGTAGTCGGCGATCTCGCCGCGCATCGCGGCTTCGGTGATCGCCGCCACTTCGTCCTTGC